>CANSXE010000005.1 GCA_947650875.1 uncultured Bacillota bacterium | reverse complement strand
TCTTGATGCCGATGCGGCTGCCCACCGGGGACAGGTCGGTGGTCTGAATCAGCCATTTGAAGCCATAGAAGTCCACAATAATATCGTACTGCATCCCCTTGAAGGTGACGGAGGTGACGATGCCCTTCAGCTGGCCCTGGTCCTCGGGGACAATGTCCACGTCCTCAGGCCGGATGACCACGTCCACCGCTTCGTCCTTCTCAAATCCGCTGTCCAGACACTGGAAACGCCGGTTGAAGATCTCCACCACCCCGTCGGAGCGCATGATGCCGTCGATGATGTTGGACTCCCCGATGAAGTCGGCCACAAAGGCGTTGCGCGGTTCGTTGTAGATGTCCTCGGGGGAGCCGATCTGCTGGATGCGTCCGGCGTCCATGACCACCACGGTGTCGGACATGGCCAGGGCCTCCTCCTGGTCGTGGGTGACGTAGACAAAGGTGATCTCCATGGCCTTCTGGATGCGTTTGAGCTCGTTCTGCATGTCCTTGCGCAGCTTTAAGTCCAGCGCCCCCAGGGGCTCGTCCAGCAGCAGCACCTTGGGCCGGTTCACCAGCGCCCGGGCGATGGCCACCCGCTGCTGCTGTCCGCCGGACAGCTGGGTGGTCCGGCGCTTCTCAAAGCCCCGCAGGTTGACCACCTCCAGCATCTCCGTCACCCGCAGGTCGATCTCCTCCTCGGGCAGCTTCACCCTCCGGCCGCCGGCATCCGCCTTGGGGATGCGCAGGCCGAAGGCGATGTTCTCATACACGTTCAGGTGCGGGAACAGGGCGTATTTCTGGAACACCGTGTTGATGGTCCGTTTGTGGGGCGGGACAGCATTAATCCTCACCCCGTCGAACAAAACATCTCCAGAGGTAGGCGTTTGAAAACCACCGATAATTCTGAGCGTGGTGGTCTTGCCGCACCCGCTGGGTCCGAGCAGTGTGAGGAATTCCTTATCCTTGATGCTTAAATTGATTTTGTCGAGTACAACCTCGTCGTCGAACGCCATGACGCAGTCGGTCAGGCGGATCAACTCCTTGGACATGTATCCTCCCCCATTTCTTTTTAAATTACTTTGTCAGCTCCCTCGATTTATTCACCGGGCGGGCCCTCTGTCCAGGGGGGACGTCGGGCGCGTTGACCGGCTTTCACGGATAGCGAGATACACTATAGCGGGTTATGCCTAAAATGTCAATCTTTTTTGACAAAAATCTTGACGGTTTTCCCGGCCGGAGACAGCGCTGCTGCGCTGTCTCCGCCACACTCAATTTACCGGTCTGTCCGTCCGCGGCTCTTCCAGGCATACCGCAGCAGATACAGTACCAACAGCACCACCCAGGAAAAGGCCTCCGCGTAGGCAATCACCATTCTGCCAAACACCCCCACACAGGCGTAGGAGACCGAGATGCGCACCAGCAGGGCAGCAATTCCCGCCATACCGGAGAAGGTCATGTCCCCCAGCCCCTCCAGATAACCACGCACCGCCATGGCCAGACCGTACACCACATAGAAGCTGGCAATCTGAACAAAAAACTGTCTGCCAATCTCCACCGATTCCGGGGTAAGGCCAAACATGGCAATCAGGTATTTCCCAGTCAGAACAATCAAGAGGGTCATGAAAACCGACACCCCTGCGATCATCGCCGCCCCGGTCTTCAGCGCCTGCCTGGCCCGGTCTGGACGGCCCGCCCCGATATTCTGGGCTGCGACGGTGGCGATACCTGAGCCAAAGTTGATGATAGGCAGCAGCAGCACCGTGTCCACCCGGTAGGCTGTGGTGACAGCGGCCACTATCTGGTCCCCAAAGCCGTTCATAAACCGCTGAAGAATGATATTTCCAAAGGACGTGGTCCCGGACTGGATGGCCGGCGGCAGTCCGAAGCGAGTTCCTTCCCCGGCGGTTCCCCGGTTAAACAGATCCCGAACAGAGCCCGGCCGCAGGACGGGATACCGCCAGACCGCGTAGCACACCAGGTATACAGTCATGGCAATCTGAGACAGCACTGTTGCAATTGCCGCTCCCCCTGTGCCCCACCGCAGCCCGGCCACAAAAATCAGGTCCAGCACCACATTGATGACGGAACAGACCAGCACAGATACAAAAGGCGCCCGGCTGTCCCCCAGTCCCCGCAGGACGGCGCAGAAGGTATTGTAAACTACCAGAAAGGGAATTCCGGCAAACATGATTTGCAGATAGTGCTTGGCATGGAGGAAGATATTTTCCGGTGTGTCCATCATGACCAGAATGTCCTCCACAAACACCGCTCCCATTGCACAAACCACCAGAAACAGCGCCCCCAGCGCCATGCTGAAAAAGGCCAGGATATACTTTAAGTCCTCTATCCGTCCCATTCCGAACCGCTGGGCGGCCAGCACCGACAGCCCGGAGGTAAATCCTACTATTATCATCACGAACATACTGTAGGTGGAGGTGACCGCGCCAATTCCCGCCAGAGCCAGCTCCCCCTCTGCGTTGCCCACGATAAAGGCGTCCACCCAGTTAAACAGCTGCTGGAACACCCCGCTGAGAATCAGCGGCACGGTAAAAGCCGTCAGTGCCCTGGCAATGTTTCCCTGGGTCATATTGTTGTTCATATCGTCTCCTCCCATTTTATCCAAAGATTAAAAATAAAAGGCACCCAAAAGCTACCATACAGCAGATGCCGTACCACAGGGGTAACTTAATGAACGCCTCTCTAAATATACAATTGTAAACTCTATTTATAATGTAGCAGAAATTTGGGGGTATGTCAACCCTTTTGGCCGCTCCGGTCAGGGCAATGGGACGATTAAGGCGGATGCTCAGCCATCCATGCAGGAGGTGTGGAGTGCTTCATATCATTCGTAACGCTGCTATTGCCAGGGGACTGCGGCAAGCTGCGGGCCTAGCGCTGTGCCCGGTCCTGTTCAATCAGCAGCTTGAGCGTCTCCACTCCGGCGGTAATTGCAATCTCTGTGTTGTGGCTCTCCTTCTGGTCCAGGCCGGCCTTCTCCCGCTCCTGGTTCCAGATGACGTGAAACACCGAGCCGCACCGCACCCTCCGGCTGGCCGCCACGGCAAAGAGGGCGGCGGACTCCATCTCAGAGGCCAGCACTCCCAGCCGCTTCCAGGCCTCCCACTTCTGCTCCAGCTCATAGCTCACCGGCATCCGGGCCGGGGAGTGCTGGCCGTAGAAGGAGTCTTTGCACTGCACCACTCCGGCGTGCCAGGAGCAGCCCAGCCTTTTACAGGCTTCCACCAGGGCGGCGGTAACGGCGAAGTCGGGGACGGCGGGCCACTCGATGGGGGCGTACTCCCGGCTGGTGCCCTCCATACGGACCGCCCCGGTGGCCACCACCACGTCGCCGCTCTGAACGGACAGGTCGATCCCTCCGCAGGTGCCCACCCGGACGAAGGTGTGGACGCCGATGTTGGCCAGCTCCTCCATGGCGATGGCGGCGGAGGGACCCCCAATCCCGGTGGACACCACGCTCACCTTCTCCCCCAGCAGCGTGCCGGTGAAGATGACATACTCCCGGTTGGTACACACATGGGCCGGGCTGTCGAAGTGCCGGGCGATGGCCTCGCACCGGCCCGGATCGCCGGGCAGGATGCAGTATCCTCCCACTTCTCCCTGGGTGCACTGGATATGAAATTGTCTCTGTCTTGTCTGTTCATTCATACAGACGCCCTCCCCCATTTTATTTTATGTGCTATTTTACCATAAAATACTCCGATTTTCAAGGTCCCTTTTTGTATTGTGTCTTGACCTTTTCCTGTTTTCGTCCTATAATGTAGACGTACCAAAATTGTCTTATCCCTGCCGACCCCCTGTAAGGAGGACTTACCCTTGAAACGATTTTTGATTTTTCCCTGCATCCTGTCTTTAGCGATTGGATTGCTGGTGGGAATTCTGCTGCCCATTAATCTGATGGAAGAAACTTCCCCGCCTGCCCTCAACAACTCTCCCAACAATTTTCCGTCTCCCCCCGGCGTATCCCAGCCGGAGGGCAGCAGCTCTGCCGCAGTCTCGTCCTCTCCAGACACGCCGGACCCGGAGGACAATTTTTCCCTGCTGGGCGCCGCCTGTGCCGTCAACCGCTGTCTTCAGCGGCAGGACTGGACCACCCTTGCCGCTTACGTCCACCCGGAGCGGGGCGTTACCTTTACCCCCTACTCCACGGTAGACCCGGACAACGACCTGACCTTTACATCTGAGCAAATCAAAAACCTGGCCCAGGACCAAACTATATACACCTGGGGCTTCGAGGACGGCCGGGGCGACCCCATTCAGATGACCATACTCCAGTACTTTGATCGGTACGTCTATGACAGGGACTACACTCAGGTTCCGCAAATCGGCGTGGACCGGATTATGACCGGGGGCAACGCCCTGGAGAACCTGGTTGAGACCTACCCCGACTGCCGCTTTGTGGATTTCAGCTTCCCCAGTGCCGACCCGGTAAACGACGGTCTGGACTGGTCCTCCCTCAAGCTGGTCTTTCTGCCCGAGGGGGAGCACCGGTATCTTGTGGGCGTAGTCCACGGGGAGTGGACCATTTAACCGGTTCCATATCCGCCTGCAGGGGCCGCCGCCCTGGGCGGCCCACCTCCAATCATCGACGGGCCGCCCAGGGGGGCGGCCCCTACTGTCTGTTTCAAGAAAGGATAAATTTAAATGGATATTGTCATTGTAGGCAGCGGCAAGGTGGGCTTCTCCCTGGCCGAGCAGCTGGTCAAGGAGGAACACAACGTCACCGTGGTGGACAGCGACGAGGAGGCCCTGCGCCGGGCCGGCGATCAGCTGGACATCATGACCGTCCGGGGCAACGGCGTCTCCGCCGCCGCCCTGCGGGAGGCGGGGGTGGACCGGGCCGACCTGCTGGTGGCCGCCACCAACGCCGACGAGGTGAATATGGTGTGCTGTCTCACCGCCAAGGACCTGGGAGCCAGATACACCATCGCCCGTATCCGCAACCCGGAGTATACCAGCAGCGTGGGCGAGCTGCGCCGCAACCTGAAAATCGACATGGCCATCAACCCGGAGAACACCACCGCCGTGGAGATATCCCGGCTGCTCCGCTTCCCCTCCGCCGCCAACATCGAGACCTTCTGCCGGGGCAAGGTGGAGCTGATGGGCTTCCGCCTTCAGGAGGGCGACTTCCTGGTGGACGCCCCCCTCCACGCCCTGCCTGACAAGGTAAAGAAGCTGTCTCTGCTGTTCTGCGCCGTGGAGCGGGGGGGCGAGGTGTCCATCCCCAACGGCTCCTTTGTCCCCAAGGCGGGGGACAAGCTGTATATGGTGGGCCGGCCGGACAGCCTGGACCAGTTTTTCCGCCAGCTGGGCCGCTACGCCCCCAAGGTGAAGCAGGTCTTCCTGGTGGGGGGCGGCAAGGTGTCCATGTATCTGGCCGCCATTCTGGACCACCTGGGTCTCCGCCTGAAAATTATTGAACACAACGAGGAGCGCTGCCGGGTCATCAGCGAGCGGTTCCCCCGGGTCACCGTCATCTGCGGCGACGGCACCGACTCCGAGCTGCTGGAGTCGGAGAACCTCACCGCCAGCGACGCTTTCGTGGCCCTCACCGACCGGGATGAGGACAACCTCATTATCTCCCTCTACGCCATGCAGCAGGGGATTAAGAAGGTCATCACTAAATGCAACCGGCAGAACTACGCCGGCATTGTCCGCTCCCTGGGCCTGGACAGCGTGATCTCACCCAAATTTGTCACCGCCTCCAACATTGTCCATGTGGTGCGGGGCCTGCAAAACTCCCAGGGCAGCGTGATGAACTCCCTTCACCGCATCGCTGACGGCGGGGCGGAGGCCATGGAGTTCACTGTGGGGCCGGGCACCCGGCACCTGGGCGTCCCCCTCAAGGACCTGAAGCTGCGCCCCGGGGTGCTGCTGGCCGTTATCGTCCGGGGCAACGATATCATCATCCCCCAGGGTTCCTCCTCCCTCCAGGAGGGGGACCGGGTCATTATCATCGCCCGGGGGGGCGGCGTGCTGGACCTGAACGACATCTACGGCGCTGAGCCGAACCTGGGAGGGGCCGGGGCATGAATATAAAGCTGGTTTTAAAGCTGGTGGGGCGGGTGCTGCTGCTGGAGGCGGCCGCCCTGGTCCTGCCCCTGGCGGTGGCCCTGCTCTACCGGGAGGACCTCCTGCCCTTTCTGCTCTCCATCGCCATTGTGGCCGCCGTGGGCCTGGCCCTGTCCGCCCTGCCCGCCCGGCAGCAGTTTTTCACCCGGGAGGGCTTTGTGGCGGTAGGGCTGATCTGGATTTTCACCGGCCTGGTGGGCGCCCTGCCCTTCCTGTTCTCCGGCTGGTTCGCCACCCCCATGGACGCCATCTTTGAATCCTGCTCCGGCTTTACCACCACTGGCTCCACCATCCTCACCGATATTGAGGCCCTGCCCAAGGGTATCCTGTTCTGGCGGGCCTTCACCCACTGGCTGGGGGGCATGGGGGTGCTGGTGCTGGCCACCGCTATCGTGCCCAAGCTGGGCATCCGCTCCCACTACCTCACCCAGGCGGAGACCCCGGGCCCGGTGTTTTCCAAGCTGGTGCCCAAGCAGTCCCAAACCTCCAAAATTCTGTACACCATGTACTTCGTCCTCACCACTCTGGAGGTCCTCTGCCTGAAAATCGCCGGCATGCCCCTGTACGACTCCTTCATCCACGCCTTTTCCACCGCGGGCACCGGGGGCTTCTCCAACCGGAACGCCAGCGTGGGGGCCTACAACAGCGTACCCATTGATATCATCATTACGATATTCATGCTGCTGTTCTCCATCAACTTCGCCGTCTACTTTCTGATTTTGACCAAAAAATGGCGGGACGCCCTGGCCAGCGACGAGCTGAAATTCTTCCTGGGGGTGGTGGCAGGGGCCACGGCGATCCTCACCATCTCCAACCTGGGGGTCTACGCCGGCCTGTGGGAGAGCCTGCGGTACACCGTATTTCAGGTGGCCTCCATCATCTCCACCACCGGCTTCGGCACCGCCGACTTTGTGCTGTGGCCTCAGTTCTCCCAGATGATTATTGTTCTGCTCATGTTCTGCGGGGCCAGCGCCGGGTCCACCGGCGGCGGCATGAAGTGCTCCCGGGTGCTCATCCTCCTCCGGGCCATCCGCCGGGAAATTCACCGGATCACCCACCCCCGCAGCGTGGAGGTGGTCAAGCTGGACGGCAAGCTGGTGAGCGAGGCCACCCTCCACACCCTGCTGGTCTTCCTGGGGGCCTATGTGATTACCATCTTCGCCGCCGCCCTGGTGATCTCCCTGGACGGCCAGTCCTTCGCCGTCTCTTTCAGCGCCGCCCTCACCTGCGTCAGCAACGTGGGCCCCGGCCTGGAAGCCATCGGCCCCAGCGGCAACTTCGCCGCCTTCTCCGGGCTGTCCAAGGGGGTCATGTCCCTGTGCATGATCGTGGGCCGGCTGGAGATTTTCCCCATCCTGGTCCTGTTCAGCCCCTCCACCTGGAGGAGGGTATAGGCAAAGCAGACACGCGCCGCGTGTCTGCTTTTCTGAAGTGATACACAAAATGATACAATATTATATATTAACCGGAGGTGCTTATCATGGGAAAAATCTATACATCCGCAGATGAACTGATTGGAAACACCCCCCTGCTGGAGTTGACCCGCATTGAACGGGAGGAGCATCTGTCAGCCCGGGTACTGGCCAAGGTGGAAGCGTTTAACCCTGCCGGCTCTGCGAAGGACCGCATCGCCAAGGCCATGATTGACGACGCCGAAGCCAGCGGCAAACTGAAACCCGGCTCTGTCATCATCGAGCCCACCTCCGGAAACACAGGGATCGGCCTGGCCTCTGTTGCGGCGGCACGGGGCTATCGGATTATCATTGTCATGCCGGACACCATGAGCATGGAACGCCGGCAGCTCATGACCGCCTATGGAGCCGAGCTGGTGCTCAGCGAGGGGGCCAAGGGCATGCCGGGCGCTATCACCAGGGCCGAGGAGCTGGCCAGGGAGATTCCCAACAGCTTTATCCCCGGCCAGTTTGTCAACCCCGCCAATCCGGCGGCACACAGGGCCACCACCGGCCCTGAAATCTGGGCGGATACCGACGGACAGGTGGATATCTTCGTGGCCGGAGTGGGTACCGGCGGCACCCTCACCGGAGTAGGCCGGTATTTGAAGGAACAGAACCGGGAAATTCAGGTGGTGGCGGTGGAGCCCAAGGACTCCCCCGTCCTCAGCGAGGGCCGCGGCGGTTCCCATATGCTCCAGGGCATCGGCGCGGGCTTTGTCCCTGAGGTGCTGGACACCAGGGTCTACAACGAGGTCTTCCCCGTGTCCAGCGAGGACGCCTTTTCCACCGGCAGGCTCATTGGCCGGAAGGAGGGCATTCTGGTGGGCATCTCCTCCGGTGCGGCGGCCTATGCGGCCATACAGTTGGCCAAGCGGCCTGAAAACAAGGGGAAAACCATTGTCGTTCTGCTGCCTGACACCGGAGACCGCTATCTCTCCACACCGCTTTTTGAGAATTGACACAACGCGGCGGCGCGGCCGCCCCTCACCTTTGGAGGGTTACCTCCCAGCCGGCCCCCAGCCCTCCGGTCAGCGCCCGCTCCAGCAGCTCGGGCAGCTTCTCCGGGGCGCAGGCGAAGCAGGGGATGTCCATGGCCGCCACCCGCTGGGCGGTCTGGGCGTCGTAATAGGGCTTGCCCCCGTCGGCAATGGCCAGCAGGACCACCACCGTCACCCCGGAGCTTTTCAGCTCCTCCAGCCGCCGGAGAAGACCCGCCCGGTTGCCCCCCTCGTCCAGATCGGAGATGAGGAAGAACAGGGTCTTGGCCGGACTCTCCACCAGATTCTGGCAGTAGGCGATGGATTTGGCGATGTCGGTGCCGCCCCCCATCTGAAAGCCAAAGAGCAGGTCCACTGGGTCGGCACACAGGGGGGTGAGGTCCATGATCTGGGTATCGAAGGCCACCACACTGGTTTTCACTGCGGACATGGACGCCAGTACGCAGGCCATCACCGACGAGTAGAGGATGGACTGGCCCATGGACCCGCTCTGGTCGATGTCCAGAATGACGTGCCACCGGTTCACCCGGCTGGAACGGTCGAAGAACCAGACCCGTTCCGGGATGACAACTCCCAACTCCTTGTTATAATTCTTTAGATTTCTCCGAATCGTATAGGGAAAATCCAGAGCGGAAGCGGAGGGCAGAGGGGAGTGGGCCCGGCGGTTCAGAGCCGCCGTCACCGCCCGGCGCATGTCGTTCTCCAGCAGCTTGTTGATCTCCTCCACGATCTTGCGGATAAAGCTCCGGGCGGACTCCTTGGACTTCTTGGGAATCTGGTCCTTGAGCATAAGCAGGGTGGATGCCAGATTCAGGTCGGGCTCCAGAGTGTCCAGCAGCTCGGGCTCCAGCAGGAGCTGCTTTAAGCCCTTGCGCTCGATGGCGTCGTTCTGCACCACCGCCACCGTCTCCGGGTCGAAGAGGGACCGCAGGTCCCCCAGCCACTTGGAGATCACAGGGGAGGACGGCCCCTTCCCCGCTCCCCGGCCGGATTCCCCAAAGCTCTCCCCCGGTCCGCCGTAGATGGCCCCCAGGGCGGAATCCATCAGCAGCTCCTCCCGGGACAGGGGCATCCCCCCCATACCGCCAAAGGACTGCTCCGTCTCCGCGCCCAAAATCAGCCGCCAGCGGGAGAGCTGTTCAGTTTGTGACATAAAATCACCTCATCACGCTGCCTGCAGGGGCGCACAATGTATGCCCCTGCATATTACCCATCAGATATCGTCAAAGTCGAAGTCGGACAGGCTCTCTAAAACCGCCTGTTCGGCTTCTGTTGTCTCGTTCATCAGCAGCTCCGCCGCCTGCTGGGGGTTCACGCCCCAGATTTCCCCCAGGTTTTCCGCGATGTCGTTCTTCTCCTTGGGGGAGAAATCCGCGAAGGCCCGGCGCAAAAACACCAGCGCCCGGCGGAAGGTCTCGTCGTCCAGGGTATTGAGGTAGTCGTCCAGCTGCCGCCACAGGGACAGCCGGGCAATGAGGGCATAGCGGTTTTTCCCCGCCAGTCCCTCGAACCACCCCGCCCCCAAATCAGCGGGCACGCCGGGTGACAGCCGCCGGGCCACCTCCCGGGCGAGGAGGTCCTCGTCCGCCCTGCCCCGCTCCAGAAGGATGGCCATGGCAAAGCCGGAGCAGCGGGTATTCAGGTCGTCCCGGTCGGAGATTTCCTCCAGCAGGGAAATCCACCGCTCCTCCTCCAGAAAGTCGTGGCTGAGCTGTAAAGTGTTTAACCTGTCCATTGCCTGGGTCACAGCGGATGCGGCCTGAGCGTCGCAGATACAGGCATCCGCCAGGGTGAGACAGGCCCGCAGGTATAACTGCTTTACAAGGGGGATCACCGGCTCTGCGTCAAACCGCCGCAGGTCGCCGTACCGCACCACCAGGCTGAGCCGGGAAGCCGTCTCAGCCACGTCGGCAAGGGCGGCGGCGTCCACCCCCAGCCCCTGCAAGATGGACAGGGCATGCTGGGCGGCGGCGGGCATCCCGCACAGGAAAGCGTCCTGGAAGATGGACGCAGCCTGGTCAAGGGCGGTGCTGTTGTCCGCCCGCTCCTTCAGGGCGAAAGCCGCTGCCCCTTCAATGGTGTCCCCCATGAGGGCGGACTCCACAACTTCAATTTCCACCTCCGGGGTCCAGCGCAGCTCCCAGTACTCCCCCCAGCTGGCCCCCTCCTGCCGGGAGGGGAGGAGGGCGGCGAAGTGGACCCCCAGCACCCGCAGGCGGTGGAGGAAGAAGGACCGGCGCAGGTCGGCCAGGGCGGCCGTCTCCGACTTCACATTCAGCTTCTCCCGCAAATCCAGGTCCAGCTGCTGGATCTGGACAGTGCGGAATTTCTCCAGCCGCAGCTCTTTGAGCTGCCGGTAAAAGTCCTCCTGCACGCTGGTGCGGGCCACCCCCTGGGGGAGAAAGCCGATGGTTTTGCCGATTTCCGTGTCCGCCGCCGCCAGAGCCAGCTCGGAGAACTGCCCATGGCCCATAGTAGTGACGGAGGCGTCCCGCAGGTCTGACAGTGTGGGGTACTTGCTCCCCCGCATGGCGCAGAGGGCCTGGGCCAGCCGGACAGACTCGATGACCTCGGCGGAGGAGGTCAGATTGCCTGCGTTCCTGTGGGCGGCAGCCAGCCGGGTCAGGTAGAGGTAGGGGACCTCCCCCGGACCTTTGCCGTTGAGGGCGTCCCACAGCAGCTCAAAGTAGGCCGGGGCCTTATTCCCCGCCCCGTAGCCGGAGCGGGTGGTGAGCCGGTAGTAGGAGTAGGGCATCAGGGTGGCGCAGGCCTCCGTCCGGGGCAGGGCGTCCTCCTCTTCGTCGGTCATGGGGGAATTTTCCTCCAGACCCGCCACATGGAAGGACCCGCAGACGCAGAAAATCTCCTCTGTCGGCACGCCGCTGCCGACGGCCTGGCAGATTACCCGTTTCATGTAGGCCTCCCGCACCACCGTCTCGGCCCTGTCCCACTGGCTGTCCTCCGAAGCCGCCCGGAGCTGATTGCCAAATGTATTGCAGACCGCCTGGTATTCCTCAAAGTTATTAATCTGCTCGAAATTTCGCTCCCAGAAGGTGTCGTGGTCCTCGCCGGTGAGGGTCTCCAGGCGCTTGTAGACCGATTCGGTGGATGCCCTCTCAGTCTCGCTCCCCTCGACAACTCCCCCGGAGGGGGCGCTCGTTTCCGTGTCCCTTACCTCCCCCTCTTGGGGTGGCGGCACGGCGGAGCCGTGACGGAGAGGGTCCTCCCGGAATGCCAGAAATACAGAGGAGGGCAGGTCCATAAACCGGCACTCCACCCCGTGCTCATGGGCCCAGAGGATCGCCTGGACCTCCGGGGAGTAGATGGCGAAGGGCCACAGCACGGTGCGCACCGGCGGCGTCTTGGTGTAGGCCAGGATGGCGGCGGGGAATTTTGTCTCTGGGTGGCACAGCCACTCCATCTGCCCGCTCAAATCGCTGGGGCCCTCCACCAGAATTAAGCTGGGCTTTGCCGCGTCCAGCGCCCGGCGCAGGTGGTACGCCGCCGCCGGGGACAGGTGGCGCACCCCGAAAAATACCGGCCCGCTCATTTTCCGTTCAGCTCCCGGCAGGCCCGGTAGAGGGGCAGCCACTGGCTCCCCCGCTTCTTCATAACATTCTCCAGATATTCTTTCCAGCTCACCTTGTCCTTGTCCTCGTCCTTCACCACCGCGCCCTGGAGGGCGGCGGCCAGGTCCTCAGGCATGATCCCGCCATCTCCGAAGGAGCCGGCCAGGGCCATGGAGTTGCACAGCAGGGAGATGGCCTCGGCGGTGGACAGCACCCCGGAGGTGGGCTTCAGCTTCTGCTTGCCGTCCAGGGTGGCCCCGGAGCGCAGCTCCCGGAAAATGGTGACCACCTTCTCCACCGTGTCCACGTCGGGCTGGCGGGCGTTCAGGTCCAGCCCGGCGGACAGCTGCTCCACCCGGGTCTGGACGATATCCATCTCGTCCTGAATGTCCGCCGGGGTGGGCAGGACTATGATGTTAAACCGCCGTTTCAGGGCGGCCGACATGTCGTTGACCCCCTTGTCCCGGGTGTTGGCGGTGGCAATCACCGAAAATCCCTTCTGTGCCGGGAGCTCCAGCCCCAGCTCAGGGACGGACAGCCGCTTTTCCGACAGGATGGAGATGAGGGCGTCCTGGACCTCGCTGGCGCAGCGGGAAATTTCCTCAATGCGGGCGATGGAGCCCGACTCCATGGCCCGGTAGACGGGGCTTTTCACCATGGCTTCGGGGCAGGGGCCCTTGGCGATGAGCATGGCGTAGTTCCAGGAGTATTTGATCTGCTCCTCGGTGGTGCCGGCGGTGCCCTGGACCACCTTGGTGGAGTCGCCGGTGATGGCGGCGGCCAGGTGCTCGCTGAGCCAGCTCTTGGCGGTGCCCGGCTCACCGATGAGGAGAAGGGCCCGGTCGGTGAGGAGGGTGGCGATGGCGATCTCCACCAGCCGCCTGTTGCCGATGTACTTGGGGGTAATCTCAACGCCCTTGACAGTGGTGTTGCCCTGGATGTAGGTCAACACCGACCGGGGGGACATCCGCCATCCGGTGGGAATGGGGTCGGTCTCCGCCGAGATTAAAGCGTCCAGCTCCCGCTGGAAAAGCTCCTCTGCCGGGAGCCGCTGTACATTTTTCATGGTTCATTCCTCCAATTATTTGCCGGCTTTCTCCCAGTCGTCCCAATCCGGGAAGGGTTTGCCCGCCCGGAGCTGTTCCACCGTCCAGGGGATGGCCTTTTGGAAATGGGCCATAGCCTGTTTCCGGGCGGCGCCGGCAGCTTGAAACTCCTCCAGCAGGGCGATGACTTCCTCAGCGGGAAGCATCTGGCTGGCTTCGTGCATCAGGTTCCACACCACATACAGGTGGTTGGCCGAAGGGTTTTTGGCCATCGCCTTGCCGAACAGCCCCCGGGGACTGTCCCCCAGCTGAATCAGCCAGCGGCTGTAGTGGTAGGGCAGGCCGGTTTCGTCCAGACGTTTTCGCAGATAGAGGACCATCAGCTCCCGGCACCGCTCGTCCCCCGGGTTGACCAGCCGCATGAGGGTCCGGTCAAACTCGGGCACGTCCTCCCAGTAGTAGGCGAAGGGGGAAGCGCCGCCCCTTCTGGGCACGTCGGTGCAGACCGCCCGGGTGAGCCGCTCAATCCACCGGATATCCAGAGGTTCGGCGGTAGACAGGCCCCCATAGAGGTTATAGCGCTCCCCCTGAGGATACCACCACACATCGCCCAGCGCCCGGAGCAGGACGGTGTTCAGGGTCTTTTTCTGTTCCGCGTCCTGGGTGGGCTCCTCCGTCAGGATATAGGGGCCGTACTTCTCAAAGACCTCCGCCGCCGGGCAGGACAGCAGGGCGGCCGGGAAGCTGACGGACAGATACCGGGTCATGGCGGGGTGGCTGTCAAACAGATTCAGGCAGTAGTCCCGCAGGGGGCCGGGACCGGTGTGGCGGAGAATGTCCAGCAGCCGCTCGGTGAGCTTCACCCCGAAGAAAAACGGGCGGTCCTTCTCGTCTTTGATCCGGTCGATCTTCTCCACACGGCTGTCCACCCAGCGCCAAAAGTCCAGCATCATTGGGGAGTCCTTGCGCCCCAGGCTCCAGCACCAGGTTGTAAGGTTGGTGCCCTCCTCATAGGTGGGGCGTTTCCCGCCGTCCAGGAACTGCTCCAGTCTCTGCCGCAGGCCGCTTGTCACCAGCTCGATGGCCCAGTCCGCATTGGACGGCTCCAGAAACTTCACCGCGTCGCTGTTTTTCTCCAGCTCCTTCTCCCAGAAGGCCCGGACGCCCTCGCCGTCCTGTCCGGCCAGGGCCTGGAGGACGGCATCCCGGTTGGCGCCCCTCTCGGTCTGGACCAGCTCCAGCAGGAGGGAGGTATTTTCCCGGTTCGTCCCCAGGGCGGCCAGAACAGCGGTGCGCACGTCTTTCTTGGCCTGGGGCAGAATCTCCCGCAGCCAGGGGGAAGCTGCCGCACCCTCCAGGGCGGAGACCACCTCCACCCGCCGGGCCATGGCCTTGTTGCCGGCGGGATCGAAGCCCTCCTTCAACAGGGGGAGGGAAGCAGGACCGAGCGCCTTGAGAATTTCAGCGTTCAGCTCACTGATTTCGCCGTAGCTGTCCCCCAATCCGGCCACCACCGCGGGCAGCACCCGGAAGTCGCTGAAAAGCTCCGGGCGGTCCTCCCAGGCGGACTTGATTATTTCCATCCGCCCGCCGCCGGTGGTGGTGAGGGCGGTGAGGAGGGGGGACAGCTGGCCGTAGGACAGCTCCTGATACTGTCCACCCCCGGTGGGCAGGGGGACCAGCTCCCCGGGCGCGCCGGTTTTCCCCTGGGTGTAGACCACCGCGTCCACCAGGGCCAGCAGGTCCAGCAGCCGGCCGGACCGCTCTCCCGCCGGGGCAGACAGCAGCTGTGTCAGGCCCACGTCGATCTTTCCAAACACCGGGCTGGCCCCGGCCAGGGGCTTCAGCTGCTCCGCCGCCCGCTGGAGACGGAAGTCCTCCCCCAGCAGGCCGGCGCCGGCTATAGCGGCTTGCTCCAGCCGCTCCTTCACGTCATAAAGAGGCTGTAAATTCATAGATGCCACCTCCTCAATACAGTAACCGGATAACCTTCTCCGGTGTGACTACGCTGTAGGGGTGCAGGCAGAGGGAGTGGTCCCCCTCGTGGTAAAACATCAGGCCAAAGAGGGCGCTGCCCGCCGGAACCTCCTCCGGCAGCATGGCCAGCCGGGCGGTGCAGGCGTGGCCGGGGCCGTCCTCGGGCCGGTCCCGCAGGACGATCCGCTCCCCGGCGGGGTCCTCCAGCACAAAGGTCTCCCCCGCCTTCCCCAGCCTTCCGACGGGAACCAGCACCGCCAGGAATTTGGGGGCCAGGGTGTTTTTGATGGCCCCCTTGGTCGCCTTCACCGCAGCCGCCAGGCTGGGCTGGGCCAGGGCGGGCAGGGCTGCCTGCTCCTGGGCCGTGAGGGGCCGGGGGGCGGCGCTCTCCCAGCGCACCCGCCGGTCCCCCTCCCCGGGGTAGATGTACAGAACGGGGACCTCCAGCGCACCGAAGCAGCTGTCCTCCCCCTTCACATATTTCAGCGCCTTCATGGGGCGCAGGTTCAGCGTCTGGAAGATGTTTCCGGCATCCAGGTCGATCCACCAGCCCCGCTCCACATACTCCTTTTTGGCCTGGTCAAAGCTCACGCCAAAGGCCAGCTGAACCAGCCGCACATTCTCCCGGAAGGAGCTGATGGCCCGCAGGTCCTCCAGCTTCCACACCCCGCCCAGGGCTTCGAACAGGGCGGAGTCCTCCGGGGAGAAGCTGCCCGCCTCCAGCTTGTTCTGGAGGAAGGTCCGGGACTTTTTGATGGTGGACCGCAGAGCCACCAGGATGCGCAGCGCCTGGTTGTAGGCCCTTTCCGCCTGTTCCGGGTCCTGCTGAACGGTGCGCACCGCCAGGGCGATGCGGGTGAACGCGGTCTGTGGGCCGGTGAGGTAGCAGCTGCCCAGGTCCTTGGCCAGCTTGTCATAGGTCTGGGCCGAAGCTCCGGCCAGCGCCCCCAGGCCGGAGGAGAGCAGGTCGTCCACCATCCGCTCCGCCATGTCCAGCCCCTCCAGCTGTTTGGCCAATTTCTTTTTCTGTGCGGCGGTGTTGGTCCGTTTGGGCTTGGGGGGCGCGTCCGCCGCAGTCTCTTTTTTGGCGGCCCGGGCCGCCTGTTTGGCCCGCTTGTCCGCAAGCTCCTGGGGAATCTCCCCCTCCTCGAACCCGCCGCCTGCCAGCTGCTGGAACATCAGCCCCAGGGCGTGTTTACAGGGGAACTGCCGGCTGGGACAGGAGCACCGGCACACCGGAGCATCCGGGTTGGCCCAGTCAATGGACACATGGTAGGGATTCTTGCCGCTGCCGGCGCACTCCGCCCAATACAGGGTATCGTCCCGGGTCCGGTGCAGGGCGGAGAAGCTCCCTTTTTTCCACAGTTTCCGCCCGTTCTCCGCCGCTGCGGGGTTGGGTGCCTGGAGCAGGATGAATTGCTCCGTCAATACCATAACAAAAACCTCCTCAAACGCAATCGCATCTCTGTTTCCCTGATTGTACCACAGCGTCCCCGGTATTTCAATCGTCGAAGCACATCAAAAACGGGCGGCCGAAAAATTCGGCCGCCCGAGACGGTTTGTCTTTATTGATCGCCGGGAAAACGCAGGCCGGCCTTTTTTCTGGCCGTCTCCACCGTCTCCACCGTGGGCAGGGTGATGTCCCGCAGCAGGCTGTAGGCGGTGTCGCAGTCGCCGGAGCGGATCAGGCTGGTGACGGCCCGGACCTCGTAGAGCCAGCGGTTGGGGTCGGGCTGGAGATTAAAGGTCTCCTCCCCCGTCTCCGTGACCACCTGGATTTCGGTCAGGCCGTTGCTGCCGTCCTTCACCCGCAGGCAGCCCCGCTCCCCCTGGATGTGGTAGAAGCTGACACCCCGGGCGTCCTTTGCCCCCGCCAGGGACGCGGTGAAGCCGGGGTAGGCCAGCACCATCACCCCTGAGGTGTCCGCCCCGCCGGCAAACCGGTTGGGGTAGTACTCCGCCCGGTCCGGGGGGCCGAAGAGGGCAGCGGTCAGGTAGACGTTGTAGTAGTTGATGTCCATCAGGCAGCCGCCGGCCAGCTGTGGGTTGAAGATGTTGGGGGTCTCCCCCGCCAGCAGCCTGTCGTAGCGGGCGCTGTACTGGGTGTAGTTGCCCAGCACCAGCTTCACCGGGCCCACCTTGGGCAGGTGCTCCTTCAGCACCGGGAAATTGGGCAGGAAGGGGGTGGGGACGGCTTCGATGAGGAACAGCCGCCGCTCCATGGCCAGCTCCAGCAGCTCCCGGGCCTGGTCCGCCCTGGTGCAGAAGGGCTTTTCGCAGATCACATGCTTGCCCGCCAGCAGGGCCCCCTTGACCTGTTCATAGTGCAGCAGGTTGGGGGTGGCGATGTAGACCACATCCACTTCCCCGTCTGACAGGAAGCTCCCCATATCGGTATAGACCTTCTCCGCGCCGTAGTCCCGGGCCAGCGCCCGGCCCTTCTCCTCCGTCCGGGAGTAGACCGCCTCCAGATGGACCCCCTCGGTCTGCTGCACGCAGTCCAGAATGGAGCGGACGATCACCCCGGAGCCGATGGTGCCCAGATGAATTTCCTTCATGCCCCTTCCCCTCCGTGGGAGCGGGCCACCGCGGTGGCCTCCTCCAGAATTTCCAGCACCCGGACGACCTCCTCGTCCCGGACGCACTTCTCGCCGCCGTGCCGGATGGCATCGACGAGAGTGTCATAGATGCGCTCGTAGTGGGCGCATCCCACAGGGACCCGCTCGGTCACCTGTCTGCCCTCTCCGTCCCGGTAGACCAGGGTGCCCCACCGGTCCTCCGGGGCCATGTCGGTGCTGATGCTGTGCCGCCCCACCACCTTGGCCTTCCCCGAGTTGTGAATCACCGGGGGCAGGGTAAAGGAGCCGTTGGTGCCGTGGAGGGTGAAGCGGGGGTAGTCAATCTGAACGCACATGCTGGTATTCACTGAAGCCTTGCAGCTGCCGTAGAAAAACTCCAGGTCGTAGTAGTCGTCCCCCACGCCGGGGTGGTGGATGGAGCGCACATCAAAATGGGTCCGCTCCGGCATCCCCAGCAGGCTGATGATCTGGTCAATCTGGTGGACGGCCAGGTTGTAGAGGGTGCCCAGGTGGTCGTACCAGCCGTTGGTCTTAAAGTAGTCGTAGTGGCTCTCCAGCCGCACCAGCCGGCCCAGCTTGCCGCTCTGGACCACCTCTTTCACGGCCAAAAAGTCGGCGTCAAACCGGCGGTTCTGGTTGGGCATGCACACCAGCCCCTTCTCCCGGGCCAGGGTAAAGACCTCCCGGGCCTGGGCCGCCGTGGGGGCAAAGGGCTTTTCCACCAGGGCGTGCTTGCCGGCGTTTAAAATCTGTGTGGCGTAGGGCACATGGAACCGGTCGGGGGTATTGACCACCACCAGGTCAATTTCCGGGTCGCCCAGCACCTGGTCCAGATTGCTGGTAAATGTCAGCTCCGGGTAGAAGGGCTCGTAC
Source organism: uncultured Bacillota bacterium (assembly GCA_947650875.1). GTDB lineage: Bacteria > Bacillota > Clostridia > Oscillospirales > Oscillospiraceae > Lawsonibacter. Next base: position 39,915 of record CANSXE010000005.1, on the reverse strand, counting down.
TCTGCAAACTGGGGGACGTCCTCCGCCCGGCGGAAGACATACTTCACCCGGATGTCCTCCCGCCCCTCCACATAGGGGATATGGTACTCCCGCACGCTGACGCCGAAGCCGATATAGGCGATGGTGAGCATAGCCGCCCCTCCTTACGCCTTTCCGGCCGCCTGGCGGCGCTTCTGAGCCCGCTGGAGGTTCTCCTTAATCACCGGGCCCACCGTCTGGATGAGGATGACCACGATGAGCACCAGGCCCTGGAAGGTGTCCTGAATGTCCACGCTGAGACCGGGAATGGAGACGATGATGAAGTTGATGGTGGTGTAGGACAGAGCGCCGAAGATGACGCCCACCATGTTGCCCTTGCCGCCCGCCATGCTCACGCCAGCCAGCACCACCGAGGCGATGGCGTACATCTCATAGCTGACGCCCGAGGAGGCGGGGGTGACGTTGCCGATTTTGCAGGCCTGGAGCATGCTGGCCACACCCACGCAGATGCCGGTGAGGATAAAGACGGAAATCTTCACCCAGGTGACGTTGATGCCCGCCAGCCGGGCGCTTTTCTCGTTGGAGCCCACGGCGTAGATGGTCTTGCCGTATTTGGTCTTCTTGGAGATGACGATAAACAGGATGGCCATAATCAGGAAGACAAAGGTGATGTAGGGGATGGAGAAGCTGCCCATGGCCAGCTTGCCGGTGCCGAACTTCATGCGCAGGAACTCATACTTGCTGTTGTCGCTGAGCATGGCGAACTGGCTGGAGGAGGAGCCGCTGATGGCCGGGTCGATCTTCCGCACCACCGACAGGGTGAGGGAGCGGTAGATGAGCATGGTGCCCAGTGTTACCACAAAGGGGGGCATCTTGCCAAAGCCCACCAGCAGGCCATTCACCGCCCCGCAGGCCGCGCCGGTGAGGATGGCGGCCAGGGCCATGAGGAAAATGGAGTTGGTGGTGTTGAAGACGATAATGGTCACGCCGGTGCACAGCACCAGCTGGGAGCCCACCGACAGGTCGATCTGGCCGGTGATGATGACGAAGGCCATGCCCAGGGCGATGGTGCCCACAATCACGGTGTTCTGGCTGGAGAGAATGGCGGCAATGTGGCTCCACTTAAAGGTGTTGCCGTTGGAGGTGATGGTGAAGGCGTAGCCGATCATGATGATGAACAGCACAAAGATAAAGCTGTACTGGGACCACACCTTTCCCAGGGTTCCGCCAAGTCCTTTTTTCTCGTTTTTCATGATTTTGCCTCCTCACTGGTTTCCACGGCGTTGGTGGAGTAGAGCATAACATCCCGCTCATTGACCTGGTCGTGGGGGAAGATTTTCACAATGTGCCCTTCATAGAACACCACGCACCGGTCGGCCACCTTCTGAATCTCGGGAATCTCCAGGGTGTTGATGATAACGGTCTTGCCCGCCTCGGCAAAGCCCAGGATCAGCCGGTAGATTTCCTCCTTGGCGCCCACGTCCACCCCCTGGGTGGGGTTGTCGAACAGGAGCACGTCGGCCCCGATGTTCAGCCACCGGGCCAGAAAGACCTTCTGCTGGTTGCCGCCGGACAGGGACAGGATGCTGTCGGAGCTGTCCCCCGCCTTGATGTGCAGGCTCTCCTTCTGGGCGGCATAGCGGCTGTCCTCCGTTTTTTTGCTGATAAAGGGCTTTTTCCCGGACAGCTCGTGCTCGGCCAGGTAGAAGTTTTCCATAATGCTCATGTCAGGCACCACGGAATTTTCCTTCCGGTTGGCGGCCAGCATGGCCACACCGTTTTTCATAAAGCGGACGATGCTGCCCTCCAGGCTCCGGCCGTTGACCCGCATGGTCCCGCTCTGAGCGGGGAGGGCGCCGAACATGGTCTGCATCAGCTCGCTGGCTCCGCAGCCGGCCAGGCCGGTGAAGGCCACCACCTCTCCCTTTTTCACCTCCAGGTCGATGCCGTCGAAGCCCTGGCCGGTGTAGCCCTTCAGCTCCAGAATGGTGTCCCCCAGCGGCCGGGGGAGGTAGACGTCCTCGTCCACATACTGGCTGCCCACCATCTCGGAGGTGATGGAGTGGGGGTCGGTCTCCTTTATATATCCGGAGGAAATGAACTCCCCATTTCGCAGCACCGTATACCGGTCAGCGATGGCGAAAATCTCGGGCATCTTGTGCGAAATGAAGATAAAGGATTTCCCCTGTGCTTTCAGTTTTCGTAAGATTTCAAACAGGTGGTCGATCTCGTTGTTGGACAGGGCCGTGGTGGGCTCGTCCAGAATCAGGAGTTTCGCGTCCACATAGAGGGCGCGGCAGATCTCCAGCAGCTGCTTCTCGCTGGTTTTCAGCTCGGAGACCATGGCGGTGGGGTCGATGTCCACCCCCAGGTTGTCAAACAGCTGCCGGGCCCGGGCCACCTGCTCCCGCTGGCGCAGCAGGCCGAACTTGGTCAGCTCCCGGCACAAAAAGATGTTGTCCGCCACCGTCAGGTCGTTGATTACATTCAGCTCCTGATGGACGAAGGCGATACCCGCCGTCTCCATCTGCTGGATGGTGGGGGTGGGGTAGCTCTTGCCGTCGAAGGTGATGGAGCCAGAATCCGCAGGAATTACGCCGGTTAAAATGTTCATCAGGGTGGATTTGCCGGCCCCGTTCTCGCCCAGAAGGGCGTGGATTTCCCCCGCTTCCACGGACAGGTGGATGTCAGACAGGGCTTGAGATCCGCCAAAGGCTTTGGAAACATGATTCATTTCAAGGATAGTCATATGCACTCTCCCCGTTGAGTTTGTAGGGGCGCTTCACGAAGCGCCCGCTTTTTGAGCGATGTCGTTTCGGGCGCATCGTGATGCGTTCCCGGATGAAAGAGAGCGGATGCGGGGCGAACCCCGCATCCGCTCCATTGGCTTGCTCTATTCGCGAATGTTCGGTTTAGTGGCCCTGGAAGCCCTCGAACTGGCTGACGTTGCCGGCGTCCACGATCCAGGTGGGCTGATACTCGCCGGAGCCGACCTCGTAGCTCCAGTCGCCCGCCAGGTACTTCATGCCGGTGTCGATGACGTCCTGCATCATCTTGGGGCTGAAGTACATGGACATCATGTCGTCAAAGTACTTCTTGGCCAGCTCGGACTGGTCGTCAGTACCGGCCATGACGTTGTAGAGCTCCTGCATGCCGCCGATGGCGGAGATGTACACGTCCATGGCCTCCAGGTCGGCCAGGGTGGCGGCGGAGGCGCCGGCCTCCAGGTAGTTGAGCACACCGAAGGTCATCTCGTCGTCCATGGAGTAGATGTACAGCTTGTTGCCGTTGGCCTTGGCGGCGGCCACGATCTCGTCGAACTTCTGAGCGATGTACTCATAGGCGCCGTCGGCGGACCAGTTGCAGACCACGGTGTAGCCGTTGAAGACGGCGTTCAGCTGGTCCTGGGTCCAGGTCTCGGTGGTCTTGTAGCTGCCGGTCTGATTGTCCTGATACTCGATCTCGCCCTTCAGGAACTGCTCGAAGCCCTCCTGGCGGCGGGAGCAAACGGTGCCGTTGTCGCCCTGGAGCACCACCACGGTGTCGCCGGGCTTCATGCCGTTCTTCTGCAGCCAGTAGGCGATGCCGGCGCCGCACTGCCAGTTGTCGCCGGAGGCGTTGAGGATGGCGTACTTCTCGGTGGCCTCAATGATGCGGTCGAAGGAAATGAAGGGGATGCCCTCGGCATACAGGGCCTCCTGGCCGGCCTGGGCGGAGTCGTCCAGAGCCATCATGATAACCAGGGCCGCGTCGGCGTTGGCGATGATGGTGTTGCAGTGGTCCACCTGCTCCTCACCGGAGGAGGCGGGGATGTAAGTGGCCTTGTACTGGCCGGCCTTGGTGATCTCCTCACACTTGGCCTGGGCATAGGTGCCGGCCTGAGCGGTCCAGCCGTGGTCGGGGGTGGGGCCCAGCACATAGACGGTGTTCTTGCCGTCCTGATTGCCGGGGTTGACGGGGGTGGATACATTGCCCTGGCCGGAGCCGGAGCCGCCCGGGTTGGCGCTGCTCTTGCCGCTGTCGCCGCCGCCGCCGCAGGCAGCCAGTGTCAGAGACATGGAGAGGGCCAGCGCGAGTGCCAGAATCTTTTTCATTGTTCTTCCTCCAATAACATAGATTTTTATAACAACCGCGTGGCGGTTATTAACGCAGGTTACAGGGCCACGTCCACCGGCCGCCGCTCCTCCGAGGAGCGGATGGAGGCGAAGACCGCCTTCATGGACTTGATCACGTCGGTGGCGTCCAGCATGCTGGGCCGGTCCTGGGCGATGGCCTCCACAAACTCGTCAATCACGCCGGAGGCCGTCTGGTCGTCGTTGGTCTGGATTTTCTCCAGGTCGTAGTACTTGACCTCCCCCTCCCTGGGGATGACCACGATGGAGTGGGCGGGGTCGTCGTAGATACGCATGATACCCTTGGTGCCGTAGAGGGCGGTGGAGTTGTCCTCCCGGCCGTAGTAGGTCCAGCTGGCGGTCATGGTGCCGAAGGCCCCGCCGGAGGTCTCATAGATGCAGATGGCGTTGTCGTCCACCCCGATAAGCTGGTCATCCGCCCCCCGCTTGTCCAGGGTGAGCAGCCGGGCGGTGGTGCGCACAATGTCCTGGCCCAGGATGTAGCGCAGCATGTCGGTCTTGTGGATGCCCAGGTCGGCCATGGCCCCCATGGCGGCCCGCTTCTTGTCAAAGAACCAGGTGTTTTTCCCCGGGGTGATGGACCAGGTCTCCGGGCCGGCGTGGCCGAAGGTGGTGCGGAAGGTGATTACCTTGCCGATCTCCCCGGCCGCCACCAGTTCCCTGGCCTTCTCGTGGGCCTTGGCCAGCCGCTGGTTCTGGCCGATAAGCAGCCGCTTGCCCGCTTTTTCCGCCTCGGCCAGCATGCTCTCGCACTCCTCCAGGGTAATGGCCATGGGCTTCTCGCACAGCACATGCTTGCCCGCCTTCAGGGCCTGGATGGTCAGATCGGCGTGGGCGAAGTTGGCCACGCAGACGGAAACCGCATCAATGGCCGGGTCGTCCAGCAGCTCCTGGGCGGAGACGTAGGCCTTAACGCCGTACTTGGCGGCGATCTCCGCACACCGCTGGGCGTCCAGGTCGAAAAGGCCGACCAGATTGGCGTTTTCGTTGGCGATGTACTCCGGGATGTGCCGGACCTGGGATATCTTGCCACAGCCTAAAATACCGATATTTAACATAAAAACCGCTCCTTTTATTCCAATTATTCCAAATTCCTTGCAAATTACGCTGTAATGTCCGGAGCCGCCGCCGACTCCCGTTCCATCAGGCGGTAGGGCAGGAAAATCTGCTGTTCCGAGGGCTCCTCCCGGTCCAGAAGGCCGTCCAGCAGCAGGTCCACGCTCTGCCGCCCCATCTCGTGACAGGGCTGGGCCACGGTGGTCAGGTGGGGGTGCATCATGGTGGTGTAGTCCAAATCGTCAAAGCCGGTGACAGTCAGCTCCCCGGGGACGGACAGGCCCAGCTCCTGGGCCGCCGCGATGACGCTGAGGGCCAGAATGTCCGACACGCAGAAGATGGCGGTGGGCCTGGGGGTTACCGCCAGCAGGGCCTGGGCCGCCGCCTGGCCGGAGGCAAAGGAGTAGTCGGCGTCGGCCAGCCGGTACCAGTCCTCCCGGACGGCCAGCCCCCCCTCCTCCATGGCGTCCAGGTAGCCCTGCCGCCGCAGGCGGGTGGATATGTACTGGTTGTCCGCCCCGATCATGGCGATGCGCCGGTGGCCCAGCCCCTGGAGGTAGGCCACCATCTCCCGGGTGGCGGCATAGTTGTCGATGGACACCGAGGGACAGGCCAGATCGGGAACGTACTCGCAGCACTGGACGATGTGGGACCGCTGGGCGAACCGGGCCAGCCAGCTGTAGTCCCAGTGGCAGCCCAGCAGGATGGCCCCGTCGGCCTGGTGGCTCTCCATCATCTTCAGGAAACGCCGCTCGCTGTTGGCGTGGCCCAGGGTGTTGCACACCAGCACGCTGTACTCCAGCTCCCAGGCCCGGTCACCGATGCCGGTGAGGATGCGGGAGTAGTAGGGGTTGGAGAAGTTGGGGGCCAGGGCCAGGATTACCTGGCTCTCGTTGCGCCGGAGATTCCGGGCCGACTGGTTGGGCACATAGCCCAGCGCCTCGATGGCCTGGCGCACCCGCTGGGCGGTGGCCGGCTTCACGGCGGGGCTGTTGTTCAGCGTGCGGGACACCGTGGCCACCGACACCCCGGCCCGCTGGGCGACCCGTTCAATCGTTACCACTGTGTCCACCCCCATCCGGCCGGTAAAATGTAATCCATTACATTTTTCCTGTATGTCTATCATAACGATTTACCGCAGAAATGTCAAATATCTTTTGTGGACTTTTTTATTTTTGTGTGTTTCGGCAAATTTGAGCCCTGAATTTTTCTGTTTTGACGAATCTCCCGATTCCCCTTGACAAAACCCCGATTTGCCTTTAGGCTGAAAGCACAAAATTCGGGAAAAGGAGCGTGTTCCTATGTTTCAATTCGGTCTTCTGACCGCTATTCTGGACGGCTGGACCTATGAGGAAGCCGTCGATATCGCCGCCGGGCTGGGGTTCCAGTGCCTGGAGGTGGCCTGCTGGCCCGCCGGCAAGGCGGAGCGGCGGTATGCCGGCGTGTCCCACATCGACGCGGAGCGGGTGCTGGAGGACGACGCCTACGCCAAACATGTGACCGACTACATCACCGGCAAGGGGATGCACATCTCCTCCCTGGCCTACTACCCCAACACCATGGACCCCGACACGGCCAAGCGGACCGCCGCCATCGACCACCTGAAGGCCCTGATCCGGGCGTCCGCCAAGCTGGGGGTCAACATGGTGAGCACCTTCATCGGCCGGGATCAGGCCAAATCGGAGGAGGAGAACCTCCGGCTCTTTCAGGAGATCTGGCCTCCCATCATCAAGCTGGCGGAGGAGCAGGGGGTGAAGGTGGCCATTGAAAACTGCCCCATGCTTTTTGGTGAGGACCAGTGGCCCGGCGGACAGAACCTCATGCGCTCCCCCGCCCTCTACCGCAAGCTGTTTGACCTCATTCCCTCCCCCAACTTCGGCCTGAACTTCGACCCCAGCCACTATGTCTGGCAGCAAATGGACTATGTGAAGACCATCTACGACTTCAGGGACCGCATTTTCCACGTCCACTTCAAGGATATCAAGCTCTACCCCGAGAAGCTGGCCGAGTGCGGCGTGATGGCCTATCCGCTGGACTACATGTCCCCCAAGCTCCCCGGGCTGGGTGATGTGGACTGGGCCGCCTTTATCTCCGCCCTCAACGATATCCGCTACTCCGGCGACGCCGTCATCGAGGTGGAGGACAAGGCCTTTGAGGACAGCCGGGAGGATATCCTCAAATCCATTACCCTGTCCAAGCGGTATCTGGACAACTTTATCATCTGACCATGAAAACGCCCCCTGACCTGTGTCAGGGGGCGTAATATTACAGCTTTCGGATGGAGGAAATGCTCCCGGCAATCTGTCTGGCCACATCGGGGTTATTCATGGTGTACAGGTGGATGCCGTCCACACCGCCGGCGATGAGGTCGGAGATCTGGTCAATGGCATAGGCAATCCCCGCCTCCCGCAGGGCCTCCGGGTGGTCGCCGTACCTGGCCAGAATGCGGGTGAGTTTGGCAGGCATAGAGGCGCCGCACATGGACACCATCCGCTGGATGGACCTGGCGCTGAGCACCGGCATAATCCCCGCTTCGATGGGCACGTTAATCCCCGCGATACGGGCCCGCTCTAAAAAGCGGAAAAAGTCCTCATTGTCAAAAAACAGCTGACTGACCAGGTGCTGGGCTCCGGCGTCCACCTTCTCCTTCAGGTGGCGGATGTCGCTCACCAGGTCGGGGCTCTCCAGGTGTCCCTCCGGGTAGCAGGCGGCGGATACGCCGAAGTCCCCCCGTTCCCGGATGTAGCGCACCAGATCGCCGGCATACTTAAAGTCGGCCTTGGGGGGATAGTCCGGGTTCACGTCCCCCCGCAGCGCCAGCACATTCTCTACCCCGTCTGCCTTCAGCTCAGACAGCAGCCGGTCCACATCCTCCCTCCCGGCAGCCACGCAGGTGAGGTGGGCCATAGCCGGAATGTGGTATCGATTTTCGATGAGGGCGGCGATATCCCGGGTTGTCTGGTTAACCTGGGAGCCCCCCGCCCCAAAGGTGACGCTGATAAAGTCGGGGCGGATGTCCTTCAACCCGTCCAGGGTCTTGTAGATGCTGTCCACCGGGGCATCCTTCTTCGGAGGGAAGACCTCGCAGGAAAAGACAGTCCTTCCTTCGCCAAACAGTTCGCATAATTTCATTGTAATCGCTTCTTTCTATTTCATTAAATATCCAGCTCCAGCAGAACGGGACAGTGGTCACTGCCCTCAACGTCCGCCAAAATCTCCGCCCGGACAATCCTGTCCCGAAGGCGGTCTGAGACGATGAAGTAGTCGATGCGCCATCCGGCGTCATTCTGCCGGGCGTGAAAGCGGTAGGACCACCAGGAGTAGGCCCCCTCCTTGTTCGGGTAGAGATATCGAAAGGTATCGGTAAATCCGGAGGAGAGGAGAACGGTCATCTTCTCCCGCTCCTGGTCGGAAAAGCCGGCGTTTCCCCGGTTGGTTTTTGGGTTTTTCAGGTCGATCTCCTCATGGGCCACATTTAAATCGCCGCAGTAGATCACCGGCTTGGTCCTGTCCAGAGACACGAGGTACTCCCGCAGGTCGTCCTCCCAGCTCATGCGGTAGTCGATCCGCTTCAATTCGTTCTGGGCGTTGGGGGTGTAGCAGCACACCAGATAGAATTTCTCATACTCCAGGGTGATCAGCCGTCCCTCGTGGTCGTGCCGGTCGATATCCATGCCCAGGGCCTCCGCCATGGGGGTGTGAGGGGTAAAGATGGCGGTGCCGGAGTAGCCCTTCTTCTCTGCCGAATTCCAGAACTCGTGTACGCCCTCCCCCAGGGGGATGTCGGCCTGTCCCTGCTCCATCTTGGTCTCCTGAAGACAGAGAAAGTCGGGGCTGCGCCCCTGGTAAAAATCTGCAAATCCCTTTTTCATACAGGCCCGCAGGCCGTTTACATTCCAGGAAATAAATACCATCAAAATCCTCCTTCCGGCGGGCCTGTCCCGCCGGCTTTGCTTTTATTATACGCCGCAGCGGCTGACTTTGCAAGGACAGAACCGCCCGGCAGGACAAAGCGGCCCGCTTATGCTTCCGCTGTCCGGCGGCCCCTCCGCCCCTCCGACACGCAGCTCCACAGGGGGAGCAGGTAGAGATAGAAGGACAGCGGCAGGATGGCCGCGCTCACCTCCATGGTGGTAATCGGGACCGTCGCCGCGATGGCCCAGGGCACAAGCCCCGCCAAATTGACGGCCGAATTGCCGATATGCTCCGCCAGATCCAGATTGGACAGGCCCCGGCGGCAGTACTCCTCCCGCATCAGCTGACCGCTCATTACAATACCCACTGTCTGATTGCAGAACAGGGCGCAGCAGCCGAAGGATACCGCCACATCGGCTCCGAATACACCGATCCGCCCCGCCAGCGCCCCCACCCGGTCCGTTACCGGAACCAGCAGACCGGTGCCGTCAAACATTCCGGAGTAGGCACAGGACAAGACTACAATCAGGCATACGCCAACCATGGAGACCAGCCCGCCCCCGGACATCAGCTCCGTCAGCTCCGGCAGGGCAGGCCGGTAGCCCAGCACACAGGCCCGCGCCACCTCCCCCGGGGAGAGATGCTGGACGAACAGGGCGCAGCCAGCGGACAGCACACAGCTCACCGCAATGGACGCCATGGCGCTCACCTTCATCCAGGGCAGGAGCAGCAGCGCCGCCGCAGGCAGAATGACCGGCCAGGCAAGGGAAAATCCCTCCTCAAGAGCGGTCATGATCTGAGCATCCACCTGTTGAATGGGAAACAGGGCGGACAGCCCTCCATAGAGGGCTAGACAGACCAGAAAAGGGACAGGGGTTGTCTTCCACATCCGCATTTGAAAATCACGCTGATCCACCCCTGCCACCGCCGAAACCAGCGCCGCCGAGGAGGAAGCCGGAGACAGCCGCTCCCCCACATAGATCCCCGACATGATCGCCCCCGCCGTCACAATCAGGTTGGCTCCGCCGCTGCGGGCGATGGCCATCAGGATAACACCCGCCGTTCCCACCACGCCGAAGCAGCTGCCAAAGGCCAGGCTGAACGCCGAAGCCAGTAAAAAGGCCACCAGAATGAAGGTGCCCGGTGTAATCAGGCGAACGCCTGCCCAGACAAAAAAGGCCACCGTTCCCCCGGCCCGCCACAGGGCGGTGAGCAGGCCCAGCAGCAGCAGAATACGCAGTACCTTCATGGAGGTGGCCATTCCGGACAGAGCCATCCTCATCAGCGCGGGAGCCGCCGTGCCCCGGCGAACCCCCACCGCAAAAAAACAGAGAAATCCTACCAGCAAGGCCCAGACCAGGGAGAGCCCCTCCACCATGCACCCCGCTACACAGATCAAAAAAACGCCAAATGCCGCCAATAAATCCATATTTTCTCCCCCGCTTTTTCATCCACTGGGGATTGTATCACGTCTAAACTGTTTTGTCACTCCTTTTCATCCGGTTCCCCCTTTTCTTTTCCTGTTTGTTGTGGTATACTGTAGAATGAATTTGTATGTAAAGGTTGGAAACGGTTTTGGATAACATCACCCTCATCGGCATGCCGGGTTCCGGCAAGAGTACGGTAGGCGTACTGCTGGCCAAGCTGCTGGGCTACCAGTTTCTGGATGTGGACCTGCTCATTCAGGAGCGGGAGGGGGCGCTGCTCCAGGAGCTTCTGGACCTGCGGGGGACAGCGGCCTTTCTGGACGCCGAGGAAGCGGCGGTGCACACCCTGGCCTGTCGGCACACCGTAATCGCCCCGGGGGGCAGCGCCGTGTGCCGGGAGGGGGCGGCCCTCCACCTGAAGGAGCTGGGGCCGGTGGTCTACCTCCGTGTCCCTCTGGAGGAGCTGACGCGGCGGGTCCAAAACCTGTCCACCCGGGGCATCGCCATGGAGCCGGGCCAGACCCTGGCCGATGTGCTGGCCTATCGCGACCCCCTTTACCGCAAATATGCCGACCTGGTCGTGGACTGCCCTCCGGGGCAGGAGCTGTTCCAGACCGCCCGGCTGGTCATGGACCGGCTGCGGGCGTCCGGCAAATAACACCCCAGCCCGCAGGGCACAAAAGCGCGGGCCACACCGGATATAACTGTCCGCTGTGAATGAAAAGAAGGAAGTTTTGAATGCAATTTCGTGACCTGGGGCTGAACGCCCCCATTCTGAGAGCCCTGGAGGAGCAGGGCTATGCAAAACCATCCCCCATTCAGGAGAAGGCCATCCCCCCCGCCCTGGCCGGGCGGGACGTGCTGGGCTGTGCCCAGACGGGCACCGGCAAGACCTGTGCCTTCGCCACCCCCATTTTACAGCGGCTGGAAGCGCAAACCGGCCCCCGGCGGCCCATCCGGGCCCTCATCCTCACCCCCACCCGGGAGCTGGCCATCCAGATCGGTGAGAGCTTCGACGCCTATGGCAAATACCTGAAACTGCGCCACACCGTCATCTTCGGCGGAGTGGGGCAGAATCCCCAGGTGGAAGCCCTGAAAAAGGGGGTAGACATCCTGGTGGCCACCCCCGGCCGCCTGATGGACCTCCACAACCAGGGCTTTGTCTCCCTGGAGGAGCTGGAGATTTTTGTGCTGGACGAGGCCGACCGGATGCTGGACATGGGCTTTATCCACGATGTCCGCAAAATCCTCAAGTGGCTCCCCCAGAAGAAGCAGACCCTGTTCTTCTCCGCCACCATGCCCCCCGAGATCACCGACTTGGTGAACTCCCTGCTGAAAAACCCGGTGAAGGTGGCGGTGAACCCCATCTCCTCCCCGGTGGAGGTGATCCGCCAGTCCGTCTACCTGGTGGACAAGGGGAACAAAACCAATCTGCTGGCCCACCTTATGGAGCGCAAGCGGGTGAAAAACGCCCTGGTCTTCACCCGCACCAAGCACGGGGCCAACAAGGTGGCCCGGGACCTGGGCAAGGCGGGCATCTCCGCCGCCGCCATCCACGGCAACAAGAGCCAGACCGCCCGGCAGCAGGCGCTGGCCGACTTCAAGTCCGGGCGGGTCCGCTGCCTGGTGGCCACCGACATCGCCGCCCGGGGACTGGACATCGAGGAGCTGTCCCACGTGTTCAACTACAACCTGCCCGAGGTGCCCGAGACCTATGTCCACCGCATCGGCCGCACCGGCCGGGCGGGCCGGGGCGGCGAAGCCATCGCCTTCTGCGACTTCGGGGAGAAACCCCTGCTCCGGGACATTGAGAAGCTCATCGGCAAAAAGGTGCCCCTGATTGAGGACCACCCCTACCCCATGCAGGTCTTCGAAGCCCCCAAGCGGGACAAAAACGGCAAGATCATCAACGAGGAGGACGCCGAAGCCCGCCAGGCCGCCCGGGAGCTGCGCCGCCAGCGGGAGGAGAGCCGAAAGGCCGCCGAGGAGTCCCGCCGGGCAGCGGAGCAGGCCGGGCTGGAAGCGGCCCGGGCGGCGTCAGGCGCGGAGAGGACCTCCTCCAAAAAGAAGCGCCGCCGAAAAAAGAAGCGGTCTGCTGAGCCCCTTCCCTCCTCCACCCCCGCAATTGAGCAGACTGAAGACACCTTCGACTATCTACCTCCCCCCGCCCCCAAGCGGGGCGTGCGGCCCGGCGCCCTGCTGGACACCGGCGACGCCATGCCCAACACCGAGTTCCACCGGCCCAATCCCTTAGGCAGCGACACCATTATGGACGCCACCGCCCGGCTGCTGGCCCCCCGGCGCTCGCTGCTGTCCAGTCTCCTCCCCAAGCCGGCGGAGAAGACCCAGAAGCAGGGGAAGAAAAAACAGGCCGAGTCTCAAAAGCCCAAACAGGCCAGGGCGGAGGAGCCCAAGAAGGCCCGGCAGGCCAAAAAGAGCCAGAAACCTGTCCAGGCCAAGCCGGAGCCCCCGAAGAAGGCGTCTCCCCCCCAGCAGCAGAAAAAGAAGGGGTCCGGCAAGTCCCCCCGCCGGGACCGCCCCATGCCCCCCGAGCCGCCCCGGAAAAACCAGCCCAAGGACTCCACCGAACAGGCCAGCCTGATGAAGCCCTATTATTTGGATATTGGAAGATAACGGAGGAAAGGAGGTCTCCCCATGCCGAGTGAATCTGAGATGAAGCGCATGGATTTAGCTATGCTTTATGAGCTGCGGTTGATTTTCAACGAAAGCGAAAAAGAAACCTTTACGAAAGCGGAAATCATGGAATTGTTGGATCAAATTGCGATTACAAAGAAATAGCAGGAGGAATAAAATCATGGATTATCAAGCTCTTTACCAGCAGAAGCTGACCACCCCCGAGCAGGCCGTCAAGGCGGTTAAGTCGGGCGACTGGGTGGACTACGGCTGGTGCACCAACCATCCCGTGGCCCTAGACCGCGCCCTGGCCGCCCGGAAGGACGAGCTCACCGACGTGAAGGTGCGGGGGGGCGTCACCATGTGGATGCCCGAGATCGCCAAGGCGGAGGACGCCGGGGACCACTTCACCTGGAACTCCTGGCACTGCTCCGGCATCGACCGGAAGATCATCGGTAAGGGCATGGGCTTCTTCGCCCCCATGCGGTACTCCGAGCTGCCCCGGTTCTACCGGGAGAACGTCACCGTGGACGTGGCCATGATCCAGGTGACCCCCATGGACAGCCACGGCAATTTCAGCTACGCCCTGGCCGCCTCCCACCTGGCCGACATGCTGGACAAGGCCAAGACCATCATCGTGGAGGTTAACCAGAATCTGCCCTGGGTCTACGGTCTCACCGGCTGTGAGATCAATATCGCGGACGTGGACTACGTGGTGGAGGGGGACAACCCCGCCGTGGCCCAGCTGGGCGGGGGCGGCGAGCCCACCGACGTGGACCGGGCGGTGGCCAAGCTCATCGTGGAGCAGATCCCCAACGGGGCCTGCCTCCAGCTGGGCATCGGCGGCATGCCCAACACCGTGGGCTCCATGATCGCCCAGTCCGATTTGAAGGACCTGGGCGTCCACACCGAGATGTATGTGGACGGCTTTGTGGACATGGCCCTGGCGGGCAAGCTCACCGGGCGGAACAAGGCTCTGGACAAGGGCCGGCAGGTCTACGCCTTCGCCGCCGGCACCCAGAAGCTCTACGACTACGTGGACCGCAACCCCGCCGTCATGGCCGCACCGGTGGACTACACCAACGACGTGCGGGTGCTGGCCCAGCTGGACAACTTTATCTCCATCAACAATGCCATCGACATGGACCTGTTCGGCCAGGTCAACGCCGAGTCCGCCGGTCTGAAGCACATCTCCGGCACCGGCGGCCAGCTGGACTTCGTCATGGGCGCCTACCTGTCCAACGGCGGCAAGAGCTTCATCTGCCTGTCCTCCACCGTCACCGGCAAGGACGGCACGGTGAAGAGCCGCATCGTCCCCACCCTCACCCCCGGCTCCATCGCCACCGACCCCCGGTCCTGCGTGCAGTACATCGTCACCGAGCACGGCATGATTAACCTGAAGGGCCTGTCCACCTGGGAGCGGGCCGAGGCCATCATCTCCATCGCCGACCCCCAGTTCAGGGAGCAGCTCATTCAGGACGCCCAGAAGATGGGCATCTGGAGAAGGAGCAATAAGTAATCCCCATAGAGCGCGAAAAGCGGCACACGGAGCTTACCGTGTGCCGCTTAACTTTACATAGATTTTACACAACGATGGTGACAGATTTTACATAAAGTTGTTACAATAACGGTATAACAACAATATGGAAAGGATTTGTTGCTATGGACATCTTTGATGTACTGACGCTGATTGGAGGACTGAGCCTTTTCCTGTTTGGCATGAGCGTTATGGGACAGGCTCTGGAGCGCCGGGCCGGAGGGCAGCTCCGCACCCTCTTTGAAAAGCTGACTGCCAGTAAAATTGCCGGACTGCTGACGGGACTTGGAGTTACAGCGGTGATTCAGAGCTCCTCCGCAACCACCGTTATGGTGGTAGGCTTTGTCAACTCCGGTCTTATGACGCTGAAACAGGCCATCAACATTATTATGGGGGCCAATATCGGCACCACCGTTACCGCGTGGGTACTGAGCCTGGCGGGAATTGACAGTGGAAATCTGTTTCTCAAGCTTCTGAAACCCTCCTCCTTTACCCCAATACTGGCGCTGACCGGCATCATCTTCTATCTGTTCTGCAAGGGTGCGAAGAAAAAGGATACCGGCATGATTCTGCTGGGGTTTGCCACATTGATGTTCGGCATGGAGACCATGTCCGGCGCGGTGTCTGGCCTGCGGGATGTTCCGGGCTTTCAGCAGATGTTTATTATGTTCAAAAATCCCGTCCTGGGTGTGTTGGCCGGAGCGATCCTCACCGCGATTATCCAGTCCAGCTCCGCCTCCGTCGGCATTTTGCAGGCGCTGGCCGTTACCGGGCAGATCTCCTACGGGGCGGCTATTCCCATCATTATGGGGCAGAATATCGGTACCTGCGTAACGGCTATGCTCTCCTCTGTGGGGGCAAACAAAAACGCCAAACGGGCGGCGCTGGTCCACCTCTCCTTCAATATCATCGGGACAGGGGTCTGGCTGTTGGTGTTCTGTCTGCTCACGGCGCTTTTCCATCCTGTTCTTCTGGATGAGCCGGTTTCTCTGGCGGGCATTGCCGCAGCGCACTCCGTATTTAATATTCTGTGCACGGCGCTGATGCTGCCGCTGTCCGGCTTTTTGGAGCGGCTTGTTACCGCCCTGGTTCCCGACACAAAACAGCCGGAGGTATTTTCCGAGCTGGACGAACGCCTGTTTGCCACCCCGTCCATCGCCCTGGACCGCTGTCATACGGTGGCCGTCGATATGGCAGAGACCGCCGCGGCCGCCTTAAAGGAATCGCTGTCCTCCTTACAGAGCTTTTCGCCGGAGCTGGCCGCTTCTGTCCGGGAAAAGGAGGACAGAACCGACCACTACGAGGATATTCTGGGCACCTACCTTGTAAATTTGAGCACAAGGCGGATCAGCGAAACGGACAGCCGGGAGGCCGCGAAGCTGCTGAAAATGATTGGGGATTTTGAGCGAATCGCCGATCATGCGGTCAACGTTTTAGAATCTGCGGAGGAATTGCAGAGCAAGGGGCTGCGCCTTACCACCGCGGCCAAAAAAGAGCTTGACACCATCTCCGCGGCGGTATGCGATATTTTGGACCTGTCACTCCAGGCCTTCCTTCAGGATGATTTGACCGCGGCCGCCAAGGTGGAGCCTCTGGAGCAGGTCATTGATCTGATGAAGGAACAGCTGCGGACGCGGCACATCCTCCGCCTGCAAAAAGGTGACTGCACCATTGACGCGGGCTTTGCCTGGCTGGACCTGCTGACCAACCTGGAGCGCACAGCGGACCACTGCTCCAATATCGCCGGATGTATCATTGACGTGGCCCATGACAATCTGAACCTGCACCAGTCCCTTCGTGATATCCGCAGCGGCAGCGAGACTTTTCAGGAGCAATACGCCCAGTATGTACGCAAATATTCCTTGCCGGTCTCCGGCAGCGCGGAGGGGCGGCATTGATTGTGGGCGGCTTCTATGATAAAATGACAGAAAAACACTATGGACCTGAAGAGAGGAGGTGATCCGCCCATGATTTTTTGTGTGGAGGACGACGAGAGCATTCAGAGCCTGGAGCTCTATACCCTGCGCTCCGCCGGCTTTGAAGCCAGGGGCTTTGCGGACGGCGATTCCTTTCTGACCGCGCTGCAAACCGAAAAGCCGGAGCTTGTCATTTTGGATGTTATGCTGCCCGGGCAAAGCGGCGTGGAGCTGCTCAAGCAGATGAAGGCAGCCGGCGAGACCTGCAGGATTCCCGTGATAATGGCAACCGCCAAGGGGGCGGAGTACGATAAAATCCAGAGCCTGGACCTGGGCGCGGACGATTACCTGGTCAAACCCTTCGGCATGATGGAGATGGTGTCGCGGGTCAGGGCGGTGCTGCGCCGGTGCCGGCCCGGACGGGAACAGAACATTTTGTCCGCGGGCAATCTGGCTGTGGATTTGGCGGAGCATACCGTCACGGCAAATGGAGAACGAATTCCCCTTACATTTAAGGAATTTGAGCTGCTGCGGCTGTTTCTCTCCTCCCCCGGTGTGGCATTCACAAGGGAGCGGCTGCTGGACAGCGTCTGGGGCGGGGAATACTCCGGCGAGACCAGAACGGTGGATATGCACATCCGGACCCTCCGGCAGAAGCTGGGCGGCTGCGGGGCGATGATCGAAACGGTGCGCGGCGTGGGCTACCGGCTGGAGGAACGGCCATGACAAGAAAAATTTTTCGCTCTATCCTGCTGGTCTCTGCCGCAGTGCTTCTGGCAAGTCTCTGCATTATCATGGGCTGTCTGTACGATTATTTTGCGCAGACCCAGGAGCGCCAGCTCAAGGATGAGCTGCGGCTTGCGGCCTACGCGGTGGAGGAGCATGGACAGGCATATCTGGAAGCGCTGTCTGTTCAGGATTACCGCTATACCTGGACGCCGGATTACCGACTGACCTGGGTGGCGCCGGATGGCACTGTCCTGTTTGACACCGTTGAGCCGGCGGAAGCCATGGGAAACCACGGGGGGCGGATTGAGATTCAGGAAGCGTTTGCCAGGGGCGAGAGCAGCAGTGTCCGTTACTCCGATACACTGACAGAACGGACGCTGTACTATGCCAGAGCGCTGAATAACGGAACTGTGCTGCGCATCTCCATCAGCCGGATTACGGTACTGGCGCTGGTTTTGGCGATGCTCCAGCCGATTCTGCTGGTGGGAATGATTGCAGTGGCCCTTTCCGCAGCGCTGGCCGGCTGGATGTCAAGGAAAATTGTCCAGCCCCTCAACAGCCTGAATCTGGATCATCCGATGGAACAGGATATTTATGAGGAACTGACCCCTCTGCTGCGGCGCATTCAACGGCAGCGCAGTCAAATCAGCGCCCAGGTGCGTGAGCTTCAGACCAGGGCCGACGAGTTTGAGCAGATTACAGGGAACATGAACGAGGGACTGGTCGTGCTTGACCAGAAGGGGACAATTTTGAGCATCAATCCGGCGGCGCAGAAGCTGTTCGGAACGGACCGCTCCTGCATCCGAAAGGACTTTTTGACGGTAGACCGTGAACATGAAATGAGCCAGGCTATTCTGTCCGCCCTGGAGGACGGACACGGCGAGGTTCGAACGGAACAAAACGGCCGTGAAGTTCAGATTGATGTCAGCCGGATTGAATCGGACGGAGCCGTAATTGGAACTGTGCTGCTGGCCTTCGACGTGACGGAGCAGGCATCCGCCGAGCGCAGCCGCCGGGAATTTACCGCCAACGTGTCCCACGAGCTGAAAACGCCGCTGCAATCCATCCTGGGCAGCGCGGAGCTGCTGAAAAACGGGATGGTCAGGCAGGAGGATATCCCGCAATTTTCCGGTTTGATCTACAAGGAAGCCGCGCGGCTGGTTGCGCTGGTGGAGGATATCATCCATCTCTCCCAGCTGGATGAGGGCGGCGCCATGGAGTGGGAGCCGGTAGACCTTCTGGAGCTTGCCAACAGCGTGGCGGCGGCGTTGAGGGACAGCGGGGAGAAAAAACACGTCCGGCTCTCCGTTACAGGGGAAAGCGCCCAGGTGCACGGCGTGCGGGGACTTCTGTATGAGATGACCTATAACCTCTGTGACAACGCTGTAAAATATAATGTGGAACATGGCTCTGTAGAGATTCACATTTCCGCACAGCCGCAGGGGGCCGTCCTTACCGTCAGGGACACCGGCATCGGTATCCCCTCAGAGTTTCAGTCCCGTGTGTTTGAACGGTTCTTCCGGGTGGACAAAAGCCGCTCCAAGGCCTCCGGCGGCACCGGGCTTGGACTCTCCATTGTCAAACACATCGCACAATACCACCATGGGGAGATCAAGCTGCGCAGCGATGCCGGCTCCGGGACAACCATTTCGGTCCGCTTTCCCCGGCTTGCAACAGCCGGGCACGGCTGATGGGAAAACGCGCTATTGACGTGGATATCCCTTTTGCAAATGGTAAGGGACTCACCTGTTCAGGCGAGTCCCTTCCCTCAAATCGAAACAGTTACCCCTCTGTCCCTTCTCCCCGCGCCGCGCGAACAATGTCGCCCACGCCGTTCAGAATCATAGACGGGCGGTAGGACCAGGTTTTCAGCGTCTCCGGCGTGGAGATGCCGGAGAGGACCAGTACAGTGGACATACCGCTCTCCAGCCCGGAAATCACATCTGTGTCCATCCGGTCCCCCACCATCACCGCGTCCTCGGAATGGCATTTCAGCATACGCAGGCCGGTGCGCATCATCAGCGGATTGGGCTTGCCGCAAAAGTAGGCCTTTGTGCCGGTAGCCATCTCAATGGGGGCGACCAGCGCGCCGCAGGCCGGAACGGTGCTGTTTTCAGCCGGACCGGAGACGTCTGAGTTGGTGCCGATCAGCTTTGCGCCGCCAAGGACCAGATTAATCGCCCTTGTCAACGTGTCAAGAGAGTAGGACTTGCTCTCCCCTACCACCACATAGTCGGGGTTGACGTCGTTCATTGTAATGCCCGCGTCGTACAGCGCATTGAGCAGTCCCGCCTCCCCCAGGGCGTAGACGGAGCAGCCCGGAGTCTGGCTCTTTAAAAAGGCGGCGGTGGCCAGGGCGCTGGTGTAGAAGTGTTCTTCCGATACGTCAAGCCCCATACGGGCCAGCTTTTGCTGGAGCTCCCGAGGGGTGGAGCCGCTGTTGTTGGTTAAAAAGAGGTAGGATTTTCCCTCCTCATGAAGCCACTGGATAAACTCCTGAACGCCGGGCAAAACCCGGTTGCCGTGATAAATCACGCCGTCCATGTCGCAGATAAAGCCCTTTTTCTTCTGAAAATCAATCGAATACACCGCTGTTTTCCTCATTTCTATCCCGCCGTACCCGGCAGTGTGATAGGCCTAGTATACCAAACTGCGGACCGTTCCGCAAGTGGTCTGAGAAAACAGTGCAGACCTGCGGAACCGATAAAATTCCCTCCAAACCGGCTGCAAGGCCGCAAGCATACCCTCGATATAAAAGTTTTCAGAGCTCTTGATTTTTTCCCAAATATCTGGTATTCTGAATAGGCTCCTTTGAGTGGTCGTAGCGGGGCAGACTCGAAAACGAGTGACCACTTCGGAACCAGTTTTCTGAAAAGTCTTGATTTTGCAAGGCTTTGGGGGTATCATTCGGAAGAAAATTTTTTGTAGTTCTCTCCATCAGTTTTCTCCTTTTTCCGGGGCACTTTTTGAGGGCTGATGTTGCGAAAAATATACGCAGCGGTATCGAAGTGGTCATAACGGGGCTGACTCGAAATCAGTTTGCAGGAAACTGCACGTGGGTTCGAATCCCACCCGCTGCGCCAAAATGAACGACCCTGCCCAATCTGAACAAATTGTTGTCAGTTGTTCAGATTAGGTAGGGTTGTTCTTTGCCTATACCCCTTGTACTTCAAGGAGTATAGGCTTTTTTAGATTCGGATGCCATGTGACACTGGCCAATAGCAAACATTTCAAAATTAAAGTATAAAACGTGTAATTAAGGAGATTCGAACCCCTACTGACATAACTCCAGTCAGCTTTAAATCCTGCAGTCCATGGTGTTCTCTTTCGCTTGACATGACATTTGGTTTCTCATCGTATGTATTTGCAATCAAGAGCGATCATTCACTTTGGGCTTGGGTGAAAAACGAAAAGGGCCAATTGGGAATCGGTTCAACAGAGCCGTCTGATACGCCTGTAAAAGTTATGGATGGAGTAAGACGGGT
Organism: uncultured Bacillota bacterium; assembly: GCA_947650875.1. Lineage (GTDB taxonomy): Bacteria > Bacillota > Clostridia > Oscillospirales > Oscillospiraceae > Lawsonibacter. Next base: position 19,104 of record CANSXE010000005.1, on the reverse strand, counting down.
CAGTAGCGATGGCAGTAGACGTGTTGCCGCAGTGAAACTAGACAATTCTCTTTGGGTCTGGGGCAATAATTATGAATACCAGCTGGGAACAACAAAAACAGATTTAAAGAGTACCGGCATGGTCAATCCATATAAAATCGTATGGACACCGACGAAAATCATGGACGATGTAGCATATGCCGATATTGGCCCCCTTTGTGCCGTAAGAACCGATGGGAGTTATTGGAGTAACTATCTTCAAACAAATGGGAAGCCGGTTCAACTTCCTAACATTGTAGTCACGTTGGATTCGTTGCAAATTGGCTCTTCTACAACTCCGATAACCCCTGACGTTCCCTCTTCTAATAATTCCAGCACGTTCACTGACGTAAAGTCCACCGATTACTACGCCGACGCGGTACAGTGGGCAGTGGAGAAAAATATTACCAGCGGCACCAGCGCGACCACGTTCTCCCCCAACGCAACTTGTAGCAAAGCGCAGATTTTGACTTTCTTGTGGCGTGCTAACGGTTCGCCGGATCCAACGGTAACAAATCCTTTCACCGATGTTAAGACTACCGATTATTTTTATAAAGCAGCTCTGTGGGCCGCTGAAAAGGGTTTGGTGTCCGGTTCCACCTTCGGAGCGAACACCGATTGTACCCGTGCCATGACGATGGAATATATGTGGAAAGCGGCGGGAAGCCCCTCGCCCGCTGGTAAGGCTGATTTTACCGATGTTCCAACCAGCGCGGACTATGCGCAAGCTGTGGCTTGGGCCGTGGAGCAGAAGATTACCAGCGGCACAGGCAGCGATAACTTCTCTCCCGCCGCTACCTGTACCCGCGGGCAGATTGTCGCCTTCCTGCACCGGGCTATGGAAAAATAAATGCGGGTAGCTTTCGACATTTTAACAACATAAGAGCCATGAAAAAGCGCCCACCACCTTTTGAAAATGTAAAAGGTGGTGGGCACTTTTTTCAGGTGCAGGAAATCCTTAATTTAACGACATTGGGTTCAGACAAGGGGGCTTTTTTATGCTCACTTGATGGTCATTTCCTTGACCTCGTCCCCCAGCAGGGCGGCGAACTGGTCCAGGGTCATAGCCCCCAGGTCCTCGCCGGAGCGGTGCCGGACGGAGACGGTGCCGTTCTCCATGTCCCGGTCACCGACGACCAGCATATAGGGGATCTTCTCCAGGGTGGCCTCCCGGATCTTTTTGCCGATCTTCTCGTTGCGGCCGTCCACTTCCACCCGGAAACCCTGGCCGTCCAGCTGGGCGGCCACCTGTTTGGCGTACTCCTCCGCCCGGTCGGTGACGGGGAGGACCTTCACCTGGACGGGGGCCAGCCAGGCGGGGAAGGCCCCGGCGAAGTGCTCGGTAATCACGCCGATGAACCGCTCGATGGAGCCCAGCACCACCCGGTGGATCATCACGGGGCGGTGCTTCTGGCCGTCCTCGCCGGTGTACTCCAGCTCGAACCGCTCGGGCAGCTGGCTGTCCAGCTGAATGGTGCCGCACTGCCAAGTCCGGCCCAGGGAGTCGGCCAGATGGAAGTCCAGCTTGGGACCGTAGAAGGCGCCGTCCCCCTCGTTGATGACGAAGTCCTTGCCCATGGCGGTGATGGCGGCCTTGAGGATGTCCTGGTTGCGCTCCCACTCCTCCACGGTGCCGATGTGGTCCTCGGGCATGGTGGACAGCTCGATGGTGTAGCTCAGGCCGAAGGTGGAGTACACCTCGTCGAACAGCCGCACCGTCTCCTGGATCACGTCCTTCATCTGGTCCCGGGTCATGAACACGTGGGCGTCGTCCTGGGTGAAGCAGCGCACCCGGAACAGGCCGTGGAGGGCGCCGGACAGCTCGTGGCGGTGGACCAGGCCGATCTCCCCCACCCGCAGGGGCAGGTCCCGGTAGGAGTGGGGCTCGCTGGCGTAGACCAGCATGCCGCCGGGGCAGTTCATGGGCTTGACGGCGAAGTCCACCTCGTCGATGACGGTGGTGTACATGTTGTTCTTATAGTGGTCCCAGTGGCCGGACCGCTCCCACAGCTGGCGGTTGAGCATGATGGGGGTGGAGATCTCCACATAGCCGTACTTCTTGTGGACCTTCCGCCAGTAGTCGATGAGGGTGTTTTTCAGCGTCATGCCCTTGGGCAGGAAGAAGGGGAAGCCGGGGCCCTCGTCCCGGAGCATGAACAGGCCCAGCTCCTTGCCCAGCCGGCGGTGGTCCCGCTTCTTGGCCTCCTCGATCTTGGCCAGGTACTCGTCCAGCTCGTCCTTCTTGGGGAAGGCCACGCCGTAAATGCGCTGGAGGGTCTCCCGGCTGGAGTCCCCCCGCCAGTAGGCGGCGTTGCAGGCGGTGAGCTTGATGGCGTTGCCCTTGATCCGGCCGGTGGAGTCCAAGTGAGGACCGGCGCACAGGTCGGTGAACTCCCCCTGCTTGTAGAAGCTGATGACGGCGTCCTCGGGCAGGTCGTTGATCAGCTCCACCTTGAAGGGCTCGCCCTTCTCCTCCATAAACTGGATGGCCTCCGCCCGGGGCAGCTCGAAACGCTCCAGCTTCAGCTTCTCCTTGCAAATCTTGCGCATCTCGGCTTCCAGCTCGGCCAGCTGGCCCTCGGTGAAGGGCTCCGGGGTGTCGAAGTCGTAGTAGAAGCCGTTGTCGATGCTGGGGCCGATGGCCAGCTTCACCTCGGGGTGGAGCCGCTTCATGGCCTGGGCCAGCACGTGGGAGCAGGTGTGCCAGTAAGTCTTGCGGTATTCCTCGTTTTCAAAGGTGTACTGATTGTTTTCTTCTGCCATGTGAATAACCTCCTGTTTTGATAGGGGCAAGAAAAAATCCCACCCCTGAATGTGACTCAGGGGTGAGATATCATCCCACGGTTCCACCCTGCTTACGGCTCGCGCCGTCGCTCGTGAGCGCTGTAACAGGCGCACCTGTCCCGGTCCTCCCGGGCAGCTCCGGAGTGGTACTGGACAACCTCTGCACAGAGCGCTTTCAGCACTTGGCGCTCCTCTCTGGGTGCTTCTTTTGGCCGCTTCTCCGTCAAAGCCATTTTTGACAGTGACATAATATCACCGGATGCGGGAATTGTCAAGCGGGATTGGGGCTTGTCCATTTGTTTATCACACCGGGGTCTCCCATCCCGCCGTAGTATATTTTGACCGCCTGTGCTCCGGTTTCTTCCGGGTACACACGCCGGTTCGGGGCTAAGAGGGCTTTTTTACTCGTCGTTCTCCAAAAAGTAGGAGGCCTCCATGTCCGCCGTGGCCAGGGCGAAGGCCAGGGGGTACATGCGCAGGGCCTGGCCCACGGTGCGGTTGTCCTCCGGGCCGGAGAAGCCCATGTGCCAGCGGATGGCCATGGCCTCCTCCCGGGTGAGGCGGATAAAGCCGTTGGTGATGTACACGCTCTTCTCCCCGTGGCCGTAGGGCAGGGGGTCGTCGAAGGTGTAGGAGGGCACCTTGCTCCACTGGCCGGTGGCGTCGTCCTTCACGTTGCGGAAGGTTTTTTTGTAGCAGCCCACCTTGCACAGGTCGTGGCACAGGGCCACGATGGCGATGGACTCGCCGCTGTAGTCCAGGCCGTACAGCTCCTGTACCCGCTCCCGCTGGAGGTAGTCCACCAGACAGTGGTACACGTTCAGGCTGTGCTCACACAGCCCGCCCTCGTAGGCCCCGTGGTAGCGGGCGGAGGCGGGGGCGGTGAAAAAGTCGCTTTTGTGCTCCAGATAGTCCAGCAGCTTGTCCGCCCCCTCCCGGGTGATGTTGGCCTTGAAAATTTCGATAAATTCCTCTTTACAGGACATATGCAGTCTCCTTCCCGATTCAGTGCTGTTCATTATAGCACAGATGTGATAGAATTTCCAGCAGGGGCGGATACCGCCCACACAATAACAATCAGATGGGAAATGAAAGATGATCTACAACAACATTTTGCCGGGTATTTTTCTGGCCCGACCCAACCGGTTTATCGCCCATGTGGATGTGGGGGGCCGGACGGAAGTCTGCCATGTGAAGAATACCGGCCGGTGCCGGGAGCTGCTCCTCCCCGGGGCAACAGTCTGGCTGGAGGAGAGCGCCAACCCCGCCCGTAAGACCAGGTTCGACCTCATCGCCGTGGAGAAGGCGCGTGAGAGCGGCTCTCTGCTCATCAACATGGACGCCCAGGCCCCCAACAAGGTCTTCAACGAGTGGGCGGCGGCGGGGGGGCTGGGCTTTGTCCCCACCCTTCTGCGGCCGGAGACGGTTTATGGCAATTCCCGGTTTGACTTCTACTGGGAGCTGGGGGAGGTCCGCCGGGGCTTCTGGGAGGTGAAGGGGGTCACGCTGGAGGAATACGGCACCGCCCGCTTTCCGGACGCGCCCACCCTCCGGGGGGTGAAGCATCTGGAGGAGCTGATCGCCGCCCACAGGGCGGGCTATGAGACGGGAGTTTGCTTCATCGTTCAGATGGAGGGGATGGACCATGTGGAGCCCAACGACGCCACACATCCGGCGTTCGGTGAAGCCCTCCGCCGCGCCAAACGGGCCGGGGTGGATGTGCTGGCCCTGGAGTGCAGGGTGGAGCCGGGACGGCTGACGGTGCGGCGGCCCATCCCGGTCATGCTGTGAAGGGCTAAAGTTTTGCGCAAATCCGCCGATATTTCTATAGGAACGAACAGATGAGAGGAGGGTCTGTATGGAGATTCTCGATACAGCGGAGGGAAGAGCGGCTCCAAGCCAGGAAACCCACAGCTCTGTTGACCGGTTTGAAACGGTCCGCACATTTGAGGAACGGGAGGAGGAGCTGAAGGTTGAAGCGGCAATGGCCCTGTATGAGAAGGCCGCCAGGGCGCGTATGACGTCCATCCCTTCAGACCTTCCGGACAACGCCGGCAGTGAGGAGGAACGGGAAGCGGCATCCCAACGGTTGAAGCTCCAGCAGAAGTGCCAGGACATCGCCGCGCTGATTATGGTGGACGGGCTGGAGGATGAGGAGGAATCATAGTGGAAATTCGACAGGTATTACGGGGAAAGAACAGTGATTTTGTCTCCGCCCGTCCTGCCCGAAGGGCGGAGGACAGGTCGTCCGAGCCCGCCCGTCCCTCCACCGACCGGCTGGAGCTGTCCCGCCAGTGGGTGGAACAGATGGAGGAGCAGAACACCCGGTTCCAGGCCGCCCTGCTGTCTGGGGGAGAGCAATCGGACAAGGACGCCGGCGGTATTTTGGGCTATATGGAGACCGAGGAGGACAAGCTGGACGCCCTGTCTGAGCAGCTGGATATCCAAATGAAGTGCATGAAGATTGCCGCCAATATGATGAAGGGAAAGAAGGTTCCCCCGGAGGACGAGCGGTATCTGATGGAACACGACCCGGAGGGCTACAAACTGGCCATCTCCATGCGCAGCATGGAGAAAGTGGACGACGAAGAGTGTGAGAGCGTCCTCAAGGACGAGGATAAAAACTCCGGTGAGACCGCCGAAACAGAAGAGACCGCCCCGGCAGAGGGCGGAGAGACCGAATAGAGCGAGACACCTGGCAGGCCTGCTGCGGCCTGCCAGGTGTTTTTAAATCTCCCTGCGCCCTTCCAGGGCGCGGACCAGGGTGGCGTCGTCGGCGTACTCCAGGTGGCTGCCCACGGGGATGCCGTAGGCCAGCCGGGTCACCTTCACCTGGAAGGGCTTGAGCAGCCGGGACAGGTACATGGCGGTGGCCTCCCCCTCGGTGTCCGGGTTGGTGGCCATGATGACCTCCTCAATCCCTCCGGCGGACACCCGCTCCACCAGAGAGCGGATGTGCAGGTCGTCCGGCCCTACGCGGTTCATGGGGGAGAGCACCCCGTGGAGGACGTGGTACAGCCCCATATACTCCCGGCTGCGCTCCATGGCCACCACGTCCTTGGGGTCGGCCACCACGCAGATGGTGGTCCCGTCCCGCTTGGCGCTGGCGCAGATGGGACAGGGGCCCTCCCCCTCGGTGAGGTTCTGGCAGACGGGGCAGGTGTGGATGTGGGCCTTGGCGTCTATGATGGCCCGGGCGAAGGCGGCCACCTCCTCCTCGGGCAGGGAGAGCACATGGAAGGCCAGCCGCTGGGCGGACTTGACGCCCACCCCGGGCAGCTTGGCAAAGTGCTCCACAAGATTTTCAAGGGCGGGGGGAAAGTACTGCATGGGAAGGACCTCCAATAGGGATTGTAGGGGTGCACAATTGCGCCCAAAAGCCCCCCTTGTCAAAGGGGGGAGGGCCGCCGAAGGTGGCGGGGGGATTCCGTTTACAGGAAGGTTTTCGATGAACCGGAATCCCCCAGTCACCGCCTGCGGCGGTGACAGCCCCCTTTCGCAAGGGGGCCTTTTAGGTGCGCAGCGCCGCGATGGCCCCGGGAATATCCGCCGCCCCGTAGACGGCGGAGCCGGCCACCAGAACATTGGCCCCGGCCTCTATCACCAGGGGGGCGGTGTCGGGGGCGACGCCTCCGTCCACCTCCAGCTCGCAGGCGGGGTTGTACTTCTCGATGATGGAGCGGACCTTGCGGATGGTGTCCAGCTGGTCCTCCATAAAGGCCTGGCCGCCGAAGCCGGGCTCCACCGTCATCACCAGCACCATGTCCAGCTCCTCGATGTAGGGCAGGACGGCTTCGGCCTTGGTGATGGGCCGGAGGGCAACGGCCTTTTTTACGCCGCAGTCCCCCATAATCTTCAGGGCTTCGGCAATCCGGGTGGGGTGATCGGCCTCCAGGTGGACGGACAGCAGGTCCGCCCCCGCCCTGGCGAAGGTCTCCACATACCGCACTGGCTTTTCCACCATGAGGTGGACATCCAGAAACATGTCGGTGCACTTCCGGATGGACTTTACCACCGGCACGCCGACGGTGATGTTGGGCACAAAGGCCCCGTCCATCACATCTATGTGGAGGTAGTCGGCGGAGGACACCTTTTTAATGTCCCGCTCCAGGTTGGCGAAGTCGGCGGACAGGATGGAAGGTGCAATTTTAATCATAGCAAGCTCCTCCTTTCTATGGACAGGCGCTGGGGACAGCCCCGGCGCATAGGATATTGCAGCGGACAGGAGGCCCCGGATGTGGAGAGCGACTGCTCCAGGCCGAACCCACGGCTCAAACCCGTCCTCAACCGCCCGGCCGGCCCGCCGCTTTTCAGATAGCCGTCCGCCGGGGGCTTTTTTTGCGCCCCCGGCGGGCGGCAGAGGGCAAACCTAATTGTAGAAATCTCCGGTGTCCGTCTCCACGGCCCGGAAGCCCGCAGCCCGAAGCGCGGACAGAATCTGGTCCTTATGCTCGTGGCCGAAGGCTTCCAGGGTGACCCGCAGCTCCACCCCCGACTGGCGGTTGATGTTGACAAACTGGTTGTGCTCCAGCTTGATGACGTTGCCGTTGTTGGCGGCCAGGATCTGGGACACCGCCAGCAGGGAGCCGGGGCGGTCGGGGAGCTGGACGGCGAAGGTGAAGATGCGCCCCCGCTGAATCAGCCCGTGCTGGACCAGGGAGGACATGGTAATCACGTCCATGTTTCCCCCGGAGAGGACACAGACCACATTTTTACCCTTGCAGTCAAGATGGCGCAGGGCGGCCACCGGCAGCAGGCCGGCGTTCTCCACCACCATCTTGTGCCGCTCCATCACGTCCAGGAAGGCCTCCACCAGCTCGCTGTCGTCGATGGTGATAATCCGGTCTACATTTTTCTGTACATAGGGGAAGACCTTGTCCCCCGGGGTCTTCACCGCAACGCCGTCGGCAATGGTGGTGGCGGCGGGGAGGGTGACCACATGGCCCGCCTCCAGGCTGGCCTGCATGGAGGCCGCCCCGGTGGGCTCCACGCCGATGACCTCCACATGGGGGTTGAGCAGCTTGGCCAGGGTGGACACCCCGGCGGCCAGCCCGCCGCCCCCGATGGGCACCAGAATCACGTCCACATCAGGCAGGTCCTGGAAAACCTCATAGGCGATGGTGCCCTGGCCGGTGGCCAGGGTGAGGTCGTTGAAGGGGTGGACGTAGGTGAGTCCCTCCTCTTCGGCCATTTTTGCGGCCAGCTCGGCGGCATCGTCGAAGACCTCGCCGTGGAGCACCACCCTGGCCCCGTAGTCCTTGGTGTTGTTCACCTTCACCAGGGGGGTGGTGGTGGGCATGACGATGGTGGCCGCCACCCCGGCGGCCTGGGCGGCATAGGCCACCCCCTGGGCGTGGTTGCCGGCGGAAGCCGTCACCAGACCCCGGTCCTTCTCCTCTTGGGTCAGGGTGCTGATTTTATAATAGGCCCCCCGGAGCTTGTAGGCCCCGGTGGCCTGCATGTTCTCCGGCTTGAGATAGACGCTGTTTCCGCAGTTTTTGGACAGGTAGGGGGAGTGGATCAGCGGCGTGGGCCGCAGCACGGCCTGTAAAACGCTCCGGGCCGCCTTGAAGGATTCCAGGGTGAGCATAATTGACATTCTCCTCAGTTATCATAGTATCAAACTGTTCTATATCATACTCAATTCAGCTCCACAAGTCAATGTAAATCGGACAAAAATCTTGGTTTTATACAGTCCGCGCGCCGCAGGACGCTTTACTTGCACTTTTTGCGGCCAGGGCGTAAAATGTAAGAAATCCGTAAGAGATATCCCCCTTGTTTTGTAAGAAGTTTCTGTTATTCTGGTGCCAGCGAACGAGGAAGGAGCAAAACCCAATGAACGAGCAAGAGACCATTCTGGTGGTGGACGACGACCGGGAGATTGTGGGCGCCATTGCGGCGGCCCTGGAGAAGGAGGGCTACCGGGTCCTCCGGGCCTACGACGGCATGGAGGCGCTGGACAAGGCGGTGGACCCCGACCTGCGGCTGATTCTGATGGACGTGATGATGCCGAAATTGGACGGCCTGTCCGCCGTGCTGCGGGTGCGGGAGCGGCGCAACCTGCCGGTGATCGTGCTGTCAGCCAAGAGCGAGGAGAGCGACAAGGTGCTGGGGCTGTCCATGGGGGCGGACGACTACGTCACCAAGCCCTTCAGCATGCAGGAGCTGATGGCCCGGGTGCGCAGCCAGCTGCGGCGGTACACCCGGCTGGGGGACGTGAACACCGCCCCCGCCGGGCAGATCGTAAGCGGCCGGCTGACCTACGACCCGGACAAGCGCCTGCTGTCCGCCGACGGCGAGCCGGTGAAGCTCACCAACATCGAGACGGGCATCGTCGATCTGCTCATGCGCAACCTGGGCCGGGTGTTCCCCGCAGAGGAGATCTACCGCCGGGTGTGGGGGGAGGAAGCCTGGTCCTCCGAGGGCACGGTGATGGTGCATATCCGGCGCATCCGGGAAAAAATTGAGCTCAATCCTCGTGAGCCAGACTATTTGAAGGTGGTGTGGGGCATTGGATACAAAATGGAAAAAAAGTAAATCAATCATTGGCTTTCTGGCCTTCCTGCTGGGGGTCTCTCTGCTTCTGGAGGGGGCGCTGTTCTTCGGGACTAAACTGACCTCTTCGGGCAGCCGGCGGTGGATCTCCGACAGCTTCGCCTCCGACTGGCGGGACACGACGGAGTTTCGGGGCTTTGTCTCCTCCCGGCTGGAGCGGCTCATCATGATGGGAGCCGGGGGCTGGGCTTACAGCGGTTTCAACTATTACGGTGACTACGACTGGGGCGACGGGAACGGCCCAGCGCCGTCCTCTGGCGCGGAGCGGTGGGCCAAAGGAGCCCATGAACGGATGAAGGAGGACAAAAATGTCCTCTATACCGTGGCAAAGGAGGGGGGAACCCTCTACAGCAACAGCGACACACTGACCGCCTCTACCACGGCGGAGCAGCTGCCCGAGGGCTACGGCTTTCTCCTGCAATTCGACGGGGAGAAGGTCCGGGCCTGGAAGGACGGGACCGAGTTGGACCTCTACGGCGACGGCTACTACCGCTTCGAGAGCATCGACGAGCCCTATCAGTGGTATGTCCCCGGCTACAAGAACTTTACCGTGGACGAGGCGGGCAGCAAGGTGAAGGTGACCATGGCGGTTATCAACAGCCCGCAAATTTTCATCAAGGGCAGCTACGGCAGCTCCGGGTCCAACGAGTACAACGAGCTGTACTACTTGAAACGGAACCTGGGGGCCTACCGGGGGGAGATCGTCGGCCACGCCGTCCGCACGGGTGTGGGCTTGGCCCTGATGGTGGTGTACGTCCTGCTGCGGAAAGATAAGCAGCGGGCGGACATTGCCCTGGCCCGGGGGACAGGTAAGGTCTGGTTTGAGGTGAAAATTCTGGCCGCCCTGCTGCTGGTGTTCTTCTGCCTCCCCCGCCCGGAGTACCTGGGGGATATCTGGCAGGAGCTGACCTACGCCTACGCGCCCTCCTCCTATGGCACGGTAGCCTCGGCCGACGTTATTCCCGGCGACGTCTCCTTGGACTGGGAGATGCTGGATCAACTCCCCGGCGAGGAGCGGGACGTCATCCTCCAGGAGCACGGCTATGCCCAGATCATCTCGGAGGAGTATACCACCAGCATCGGCACGGCGGTGGCCATCCTCGGCGAGAACGGCGGCTGGCTGTTCCGGGAATACCTCCGGGAGCTGGCTGACCATATCCCAGGCCTGCTGGCCGCCTTCTGGGGGCTGTATCTGCTGATTTTCAATGACTGGCGGTATAATAAGCGGCCCTGGAGACGGGGTGTAATCGCCATGCTGGCCGCCTGGGGGCTGGACCGGCCCGTCCAGAAGCGGCTGAGCCGGGTGTGCGGCGTCACCGCAATGACGCTCCTCCTGCTGGGGGCGGTGAACATGAACCTGCTGGTTTACGCCTCCAGCTACCGGGGCGGCGTGCCCCTGGAGACCGTCTGGGTCATCGTCACCCCCGCCGCCCTGCTGATGTTGGTGTGCGCGGTGCTGATCTGGCGGCTGCATCGGCTGTGGACCGACTTCGGGGCGGTGGCCGACCAGGCCGCAGCCGTTCGGGCGGGCGAGCTGGAAAGGGAACTTGCCTTACAGAAAAACAGCGATCTGTCCGGGCTGGCCGACGACCTGAACCACATCCGGCAGGGCCTGCACCAGGCGGTGGAGGAGCGCACCCACAGCGAGCGGATGAAGGTGGAGCTTGTCACCAACGTGTCCCACGACCTGAAAACCCCCCTCACCTCCATCATCAGCTACACCGAGCTGCTCTCCCAGGAGCCGCTGGAGCCCCCGGCCAGCGAGTACGTTCAGATTATGGGGGAAAAGGCCCAGCGGCTGAAGGCCATGGTCCAGGACGTGTTTGAGGTGAGCAAGGCGGCTTCGGGACAACTCCCGGTAAATCTGGAGCGGCTTGATTACGCCCGGTTATTGCGCCAGACCCTGGCCGACATGGGGCAGGCCATCGACAACAGCGGTCTCACCCTGCGGGCGGCCATCCCCGAGGAGGAGGTGCCCATCACCGCCGACAGCGACCGGCTGTACCGGGTGTTCCAGAACCTAATTGGCAACGCTTTGAAGTACTCCCTGCCCGGCTCCCGGGTCTACCTGAATCTGACGGTGGAGGGGGGACAGGCCAGCGCCAGCGTGCGGAACACCTCCGCCGCCGAGCTGAAGCCGGGGGCGGACTACACCGCCCGGTTTGTCCGGGGGGACGAGAGCCGCACCGACGGCGGCTCCGGCCTGGGGCTGTCCATCGCTGAGTCCTTCACCCGGGCCTGCGGCGGAGAGCTGACAATTTCCACCGAGGCCGACCTGTTTACCGCCGTGGTGACCTTCCCCTTGGCGGAGGAATAAAAAAGGCTCCCTCTCTGAGGGAGCTGGCACCGCCGCAGGCGGTGGCTGAGGGAGTAAACTCCCCCCGTCACGGCTTCGCCGCGCCACCCCCCTCTTAGAGGGGGGCTTTTTTGCGTTTCCTACAGCTTTTCAATCTCCTCCTGGTCCACCACCTTGATGCCCCGCTGAGCCAGGGCAGAAGCGGCGGCGGCGTTGTCCTCCACCCGGAAGATCATGTAGGCGTGCTCCGCGTCCCTGCCGCCCAGGAAGGCGTACATATACTCCACATTCACCTTGGCGTCGGTGAGGGCCTGGAGGACCTTGTTCAGCCCGCCGGGTACGTCGGGGATGGCCACCCCCAGCACGGGGGTGATGTTGTTGATAAAGCCCGCGTCCTTCAGGACGGTGGTGGTCTTGTACACGTCGTCCACGATCATCCGGGCGATGCCGAAGTCACTGGTCTCGGCCAGGGAGAAGGCCCGCATGTCGATTTTGTTCTGGGCCAGCACCCCGGTCATGGCGTAGAGCGCGCCGGGCTTGTTCTCCAGAAAGACGGAAATCTGCTTGATGCTCATAGTGTTTCCTCCTTAAATCTTCCGCTTGTCGATAACCCGCACGGCCTTGCCCTCGCTGCGGACGATGGTCTTGGGGGCCACAAGGGTGACCTTGGCGGCCAGGCCCAGCATGGACCGCAGGCCGTCCACCAGCTCCTTCTGCCGCTTGGCGATCTCGCCCATGTTGTCGGTGAACATCTCGGGGGTCATCTCCACCTGGACGTCCAGGGTGTCGGTGTTCTTCACCCGGTCCACGATAATCTGGTAGTTGGCGGGATAGCCGTGGTTGAGCAGGACGGTCTCGATCTGAGACGGGAACACGTTGACGCCCCGGATGATGAGCATGTCGTCCGACCGGCCCATGGGCTTGCACATCTTCACGTGGGTGCGGCCGCAGGAGCACTTCTCCCGGGTGAGCATACAGATATCCCGGGTGCGGTAGCGCAGCAGGGGGAAGGCCTCCTTGGTGATGGAGGTGAACACCAGCTCCCCTTTGGTGCCCTCGGGGAGGACCTCGCCGGTGTCCGGGTCGATAATCTCAGCGATGAAGTGGTCCTCGTTGACGTGCATCCCGCTCTGGGCGGAGCACTCGAAGGACACACCGGGGCCGGACAGCTCAGTCAAGCCGTAAATATCATAGGCCTTGATGCCCAGGGTATTCTGGATATCCTGCCGCATCTCCTCCGACCAGGCCTCCGCGCCGAAAATACCCGCTTTCAGGGGGATCTGGTCGGGGGTGAGGCCCATCTCCTTCATGGTCTCGCCGATGTAGGCGGCGTAGGAGGGGGTGCAGCACAGGATGGTGGCGGACAGGTCCTTGATGAACATAATCTGCCGCTCGGTGTTGCCCGAGGAGGTGGGGATGGTGAGGCAGCCCACCTTGTGGGAGCCCCCGTTCAGGCCGGGGCCGCCGGTGAACAGGCCGTAGCCGTAGGACACCTGGCACACGTCCTCATCGGTGCCCCCGGCGGCCATGATGGCCCGGGCGCAGCAGTCCTCCCACAGGTCGATGTCGTGCTGGGTGTAGAAGGCCACCACCCGCTTGCCGGTGGTGCCCGAGGTAGACTGGATGCGCACGCACTCCTTCAGGGGCTTGGCTACCAGCCCGTAGGGGTAGGCCTCCCGCAGGTCGGCCTTGGTGACAAAGGGCAGCTTGTGCAAATCGTCGCTGGACCGGATGTCGTCAGGGGTGAGGCCCTTCTCCTCCATCTTCTTCCGGTAGTAGGGCACGTTGTCCCAGACGTGGCGCACCTGCTTCACAAGCCGCTCGTCCTGCCAGGCCTTGATTTGTTCCCGGGACGCGCACTCGATCTCGGGCTGGTAGTATCTTTCCATGGGTATCATTCCTTTCGGATTGTATGTCTTATGTTCTTTTCTTTTGGATAAAGAAAAGAACCAAAAGAAAACTTATCGAAAAACTTCGTTTTTCTCCCTATTTTGCCAGGAGACGGCCCCGGTTCATGGTGACCTTGTTCTTGCCGCCGAAGTCCATGTCGAAGATGACGGTCACGGTGACCGGCGGCTCGGGCAGCAGGTCGAAGACCCGCTCGGACTCCCAGTCTGCCAGCTCTGCGAAGTTCTCCTTGGCAAAGCCCTGATAGGTAGAGCCGTCCGCCCCCATATCCATGTTGATCCGGGCCTCGTAGCCCTTATCCCCCTGGGTAATGGAGATGGCATACTTTGCGGAGTTCACAAACTCGCTGGGTAGATTCTCCTTAAAAAACTGCTTCAGTGCCTGAGAATTGGCGTCGTTGACCTCCTCCGCTTTCTTGGCGCCACCGCCAAAGAGGTTTGAAAAGAATCCCATTGTTCATGCTTCCTTTCTGAATTATAATAAACTTAAATGGTTGCTCCAAAAAGCCTCCTTTTGAAAGGAGGTGCCCCAGTGGGCACACTGGGGCGGAGGATTGTATTTTGGCGAAGCCAAAATGTGCGAAGCAAACGAGAGATCAGGGACTTTCGTGGGGCGGAAACTTTGTTTACTTCGTATGTTTTGCTTCGCAAAACGCAATCCTCAGTCACGGCTTTGCCGTGACAGCTCCTTTCCAAAGGAGCCTTGCCGCCTGCGGGCGGGACGAGAGCTTAATCCTACACCATATGATCGTCCATATAGTCGGCTACGTCCGTCCAGCCGGAAATGGGGATGTCCGGGTCCTCGCCCTGGTCGGTGTCTACCTCGCCGTCATACTCCTGATAGGCCCGCATACACAGGCCATTCTGGACGAAGATAAATTCCGTGTTCATGTCCTCGTCGTAGTAGGCGTAAATCAGCTCGTCCTCTCCAGCCAGCTCCAGCCACGCGGACACCTCCCAGCCGAACAGCTGTGTGCCGGAGAAGTCCTCAGCCAGCACCCAATCCCCCTTTTGGGAAAACTCCATGTCCTCGTATCCCTCAAACCGGGCTTTCACCTGTTCAAGGGGCGCTTTTATCATCACTTTACAGGCAAACATCGTTACGCCTTCTTCCCCAGCTCAAAGGCCTTTTTGTTCAGCTCCAAAAACTTGGGGGGCACCATGGCCTCCAGGGACTTCTGCCAGGCCTGGTCGGGCAGGTCGAAGTAGTGGGACAGCCTTCCCATGAGGACGATGTTCACCGCCTTGGCCGAACCGGCCTCCTCGGCCAGCTTGAGACAGTCCAGGGCGTCCACCTTGGCCCCGGCGGTGCGCATCTTCTCCACCAGGTTCTCCGGGTAGCTGGCCGCGCCGGTGATGACGGGCATGGGGTCGATCTGCTGGGTGGAGGTGACAATCTGGCCGTCGGGCTTGAGGTAGCTCAGCCACCGGGCGGCCTCCAGCAGTTCGAAGGAGACGATATAGTCCGCCTCCCCCTTGTCAATGACGGGGGAATCCACCCGGTCGCCGTAGCGGACGTAGGTGACCACCGACCCGCCCCGCTGGGACATGCCGTGGACCTCAGACACCTTCACGTCAAAACCCTGCTCCATGAGAAGGTGGCCCAGCAGCTTGGACGCCAGGAGGGACCCCTGTCCCCCCACGCCGACAATCATAATATTTTTGGTTTCCATATGTTGAAACAACTCCTTATATTGAACCGGCCGAATGTAGGGACGCTTCATGAAGCGTCCGCGTATGCCGGACGGCCATATGTTCAGACGGACGCATCGTGATGCGTCCCTACGAAAACGCCTTCACGCCGCACAGCTGCTCACACACGCCGCAGCCCACGCACAGGGTGGCGTCCACCCGGGCCTTGCCCTCCTTGATGGAGATGGCGGGGCAGCCGATTTTCATGCAGCTCCGGCAGCCCACGCACTTCACCGGGTCCACGGTGAGGGGGGCCTCGTGCTTGACGTACTTGAGCAGGGCGCAGGGCCGGCGGCTGATGATCACAGAGGGCTCAGCGGCGGCCAGCTCCTCCTTGAGAACAGTGTCGCAGGCCTTCAAATCGTAGGGGTCCACCACCCGGACCCGTGTAAAGCCCATGGCCTTGCACAGCCCCTCCAGGTCAATCTTCCCGGCGGGGTCGCCCTTGATGTTGTAGCCGGTGGTGGGGTTCTGCTGGTGGCCGGTCATGCCGGTGATGGAGTTGTCCAGAATAATCACCGTGGAGTTGGACTGGTTATAGGCGATGTTGGCCAGGCCGGTCATGCCCGAGTGCATAAAGGTGGAGTCGCCGATGACGGCCACCGTTTTGCCCTCGCTCTCCGCGCCCCGGGCCTTGTTGAAGCCGTGGACGGCGGAGATGGAGGCCCCCATGCACAGGGTCATGTCCATAGCGGCCAGCGGGGCCACCGCCCCCAGAGTGTAACAGCCGATGTCCCCCAGGACGGTGCACTTGTTCTTGCTCAGGGTGTAGAACAGTCCCCGGTGGGGGCAGCCGGCGCACATAACAGGGGGCCGGGGGGGGATGGGGTCGTCGATGGTCCGGCCGGTATGTACCTCTCCGCCCAGCTTTTCCGCGATGAGGTTCTGGGAAAATTCCCCCTCCATGGGCAGCACATCCTTGCCGGAGACGGCAAGGCCCAGGGCTTTACAGTGGTTCTCTATGATGGGGTCCATCTCCTCCACCACAACAAGCTTTTCCACTTTACAGGCAAAGTCCTTTATCAGCTTGACGGGCAGGGGGTTGGCCATACCCAGCTTGAGGACGGAGACGGTATCCCCGAACACCTCTTTGACGTACTGATAGGAGGTGGAGGAGGTGATAATTCCGATTTTGGCGCCCCCCATCTCCACCCGGTTGATGGGGGCGGTCTCCGCCCACTCCTGAAGCTTCCGGGTGCGCTCCTCCACGAAGGGGTGGCGGCGGATGGCGTTGCCCGGCATCATGACGTACTTGGCGATGTTCTTCTCATAGGGCTTCATCCCGGGCTCAGACCGGTCGGAGGTCTCCACAATGGACTGGGAGTGTGCCACACGGGTGCACATTTTCAGCAGCACCGGGGTGTCGAACTCCTCGGACAGCTCATAGGCCAGCTTGGCAAACTCCAGCGCCTCGGCGGAGTTGGAGGGCTCCAGCATGGGCACCTTGGCGGCGATGGCGTGGTGCCGGGAGTCCTGCTCGTTCTGAGAGGAGTGCATCCCCGGGTCGTCGGCCACGCCGATCACTAAGCCGGCGTTGACGCCGGTGTAAGCCATGGTGTACAGCGGGTCGGCAGCCACGTTGAGACCCACGTGCTTCATGGCGCAGAAGGCCCGCTTCCCCGCCAGACAGGCGCCGAAGGCCACCTCCATGGCAACCTTCTCGTTGGGGGCCCACTCGCAGTACAGCTCGGGGTACTTGACGGCCTCCTCGGTGATCTCGGTGCTGGGGGTGCCGGGGTAGCTGGAGATCACGCAGCACCCCGCCTCATACAGTCCCCGGGCAACAGCGGCGTTGCCCAGCATTAATTGTTTCATGTTTTTTCCTGCTTTCTGTTTTGGTTTTCGTTGATTCTGTAGGGACGCATCACGATGCGTCCGCAGAAATTGCAAACGGTTGGATACGGACGCTTCGTGAAGCGTCCCTACGTCTCCTCCTTCTCGTGCAATCCGTGGCGCTGGATGACCTCCCGCATCACGCCTCCCGCGCCGTTGTCCAGCATGGACCGTCTCACCCGGCTAATGGTGGCGCTGGAGGCCCCGGTTTTATCCAGAATATCCAGATAGACCAGCCCCTGCTGGAGGTACACCGCCACATCGAACCGCTGCTCCAGGCTGCGCAGCTCGGTGGGGGTGCACAGATCGTCGAAAAACCGGCAGCACTCGTCCAGGTCCTTCAGCTTCAGGATGGTCTCGTACAGGGCCATGCTCCGCTCCCGCTTTTCCGCCTTTGCCATAGCAATACACTCCTTCGTTCCATATTGGTATCCGGGAAAATTCACTTGTGTAAAGTGTAGCACAGGAAAGTGGGGAAGTAAAGAGCCCGCCGGATTTTTTCCGCAGAAACTTTTTCCGCTCTTGACATTCCCCCAAAAATTCGCTATGATACTTTAGCGGTTAAAATCAATAAAGTTTAACGGAGCCCATCCGTCTGGAAAGGAACGAACATAATGCCTATCACCGATCTGTTGGAGCGCAACAGCAAGCTGTACGGCGACGAGGCCGCCCTGGTGGAGATCAACCCCGAGGTCCGGGAGGAGCAGCGGGTCTCCTGGCAGGAGTACGAGCTGATCCAGCCCACCGGCGACGCCCCCTACCGCCGTGAGATCACCTGGTCGGTCTTTGATGAGAAGGCCAACCGGGTGGCCAACATGCTGCTCAGCCGGGGCATCCGCAAGGGCCAGAAGGTGGCCATTCTGCTGATGAACTGTCTGGAGTGGCTGCCCATCTACTTCGGCATTTTAAAAACGGGGGCGGTGGCGGTCCCTCTGAACTTCCGCTACACCGCCGACGAGATTGACTACTGCCTGAAGCTGGCCGACGCCGACGTGCTCTTTTTCGGCCCCGAGTTCACCACCCGGATGGAGCCCATTGTGCCCAAGATCAAAAAGCAGATGCTGCTGTTCTTCGTGGGGGAGCACTGCCCCGCCTTTGCCGAGGACTACCTGCGGGCCACCGCCAACTGCTCCAGCCGCCCCCCCAAGGTGCTGGTGGACGACGAGGACGAGGCGGCCATCTACTACTCCTCTGGCACCACCGGCTTCCCCAAGGCCATCCTGCTCCGTCACACCGCCCTGATGCAGTCCGCCCGGATGGAGGCCATCCACCACGAGACCACCCACGAAGACGTCTTCCTGTGCATCCCGCCCCTGTACCATACCGGGGCCAAGATGCACTGGTTCGGCTCCCTGTTCACCGGCAGCCGTGCGGTGCTGTTGAAAGGCAATTCCCCTTCCGCCGTCTTCCAGGCGGCCAGCCAGGAGCGGTGCACCATCGTCTGGCTGCTGGTGCCCTGGGCCCAGGATATCTTAGCCGCCCTGGACCGGGGCGACCTGAAAATCGAAGATTTTCACCTGTCCCAGTGGCGGCTGATGCACATCGGCGCCCAGCCGGTGCCCCCCTCCCTCATCAAGCACTGGCTGCAATACTTCCCCCACCACAAGTACGACACCAACTACGGCCTGTCCGAGTCCACCGGCCCGGGCTGTGTCCATCTGGGGGTGGACAACGTCCACAAGGTGGGAGCCATCGGCGTGCCCGGCTACGGCTGGAAGATTAAGATTGTGGACGAGCAGAATATCCCCGTCCAGCAGGGAGATGTGGGCGAGTTGTGCGTAAAGGGCCCAGGGGTGATGGTGTGCTACTACCACAACCCCGAAGCCACCGCCGAGGTGCTGGAAAATGGCTGGCTCCACACCGGCGACATGGCCCGCCAAGACGAAGACGGCTTCATCTTCCTGGTGGACCGGAAGAAGGACGTAATTATCTCCGGCGGCGAGAACCTGTACCCGGTGCAGATCGAGGACTTCCTGTCCGCCTACCCCAAGGTCCACGACGTGGCGGTCATCGGCCTGC
>CANSXE010000004.1 GCA_947650875.1 uncultured Bacillota bacterium | reverse complement strand
TGACCTTCTGCATGATGACCTCCAGCGGGCGCTGGATGCCGTCGTAGATGTTCTCGATCAGGCCGGGGCCCAGCTCCACGGACAGGGGGGCGCCGGTGGTGACCACGTCGGCGCCGGGGCCCAGGCCGGAGGTCTCCTCGTAGACCTGGATGGAGGCCGAGCCGCCGGTCATGGTGAGGATCTCACCGATCAGGCGCTGCTCGCCCACACGGACCACGTCGGCCATGTTGGCCTCCTCCATGCCGGTGGCCACCACCAGCGGGCCGGAGACCTTAACGATTTTTCCCATAGGCGTTAAAACCTTCTTTCTGGGTGAATTTCTTATATTTGCGAACCGTAGGGACGCTTCACGAAGCGTCCGTCTTCTTTTTTCGGGCGGACGCATCGTGATGCGTCCCTACCACATAAATGGACCGGGGCGGGCGGATGATATCCGCCCCTGCACACGGCGCGCCGAGGTCGTCGCGCCCTGCATTCCGGTTACAGAATATCCGCGCCGACGGCCCGTTCGACCGCCGTCTTGACGTTGGCCATACCGATGCCCAAGGAGCCCTCCTTGCCGGGGATCAGGATGATGGCGGGGGTGAGGGCGTCCTTATACCGGGCGATCTCCTGGGGGAGCTGGGCGGCCAGCTGCTCGGTCATATAGATGATGGCGTAGTTCTCCTTGGCCATGCGGTGGAGGGCCTCCCGGCCCGTCTCGGGGGACTCTACCGGGCAGACCTCCAGCCCCAGGGCCTTAAAGCCCAGGACGCTGTCCTTGTCGCCCATGGCGGCGATTTTATACATCTGCAATCCCCCTTACACATAGGTTTCCCGGAGCCGGGAGCGGATGGTGTCCCCATCCAGCCCCGCCGCACGTCCGGCGAAGATGGCCCGGATGGCGGTGAACTCCTGCTCTTTGGCGTACAGGTAGCCGATCACCGTCTCCTCCCCGAAGGGGACGCGGCGGGCGGCGGCCAGGTAGGCGGTGAGGGCGTTGTCGCACTCCCGCTCGAAGGCGGTGAGGGACTCTCCGCCCGGCTGGGCCAGCTTGGCCCCCAGACTTGCGGCCTGGGCCAGAGGTCCGGAGCGGAATACCTCGCCCAGGGCGTCCCCCCGGGCGGCGGCGATGGCCTGCTCGGACACATTGCCCCCGGGCAGCAGCACCTGGCGCAGGAAATCGCCCTCCCGGCCCATCCGGGCCACCCGGACGGCGGCCCGCAGGTTGGCCACGTCCACCGACAGGCGGACATAGCCCTGGAGGAAGGGGCTGCTCAGCTCGCTGGCCAGCTGGGCCATCTCGGCGTAACAGGCCCGGTCCAGAATCAAGTCGGCCTTTTGGGGGTCCCCCCCCTCGGCCAAAGCGGTTTTTGCCTGCTCCATGGCCTTTTTAAAGGTCTCGCTGACGCCGCTGAGGGTCTCACGCTTCCAGCCGTCCCAGAGAGCGGCGGGGTCGTAGCGGCCACCGGCCAGCAGCAGGCGCTCCGGGTCGGAGCCCATGGCCTGGGCCTTGAGGATGGTCTTGGCGTTGTGGTAGTCGTACTTGATTTGGAAGACCTCTACCAGACGGGGGTCGGGAGCCCCCTGCTCCATGTCCTTGAAGACCTCGGCACGGGCCTGGGCCAGAGCCGCGTCCAGACCGGCGGCGTCGTTATAGCCGCACTCGGCGAGACTCTTCATGGCCTCGGCGTCGTCCCGGGCCTCGATCATCCGGTCCATCCGCTCCCGGGTGAGGAGCCTGTTCTCCATGGCCCGGATACGGGCGGAGATGGCCAGATAATCCGTATCTTTTTTGCGGTGGGACAAAATATCCCTCCTCTCGTTTCGCTTGCTTTTGATTTGGGTCTCTCTTGCAGGGGCGGAGACCCCTGCATATCACGGAAGCAGCTTATTGAAACAGCGCGTCTGCGACCTTCTTCTCCATCTGCTCCCGCTGAAGGCGCACCAGGGTCTCGAAGGCGCAGTTGATCTCCACGTCGCCGTCCACCATGATGAAGCCGCCCTTGATGTCCCGGGTCTGCTCCGACAGGGTGAGACCCGCGCCGGTAACGATGGCGGTGGTATTGTGAATCAGCTTATCCATCAGGGTGCCCACCTTGGACTTGGTGATCTCCTCGGGCAGACCGGGGGCCCGCTCCTTCACCAGGGTGTCGTTGGCGGCCATGACCACCTGTTTGCCCACGGTATTGCGGTCCTTCGGGGAGAAAATCAGCTGCTCCTTGCCGGAGGAGGACGCCGCCAGGGCCAGCTTGGTCAGCAGGGCGATGTACTCTTTCTCCGGCAGCGCGCACAGTTTCTCCAGGGCCAGGTCGAAGGCTTCGCCCAGCACCTCCTGCTTGGCGGCCAGCTCCAGCTTGCGCCGCTCCATCTGAGAAGCGGAGCTCAGCCGATCCAGCCGCTCACTGGCAGCCGCGCGGCCCTTTTCCACGATCTCGCTGGCCTCCTGCTGAGCCTGACGCTCGGCACTGGCCTGGATAGCCTTCACCTTTTCGTCCGTCTCCGCCACCAGCTTATTGATTTCAGCCTGGGCGTCCTGGGCGATTTTCTCGGTGATTTTTTCGATTCCTTCCATAAACTGTCTCTCTTTCCAGTCTTAGGCGCTGATGTTGATAATCATCAGCATGGAGGCCAGCAGGGACAGAATGGCGTAGAACTCCACGGTGATGCACAGCACCATGCCCTTGGACCAGTCGTCGGGCTTCTTGGCCAGGATGTTGATGGAACCGGCGGCCACGCGGCCCTGGGCGATGGCGGAGAACAGTCCGCCGAGAGCCATGGGCAGGCAGGCGGCGAAGTACTGCCAGCCCTGGACAACAGACAGCTGGGGCAGGGTGCCGGACAGCAGGCCCATGCGGAACACGGCGAAGAACCACACCACCAGGCCGTACAGGCCCTGGGTGCCGGGGATGACCTGGAGAATCATGACCTTACCGAACTTGCTGGGGTCCTCGCACAGCAGGCCGGTGCCGGCCTCGCCGGCGATGCCGGTGCCCTTGGCGGAGCCGATGCCGCTGAGCACCGCCGCCAGGCCCGCGCCCAGCAGGGCGATGGCCAGACCGCCGAAGGCGCCCACGAAGGACTGCGCCGCCGCGTTCTGCTCAATCATCTGGATCATATCTGTTGCAGTGCTCATAATGTTTTCCTCCTCTTATTTAACTACCTCGTAGTATTTGGTATTGAGATTCAGGGGGCGGAAGGGCTTTCCGCCGTCCTGATAGAACTTGCCGAAGTACTCCAGACACTGAAGTCTCAGGTCGTGGACGTAGCAGCCCAGCAGGTTCAGCGCGAAGTTCAAAGCGTTGCCCGCGAAGGAGATAATCAGGAAAATCACGATGTTGCCGGGGATGGCCCCCAGGGTGTTGAACACCTGGGCGATGACCGAACCGGCCAGCATCAGGGCCATGAGGCGGGAGTAGGACAGGATGTCGCCAAAGTAGCCCGTCACATGGTTGTACAGGGAGCCAAAGATGCCGGTGACCTTGCCGAAGCCCTGGTTCTGAATGACCGGTCCGGCCACCACCATCACCATGCCGATCACCAGCACGATGGGGGTGATGCCCACAATCATCAGGCCCAGCCCGGCAAAGACCACCCACCAGGTAACCTCCTCAAATACGGCGTCCAGCACCTGGCCGTTTTTCAGCTTGGAAACAAAGCTGACCGCCATGCCGGTGATGATCTGCACAAAGCCCAGGCACATGGCCCCCACCAGAATCATCATGGTGTCCTCCAGGGGGGTGAACAGGGCGGGCAGAGCAAAGTCGCCGCCGGTGGTCAGCTTGACCACCTGGGTGAGGAAATCGCCGAAGAAGCCGCCTGTCAGCGCGCCCATGATAAAGGTGGTCACACCGCACAGCACCAGCAGGCCGCACAGGTGTCCAAAGGTGCCGCCGGGCTTCTTCTTTTTCAGGATAATCCCTCCGGCCAGCATCATGAGCAGGCCGTACCCCATGTCCGCCATCATGATCCCGTAGAACAGGATGAAGAAGGGGGCCATCAGGGGGTTGGGGTCCAGGGTGCCGTAGGCGGGCAGGGAGTACATCTCGGTGACCATGTTCAGCGGCCTGGTGAGGGTGTTGTTTTTCAGCTTCACCGGCACCTTTTCATACTCCTCCGGCGCGGGGTCGCCCACCTCGCAGGCGCAGGGGAATTTGTCCAGCTCCTGCTTCAGGGCGGGCCAACTCTCCTCCGGCACCCAGCCCTCCAAAAGGAAGGTCTGTCCTGTGTCCATCAGCCGACCGCGGCACTCCTCCCGGCTGGCATCCAGCCCGGCCAGGTCAGAAAGCTTCTGCAGGGCGGGGGCGTTCTCTCCCATGCCGGCCAGCTTCTCCTCAATGGAGACGCTCTCCCCCTTCAGGGCTTCGGTCTCCTTGTCCAGGCGGGCCAGGTTTTCTGCCGCGGTGCCCGTCCAGTCCCGGAGGTTGGCCCGGGACCAGCCCAGTGCCTTGAGAACCTCCAGCACAGTCTCAGCTTCGCTGGCGTGGCACACCAGGGTGCAGTAGCGGGAATCCCGGTCGGCGGATATCTCGGTCAGCTCAGCCAGCTGGCTGGCGGCCTGAACCTCTCCCTCCGCCTGTCCCATGGGGAGCGCTGCGGGCAGGGTGCCCAGCTGGATGGTCACCTGACCGGTGGAGCCTGTCTCCAGGGGCAGGTCCAGGTTCTGCCAGGGGAGCAGCACCGCCCGCTGGGTGTCCAGCTTGTTTTCCTCCGCACGGATGGCGGCCAGCCGCCGGTCCAGGCCGTTGACCTCTTCCGCCATGCTCCGGGCCGCCTTGGCCCCGGCCTGGTCAAAGAGGTCGCCCTCCTGCACGCCGGGTTTGGGGGCCAAAAGGCCCGATTTTGGCAGAGCCTTGTACCGCTTGAGTACCTCCAGCGCCCGCTCGGCCTGATTTTTCTCCTCGTGGGCGGCGGCCAGTCCGGCTGTCTCCGGGCGGGTGAGCCCGGTCCACAGGGGGTCGTCCGGGTCCGTCTCGGGCTGGACAATCTCCACACAGCCCATGTGCTGGAGCCGGCGGAGCAGCACCTCCCGGTCAGCCGTCATGGCCATCATGCGCAGGCGCTTCATTTTTACGATAGCCATTAGTGTTCCACGACCCTTCCAACAATGAGCTGCGCGGCCTCCTCAAGCCGCCCCCGGGCATTTTGCTTCAGCGTGTCACAGTCCGCCGCTGCCCGGGTCAGTTCCTCCTGGGTCAGCTGGGCCGCCTTAGACTCGGCCTCCGCCATCATCCGATGGGCTTCCTCCCGGGCCTGCTGCCGGGCCCGCTCAACAATCTGCTTCGCTTCCCGCTGGGCGTCGGCCAGTCTCTGCTTGGCCTGGACCGCCGCAGCTTCCCGGTCCGCCTTGGCCCTGGCCTCTGCCTGTGTGACCGTCTGGATTGCTTCCAATGCCATGTTTTCACCACCTTTTCCAATGCTAAAATGTAGGAATTCGCTACCTCTCATTGTAGTCAAATCTTCCCGAAAAATCAAGGCCTTTTTCACCATTTTTACCCGGTCAATTCTTTGTATTTGCCTGAGTTTTCCGCACTTTTTCTGTTTTATGAAAAAGCCGCCCGTCCGTTTCCGGCTGGGCGGCGTCATTTTCTGTTATTCCACTAGAGGGATAACTGCCTGGAAAAGCGTACGGTCCTCCGAGACCTGGGGAACAATCTCCACCGTCCGCTCCGACACATCGCGGATGCCGGATAAGGCGGACAGGGCGATCCGGCCCTCCTGTTCTGACCAGAGCCGGTAGGCAAACTGGTCCAGCAGCCCATCTGTTACACCGCTGAGGATACGCCCCTCGTCGGTTAGAAGGTCCGCCGGGAAGCGGAGAGAAATCTTTGTGCCGTAAGGCTCCGCCGCTGTCTGAACCTGGGAGAGGAAGGACTCCAGCTCCGCAGTGAAGGCGGCAGGGTCGTAGCTGTCTCCCCGGTTGATATTGGTGGTATTTCCCTGAATGGGGAAGTAGAAGTCCTCCAGCACAATCTCGTCAAAGCCCAGGGCGGCCAGCTCGCCGCACAGCCCGGCGATATAGGCCTGAGCGTCCTCATGGGCGGGGCTGAGCCAGCGCAAACCCAGCTCGTCCCGCCAGTTGTACTGTCCCCGGCGCAGAGCCAGCTTGTTGCGGAAGTAGGGGGCGCTGTCGTCCCGGAAGCAGCACACCCGGGCTACGGTGTATACCGTTCCGTCGTTCCACTGCTTCAAAGCGTCGTTATTGGACTGGGGCGCGTTTACCTCTGCCTGGTCCGCTGTGCGCTCGTCAGAACGCCAGGCAAGCTTGCCGTCAGAGCCCTTCATCACCAGGATCAGGGTTTCGGCTCCCGCCTGTTCCAGCTGGGCGGCGGCGGTGCCGTTCAGAACGTCATCCACCGGAAGCTGAAGAGCAAAATCCGCCTTCTCCGGCTCTGGCTCCGGCGGGGGCTCAGAGACACTGCCGTCCGGCTCTACTACCACGCTGACATTGCCAGGGTCGGGAGGGGGGGATGAGCCCGGCGGGTCCTCAGGTTTTTCCTGCCGAAATATCTGTAGAAAGGGCGGCAGGTCCAGACGCACCCCGTCATCGGTATAGACAAGGTACTTCTGAAAGTAAAACGCTCCGGCCACCACCAGAACCACCGCCACTGCCAGGGCAATGGCGATGAAGCGCAAAATATCAGTGATTGTCCTGCGGCCCCGATAGCCGCCGACGTCTTTATTGGAGCGGCCCATGACTCCCCTCCTGTCGTTTTTTGGAAAAATTTGGTCAACATAATTCTGCAAGTGATTTATTATACCAAGTTTACGTCCATTTTACAACCGCAAATCAGACCCTAAAACCTTAAATTTCGACGAATTTTTTGCTAAATTACCATACCGCCGTCCACACGCAGCACCTGGCCGGTGATAAAGGAAGCCCGTTCCGATGCCAGAAAGTAAATGGCCTGGGCCACCTCTACGGGCTGTCCGATGCGGCACAAAGGGGTCTCCTCCCCCAGAGCGGCCAGGTCCTTGGGAGTAAGATGGCCGTTCATCGCCGTGTCGATGACCCCGGGGGCTACGCAGTTCACCCGGATACCGGACGGACCCAGCTCCTTGGCCAGGGCGCGGGTCAGCCCAATCACGCCTGCCTTGGCGGCGGAGTAGGGGGTCTCGCAGGAGCCTCCGGTAATCCCCCACATGGAGGACACCGTCACGATGGCCCCCCGCTTTTGGCGCACCAGGCCGGGAACGGCGGCCCGGATGGTGTGAAACATGCCGTCCAGGTCCACCGACATCAGCCGCCGCCACTGGTCCGCCGTCGTGTCGGTGAGGAGCTGCTGGGGCAGGGCCACCCCCGCGTTGCAGATTACGGCGTCCAGCGGCCCCAGAGCCCCCTCCGTCTCCCGGACCAGCCGCTCCGCCTGCTCCGGGTCAGCAACGTCCGCCTGGATGGGAACGGCCTTCACCCCCAGCCCGGACAGCTCGACGGCCAGCTGCTCCGCCGCTGCCCGGCTGGCGTTGTAGTGGACCGCTACACTCCAGCCCTCCTGTGCAAACAGCCGGGCCGCGGCCGCGCCGATGCCCCGGGAGGCGCCGGTGATCAAAACATGGTTGGACATTCAGCCGAACACCCCCTGGACCAGCACCATATAGAGGACGGTGGCCCCGAAGATGGAGATTAGGTCGTTGCCCTTCCACAGGTGGAGGAGGACGGCGGCCAGGCCGGCGATGAGGGGCGGAACCCAGCCCCCCAGGGCGGTGAAGGTGACTCCCTTCAGGCAGTAGACGATAAGCATGGCAATCACCGCCGGGGGCAGGACACGGCCCAGGTAGAGGACAAGCTTCGGGGGGTGGTCCCCCCGGTCGAAAAGGAGAAAGGGCAGGGCCCGGGTCAGAAAGGTGACGGCCGCCATCACGGCGATGGAAGCCAGGGTCTGCATCGGTGTCAGGGGCATGTTTTTTCCTCCTCTCTCTCATGTCTGTCCTCCAGCCGGGGCCGGAGCAAAGTCAACGCAATCACAATAATGGCCAGGGCGGGAAGGAGCATGTCATCCGCCCCCACCAGCAGTAGGCTGACCAGAGTGGCCGCGCCCCCCAGCAGGGCGGGCAGGTGGCTGCCGGCGGCCTTCCACTGGCCCACGGCGATGACCAGGAACAGAGCAGTCATGGCAAAGTCCACCCCCGTGGTGTCGAAGCCCAGGGCGGAGCCCAGCAGAGAGCCGATCGCCGACCCCAGCACCCAGTAGCTCTGGTCCAGCAGGGCCACGGTGAAGAAAAAGTCGTGCTCGTCCACCCCCTCGGGAGCCTGGGCCGAGGAGAGGAGGGCATAGGTTTCGTCGGTAAGGGAAAAGATCATATAGAACTTGCGCAGGCCCATGCCCCGGAATTTCTCCAGCATGGACAGGCCGTAGACCAGGTGGCGGAAGTTGACCATCAGGGTGAGGAAGGCCACCTGGGTCAGTGGAGCCCCCGCCGCCAGGAGGGACACCCCCAGGTACTGGCCGGAGCCGGCGTAGATGGTGGCGCTCATCAGCAGGGCCCAGCCCACCCCGTAGCCGATGGACTGGAGCATCAGGCCGAAGGCGATTCCAATGGCCAGATACCCCATCAGTACGGGGACGGTCAGAGGAAAGGCTGCGGCCAGGGTCTTTCGATTCATAGCAGACGTACACCTCGACAAAACAGTTTTCCCCTATTTTACTCGCTTTTTTCTCCCGGCGCAAGCCCTTATCCAACCTGACTGTTAAGAAGAGATAAAGTTTTACCGTCCATCTTGATTTTTTGTTTCAGACCCCTATAATGGTACTCGTATCTCACCGTTTTCGGAGGACTCTGCCATGAACAGGCTTCTTTTTATCTTCAATCCCACCTCCGGCACCGGCCAGGTCAAGGCCGCTCTGGCTCCGGTACTGGATGTGTTTACCAAGGCGGGGTGGATCACAACCTCCTATCCAACCCAGTGCAAGGGGGACGCCACCCGGGTGGCCCGGGAGCTGTCCCCTCAGTTCGACCGGGTCATCTGCGCCGGCGGGGACGGCACCCTCAGCGAGGTGGTCTCCGGCCTGACGGAGGTAAAGGACCCGCCCCCTTTGGGATACATCCCCTTTGGCTCCACCAACGACTGCGCCACCACCCTCCACCTGCCCCGAAAGCCCCGGGAGGCTGCCCTGGTAGCCGCCGGTACCGGTGTGTCTGTGCCCATCGACATTGGCCGTCTCAACGGCAAGCCCTTTATCTATGTGGCCGCCTTCGGCGCCTTTACCAAAGTGGCCTATGACACCCCCCAGGATTTAAAAAACACCTTTGGCCACCTGGCTTATATCTTTGCCGGTATCGCATCCCTGCCCACCATCGCCCCCTACCGCATGAAGGTGGCATATGACGGCAAGACCCTGGAGGACGAGTTCTACTTCGGCATGGTGAGCAACTCCCAGTCCATCGGCGGCATCCGCCCTCCCACCGCCAACCGGGTGGTGCTGGACGACGGACTGTTTGAGGTTCTGCTGGTGAAAAAGCCCCTCAATCTGGCCGACTTTACCGACGGGGTCCAGGCTCTGGCCAACCCGTCTGCCGAGCGTTCCGGAGCTCTGGTCCAGTTCCAGGCCAGCCAGCTCACCTTTACCTGTGAGCAGCCCATTCCCTGGACGGTGGACGGCGAGTTCGGCGGCAGCCAGACCGTCAGCCGGGCAGAGAACTGCCAAAAGGCCCTGAACATTATTCGAGGAGAATAAAACAGCCCCGGCGTCCCAATAGGGCGCCGGGGTTTGTATATTACCGGTCATTCTGCCAATTCTGGTGCTTGGGCATCTCGTCCAGCGCTTTGGCAATATCCACTTCCTCGGCGTCGCTCCACAGCCGCTCCAGGTCGTAGAACTTCCGGGCCTCGTCGGTGAAGACGTGGACCACCACCGCCGAAAAGTCCATCAGCAGCCAGGTGCCCCCCCGGTGGCCCTCGATGTGGTGGGCCCGCTCGCCGTTTTTCTCCGCGGTCTCCTCGCAGGCGTCGGACATGGCCTTTACCTGGGTGTTGGAGGTGGCGGTGCAGATGACGAAGTAGTCGGCCAGGGTGGTGAGTCCCTCCGTCTTCAGCACCTTGATGTCGCCGCCCTTTTTGCTGTCCAGCGCTCTGGCCAGCAGGATTGCAAGATCATAGGATTCCATCCAGTTTTCTCCTTTCTATTCTCTCAGGCCACCGCCTGTTCTGATACCGTTCCCCCCTGAATATCCGGAGAGGGGTCGGGGAAAACAACGCCCGGGTCGATATCCCCGATATTTCCCGGGTTGGTGTCAGTGCCGGGATCGGTGGTGTTTCCCGGGTCGGTTGCAGTGCCGGGGTCGGTGGTGTTTCCGGGATCGGTAGTAGTTCCAGGATCCGTTGTCGTGCCCGGGTCGGTGGTGGTTCCGGGGTTTTCCGGGTCAGTCACCGCAGGGTCGTCGGGATTGTCGGGGTCATCGGAGTTGTCCGGATCGTCCGGCTCCACTGGCTTGGAGACGGGGGGATTGGCCACCGCCGGGTCGGCCAGGGTGCCGTTGGTCACGCCGAAGCCGCCCCCACTCTTTTTATACATCAGCTGCAAATCGCTGGATTTAATCTCGTCCAGATAGGGGTTGATGCCGTCGTTGAGCAGCTCCAGCAGCTCCTTCTCCTGGGCACACACCAGAGAGGCCTTGTCATACATCACCATGTAGCAGGGCATGGAGACAAATTTCACGTCCCGCTCCGGGTCCATCCCCACCGCCAGCTGGGCAAAGGCCAGCAGGTTGCCCACCGTCAGGTCGGTGACCACGTTCTGCGTAAAAATCTGGGCCAGAGCGGGCGCCTTCAGCAGAATCTCCGGGGTGAGACACTTTTTCATCACGGCAGTGAGAAAATCCCGCTGAATCTGGGTGCGCTCCAGGTCCCCCATCTTAATTTTATAGGGAGCGTCGTCGTTGCTCTTCCGGAAACGGATGACCTCCATGGCGTCCAGACCGTTCAGCACCCGCAGGCCCTTCTTCTGGTGGATGTGCAGGTCCTGATAGGGGTCGTCGTAGTCCATGTCGAAGGGGACCTCAAATTCCACCCCATCCACGGCGTCCACCAGGCGGCCGATGGCCTCCCACTCCACCATGACGTAGAAGTCGGGGTAGATACCGGTGAGACGGCTGACCTCCTTCTTCAGGGCGGTCATGCCGGTTTCAATGCGCTCCTTCTCACTGAGATTCTTATCGCCCCGGTTGCGGTTATAGACCACGTTCAGCCGCTTCTGGCCGCCGGTCTTGCCGGAGGTATTCACCATGGTGTCCCGCAGCAGGCTGATGGCGTTGATCTTCTTGCCCTTGGTATCGTAGGAAATGAGCATCATGGTGTCTGTCAGGCCGCTGCTGGTGTCCTTGCCCACCAGCAGGAAGGTGTAGTACCCCGGCTTCCGGCCGCTTTTGGCCACGTCGGGCAGTTCCGCCCCCTCGTAGGATACATCCCCCACCTGACCCGGCTGGAGCTGGGATGTATTGCCGCCGGGATTGATGCCGCCTCCCGGCGGAGTGGGCACCTCGGGCAGTCTGATCCAGGAGCGGAGGAACAGGGTGACGGCGATGATAAGAATGGACAGGATCACCAGCGCCTGGAACAGGCGGTAGCGAAGTTTTCCTTTCCGGTCCAGGCCGGCTACCCAGGCCCGGTGCTGCCGCCACCAGAGGACCAGCGGGAAGGTATTGCCCGGGGCCTCCCTCCGGCCCCGACGGTTCTGATTTTCGCTCATAGTATCACCCTTCTGTTGTAACGCCGTGCTCCCGCAGCCAGGCCTGGGCCTGGAGGGTATTTTTGTGTACGGGCAGGTTTCGCTCCTTCATCTCCTGGATGGTGGTCTCCACCCCCAGGAGCAGAGCCCTGTCCAGATCGCTGTAGGCCAACTCCCGCAGGCGCTCCACCCCGTCAAAGTCCCGGTTTGGCTCCATATAATCGGCCACGTAGAGGATTTTTTCCAGGGTGGTCATGTCCGCCCTGGCGGTGGTGTGCCAGAAAATGGCCTCATACACCTCATCAGGTTCTCCAAAAACGTGCCGGGCCATGCACGCCCCCGTCTTGGAGTGGAGCAGCTTGGGGGCGGTGCGCTCCAGGTCGTCCAGAGGTACCCCGTACTGTTCGCAGATAGCGATGTGCTCCTCGCCGGTGCGGTATTTGGTGCAGTCGTGGAGGATGCCCGCCCGGCGGGCCATGTCCTCGTCAGCCCCCCAGCGGCGGGCCAGACGGACCGTCTCCTCCTCGGTACCCCGGATGTGCCGCACCCGCTTCTCCATCACCATGGAGTAGGAGCAGGCCCGCAGCTCGGGGATGTCCAGATGCTTTAAATCGGCACGGGTACCGTAGAGACCGTTCATCAGAATGTGGCCGTAGACCGAGGGCTGGAGATACTCCGCCCCCTCCCCTCTGGCCAGCAGCTCCCGCAGGCGGGTGGAGGAGATATCCACCAGGCCGGGCAGGGTGATGGTGGTAACCCTCGCCCTGGGGAAGGCCTTTTGCAGGTGCTCCCGCTGGGGGGCAAAGACCGATTCCCCGTCCTGTTCCGTGCGGCCGAAGGCGCACACGCCGGCCAGCTCCAGGATGCGCTCCGGCTCGTGCCAGAGGTGGAGGGTGAGGAACATGTCCGTCCCCATGAGCAGCCACAGCTCCGCATCGGGATACGTCTCTTTCAGCTGGGCCAGGGTGTCGCTGGTGTAGCTCTTGCCCGCCCGGTCCAGCTCCAGGCTGGACACCTCCACTTTCTCAGGCAGCAGCAGGGCGTCGGCCAGCTTGGCCGCCATGGCCAGCCGGTGCTCGGGGGCCGGGGTGCCCTCCGGCAGCTCCTTGTGGGGGGGGATGGCCGCCGGGATGATAAGCAGCTTATCCAGACCCAGAACGTCGATGGCTGTCCGGGCCGCCGCCAGATGCCCCAGATGGGGCGGGTTGAAGGTTCCGCCAAAAATACCGATTTTCAACGTGAACACCGCCTTTTTATTGTTGAAAGGTTTTGACTTTCTCCAAAGACTCCTCCCTGGAGGGAGAGGTCTTTTTCCTAAATCCGGGGCCGCTTCTTCTCCTGTACCAGCACAATCTTATCCTTTTTGTCCTTCTTATGACTTGGACGATATAACACGAATTTTGTTCCAATTACCTGAACAATTTCGCTCCGGGTCAGGGGGGCCAGCTCCTCCGCCGCCTCCCGGGGGGAGAGGAGGGAGTTTTCCAGCACCTTCCCCTTGATGAGCTCCCGGGCCTCCAGGGCGTCGTTGGCCTGCTTCACCAGGTTGTCCCCGATGCCGTCCTTGCCCACGATCAGAATGGTGTCGATATTATTTGCCAGACCCCGCAGCTGGGCCCGCTGTTTGCTTGTTAAATCCATGGTTACTTCTCCTAAACGGTTATTGGCCGTCCTTTTTTAGTTCGTTCCCTTTTCGTTCAAATGTTCGGAGCAGAAAAAAATCCACAATCAGATAGGCAATAACAGCCCAACCCGTTTTTAGTATGATCGCCCACAATGGAATATCCGGATAGTTTAGACATTCTCCAAGAACCTGCGAACTTACAAAGCAGATCAACAGTACAGCATTTGCAGCGGCAAGCCGTTTGTTTTCCCGCAGGACCGCTTCGCCGTCTTTTTCCCGGATTTTTTTCTGTATCCGGTTGATTTGTATCCAAGACATAATCAGAAGCGGAAATACCGCCGCCAGAAGCACCCACTGTATGACCCGCATCATTTCAGATACCCCTCCAGCTTGACCTTGAAGGCCTCCAGTGCCTTGCCCCGGTGGGAAATGGCGTTTTTCTCGTCGGCGGTGAGCTGGGAGAAGGTCTTTTTCAGCTCCGGGACGAAGAACACCGGGTCGTAGCCGAAGCCGCCCTCCCCCATAGGGGCGTAGGCGATGGTGCCGGGGCACTCCCCCCGGGCAGACAGCACGTCGCCGTTGGGGAAGCAGCAGGTGATTACGCTGACAAATTTCGCCGTCCGGGTCATCTGGCCCCGCATGTTCTCCAGCAGCATCCGATAGCGGTCCTCGTCGCTCAGACCCTCGCCGCCGTACCGGGCGGAGTACACCCCCGGGGCTCCGTTGAGACAGTCCACGCACAGCCCCGAGTCGTCAGCGATGGCGGGCAGGCCGCTGGCCTCCATCACCGCCTTGGCCTTGAGCAGAGAGTTCTCCTCAAAGGTGGTGCCCGTCTCCTCCACCTCCAGATCCACCCCGGCTTCCGTCTCGGAACAGACCTCAATCCCCAGATGGGACAGGATGTCGTTCATCTCCACCAGCTTCTTCTGGTTCTTGCTTGCCAGTACCAGCTTCATACAGGCTTCCCCCTTATTCTACCATATTTTCTCTTTCTGTCTATTGATAATCTATTAATTTTTTCGGAAGGTCTTTGTAAGGGCGGCCTGTGGCTGCCCTTACGAGCGGAACTCCGGGGTCAGATCAGCGCCTGGGCAAATTCCTGGGCGTCGAAGGGCTTTAAATCGTCGATGCCCTCGCCCACGCCGGCGTATTTTACCGGCACCCCCAGCTCTTTGGCGATGGCGATGGCGATGCCGCCCTTGGCGGTGCCGTCCAGCTTGGTGAGGACGATGCCGGTGATGCCCGCCGCTTCCTTGAACTGCTTGGCCTGGATCAGACCGTTCTGGCCGGTGGTGGCATCCAGGACGAGGAGGGTCTCCCGGGCGCAGCCGGGCAGTTCCCGGTCGATTACCCGGGAAATTTTGTTCAGCTCGTTCATGAGATTCTGCTTGTTGTGGAGCCGGCCGGCGGTGTCCACCAGGACCACGTCGGAATTGCGGGCCTTGGCGGCGGACATGGCGTCGAAGACCACGGCGGCGGGGTCGGCCCCCTCCTGCTGCTTGATGATGTCCACCCCCGCCCGGTCGGCCCAGATGGTGAGCTGGTCGGCGGCGGCGGCCCGGAAGGTGTCGGCGGCGCAGAACAGGACCTTTTTCCGCTGGTCCCGGAGCTGGTGGCCGATTTTGCCGATGGTGGTGGTCTTGCCCACGCCGTTCACGCCGATGAACAGCACCACGGCGGGTTTGGTGGACAGGTTCAGGGACAGGTCCCCGGCACTGAGGGCGTCGGCAATCACCCGGACCATCACCTCCCGGGCTCCCTCCACCGTCTTGACCCCCTCCGAACGTACCCGGCGGCGCAGCTCCTCCACCAGCTCCAGGGTCACGTCCATGCCGGTGTCGGCCAGAATCAGGGACTCCTCCAGCTCGTCGTAGAAGTCGTCGGTGAGCTCCGAGCCGAAGCCGGCGAAAATGTTGATCTTTTTCAGCTTGTCAAAAAAGCCCATGGTTTGCTCCCTCTCTTACCAGTTCTCATTTTTCGCCCCGCATCGGGGGCACTTGGGGTAGTCCATCTCGTACAGGGACCCGCAGCCGGGGCAGCGGGTCCGGGCAATGTTTCCGGACTCCTCTCCCTCATCGTCAAAGAAGTCCCCACGGAAAAACTCCAGTTTTCCACATTTGGGGCAGGTAAAGATGGCCGTCTCCAGCGCCCCGGCCACCAGATTGGGCAGGTCACCCAGCAGCCAGCCGGTTTGCCCCAGCTGCAGCTTTTCCCGTGCGACAAATTCCATCTCCACGCCGCAGCGCAGACACTTCAATTTATCCACTATTCCACCTTCTTCCCACAGTATGGGCAGAACTGCCCCCATTCAAAGCTCTCGGGCAGCCCCTTGCCACAGTGGACGCAGAAGCTGGGGGCGTCCGCGTCACCGCCGGAGGGCACGCTCTGGCTGCTCTGGACGCTCTGCGACAGGTCCGCCAGGGGCTTGGGGATGACCTGACCCAATCCCCAGAATACAAACTTGATGCCGATGAACAGCACGACGATCAGGGCAATCCCCCCGACAATCATTTTCCAGTCACCGGATTTTTTCTCGTTTTCGTTCATCGGATATTCAGCTCTTTCTCTACGTCGTTCAGGTTGATGGTCAGCATACGGCTCACCCCCTGCTCCTGCATGGTGACGCCGTAGAGAACGTCGGCCTCCTCCATGGTGCCCCGGCGGTGGGTGATGACAATAAATTGTGTCTTGGCCGACATATTGCGCATATAGTGGGCAAAGCGCACCACGTTGCTGTCGTCCAGGGCGGCCTCGATCTCGTCCATCACCACGAAGGGGGTGGGGCGCACCTTTAAGATGGCAAAGTACAGGGCGATGGCCACGAAGGCCTTTTCGCCGCCGGAGAGCAGGGTGATGATTTTCAGCGCCTTGCCCGGGGGCTGGACCTTGATCTCGATGCCGCAGTTGAGGATGTCGTCGGGGTCCTCCAGCTCCAGGGTGGCCTTGCCGCCCCCGAACAGCTCCAGGAAGGTCTGGCCGAAGGCCTCGTTGATGGTGGCAAACTCCCGCTGGAAGATGGACTTCATCTCGTTGGTGATGCCGGCGATGATCTCCTCCAGCTCCTTTTTCGCCTTGTCCACGTCGTCCCGCTGGTCGGTGAGGTAGGTGTACCGCTCGTTCACCCGCTGGAACTCCTCAATGGCCCCCACGTTCACATTGCCCAGTCCGGAGATGGACCGCTTCAGCTCGGCAATGCGGCGGCTGGCCTTCTGGACCGACTCGATCTCCACCCGCTGCTGGCGGGCGGCCTCGTGGCTGAGCTCGTAGGTCTCCCACAGCTTATCCAGGAGCTGTTTCTCCTCCATGGAGGCGGACACCCGCCGCTGGTCCAGCCGGGAGACCTCCCCCTCGGTGCGCAGCAGCTCCTCGTTCAGGGACTGGCTCTCCCGGGTGGCCTTCACCCGCTGGCCCTCCAGGTCGAGCTTCTCCTGGTTCAGTCGGGAGATGGACTCGTTCTGAAGTTCGTTCTCCCCCTTCAGGGCGGACAGGGCTTCCTCCTTTTGGGCAATTTCCTGGGTGAGACCGGCGTTTTTCTCCTCATAATCAGCCATGAGAGCCCGGTTCTGGTCCCGGTCGCCGGCCATGCTGGCCTTGAGATGTTCCAGCTCGGACAGGCCGGAGCGGGTGGCGTCCCGCTCCGCTTCCAGAGCGGCCTGGGCCGCAGTGAGGGCGGCAACCTCCTGGGCGATGCGGGCGGACCGCTCCTGCACCTCGCTCTGGCCCCGGGCCTTGCCCTCGGCCTCGCTGCGCAGGGCGGCGGTCTCCCCCTCCAGGGTCTGGATGCGGGCCCGGGCCGCCTGGGTGTCTGTCTCGATCTGGGCGGAGCGGCGCTTGAGCTGTTCCAGCTCCTCCCGATGGCTCTCTCCCTGGCGCTCCAGCTCGGCGGCCACGGTACGCCGCTGGGACAGCTCGCCCTCCGCCTTGAGGATGGCGTCCTCCCATTGGCGCAGCTGGGCCTGGGCGGTCTCCAGCTCATAGGCGGCGGCGGTGGACTCCCGTTCCGCTTCGGCCAGGGCCTTTGTCCCCTCGGCCACCCGGGTGCGGATGTCCCCCAGCTGGCTGTTCAGCCGCTCCAGCTCGTTGGCCCGGCTCAAAATTCCCGCGCTGCGGCTGGCCGAGCCGCCCGTCATGGACCCGCCTGGGTTGAGGACCTGGCCGTCTAGGGTGACGATGCGGAACTTATAGCCGTATTTCCGGGCGGCGGCGATGGCATGGTCGATATTTTCCATGACGGCCACCCGGCCCAGCAGGTTGGAAAAGACGTTTTGATATTTCGGGTCGAAGGAGATGAGCCGGTCGCCCACTCCCACGAAGCCGGGCTCCTTTTCCAGGGCGTCCCCCTCCCGGAGGAAGCCCGGGCGGATGGAGCTGAGGGGCAGGATGGTGGCCCGGCCCCCGTCCCGGCGCTTCAGGTACTGGATGACGGCCTTGCCGTCCTCCTCCCGGTCCACCACGATGTTCTGCATGGCCCCGCCCAGGGCGGTCTCGATGGCCACGGTGTACCGGT
Source organism: uncultured Bacillota bacterium (assembly GCA_947650875.1). Classification (GTDB taxonomy): domain Bacteria; phylum Bacillota; class Clostridia; order Oscillospirales; family Oscillospiraceae; genus Lawsonibacter. The sequence goes on along the minus strand of CANSXE010000004.1, from coordinate 41,802 downwards.
CAGGCACCTTTAACAGATCGGCTACCGGGCCGTGAATGTTGTGGAGGGCGCCCCGCTGGGCTTCGCCCATCACCAGCTTGACCGCCTTGGTGTAACCCTCGTGCTCCTTCTCCATCTCGGTGAGGAGCCTGATTCTGGAAGTGAGGGCGTTCTCCTCCATTTGCAGCTTCATGTGGGCGTCCCGGGTCTGATCCCACTTCTTTTTGCGGGCGTCCATCCGCAGCTGGTAGCCCTGAATCACGTTTTTTACCGCGTCCCGCTCCTCTACGGCGTCGTCATACCGGCGCTGGGCGGCGCGGGTCTCCTTTTGGGCTTCTGTGAGACGGTCCTCCAGTTCGTTGCTCTCCCTGCGGACCGCGCCGTCCCGGTCCATGACCTCCTGGGCGGCGGCGGCCAGGGCGGACAGCAGGGCCTTGGCTTCGGCGGCCCCGGCGGTGCCCAGGTCGGCCTGACTGCGCAGCTCCTCCAGCTCTTTGGCCAGGGTTCCCGCCGAGCGGGCGGTCTCCTCCGCCTCCCGGCCCTTGTCGGCCAGGGCGGACCGGCCCTCCTCCAGCTGGGTCTCGATCTCGGCCAGGCGGGCTTTCCGCTGGATGATCTGCTCCGACAGGGAGCCCTCCCGGCCCTCCTGCTGCTCCAGGTCGGCCCGGATGCGCTGGGCGGACTCCAGGTTGTGCTGGATGCTGCTCTTCAACACCGCGATGGCCGACTCCAGCTCGTTGGCCTGGGCCTGACGGCCCTGCATCTCAAAGCGCAGGCGGTCTGTCTCCAGGTCTTTGTTCCGCATCTCCTCAGAAAACTGCTCGGCGGCGGCGTAGGCCTTCTCCTGGGCGACCTTGACCTCCTCCTTCCGGCGGACGGCTTCCTGGTAGTCGGTCTCCAGCTTGATGTTGTTGGCCCGGATGCGCTCCAGGGTGTCCAGCCAGACGGAGATCTCCAGCCCCCGCAGCTCGTCCCGGAGGACCAGAAATTTTTTCGCCTTCTCACTCTGCTCCCGCAGGGGCTCTACCTGCAATTCAAGCTCTGATATTTTATCGTTGATTCGGACCAGGTTCTCGTCGGTGCGCTCCAGCTTGCGCTCGGCTTCCTCCTTCCGGTGGCGGAAGCGGGAGATGCCGGCGGCCTCCTCAAAGACCTCCCGGCGGTCGGCGGACTTCACTGACAGAATCTCGTCGATGCGGCCCTGGCCGATGATGGAGTAGCCCTCCCGGCCCAGGCCGGTGTCCATAAACAGCTCGTTCACGTCCTTGAGACGGACGGACCGGCGGTTGATGTAGTACTCGCTCTCGCCGGAGCGGTAATACCGCCGGGTGACCATCACCTCGGACTCCTCCCGGTCGAAGAGGTGGGTGGTGTTGTCCAGCACCAGGGAGACCTCGGCGTAGCCCGTCTGCTTGCGCTTGGCGGTGCCGCCGAAGATGACGTCCTCCATCTTCCCCCCACGCAGGGCCCGGGTGGACTGCTCCCCCATCACCCAGCGGATGGCGTCGGAGATATTGGACTTGCCCGACCCGTTGGGGCCCACAATGGCGGTGATGTCCTCGCCAAAGGTGAGCACCGTCTTGTCCGGGAAGGACTTGAAACCCTGGATTTCTAATGCTTTTAAATACAATCAGGACACCTCATATCTGTTATGGGGCGAGTCGGCCGCCCCCACATAAGCATACCAATAGTTGTTACATTATACCAAAAGCCTGAAAAAAATGCAATTGTCATTTCACCTTTGGCGTAAAAAAACGAAACCTCCGGTTTTCACCAGAGGTTTCGCTCTTATTTCCGTTACGCCTTCCCGGCCTTGCTCTCGGCCTTTGCCGCGGCCTTGGCGGGGGGCTCTACCCCCTTGGCGGTGTTGACGGCCTGGACCACGCCCCGGTCTTTGGCTTCCTTGGCGTGCTTCTCCACGTCTATCTTGTTCTTGGGACTGCGCACCAGACAGCCGGCGCCCTGGACACAGCCGCCCTCGCAGGCCATGCCCTCAATAAAGTTGCCTTCGAGCCGGCCCACCTTCAGTTTCATCAGGGCAATCTCGCAGGCGGCAGTGCCGCTGCAGGGGACGGCCTTAACCTGGAAGTCGCTGCCCTTCTCCTTCAGCGTCTGGACCACGGCCTCGGCCACGCCGCCGCTGCGGGCAAAGTTCCGGCCATAGCCGCTGGCCTCGTCCAAAGTGGTCTCCTCCAGCTTCTCCAGGTCGATGTCCCGGGACTGGAACAGGGCGAACAGCTCCTCATAGGTGAGCACGCAGTCGATGGCGTTCATGGTGCGGCCCAGCTGGAACTCCTTCTTCTTGGCCACGCAGGGGCCGATAAAGACCACCTTGGCGTCGGGCTCCTTCTCCTTGAGATGCAGGCCGATCATGACCATGGGGGAAGGTGTGTGGGAGACGTACTGATTCAGCTCGGGATGCTTCTTCTTCACATAGCCCACAAAGCCCGGGCAGCAGGAGGAGGTGAGCACGCCCTTCTCCACCAGCTCCTCAGACTCCCGGTCGGCCACCATATCGGCGCCCAGGGCCACCTCGGCCACGCCGGAGAAGCCCAGCTGCTTGATGCCGGCCACCACCTGGCCGTAGGTAGCGGGGGCGAACTGGCCGGCGATAGAGGGGGCGATTACCGCATAGGTCTTGTAACCCCAGTGGGCCCCGCCCTGAATCATCTGGATGGCGTCCACAATCCAGGACTTGTCCTGAATGGCGCCGAAGGGGCACTGGTACACGCAGTTGCCGCAGGAGATGCACTCGTTGATGTCGATGGACGCCTTCTTGTCCGGGCCCATGGAGATGGCCTTGGCGGGGCAGCCCTTCTCGCAGGGGCGCTGGTTCTTCACGATGGCGCTGTACTGGCAGGCGCTGACACACTTGCCGCAGGTGATACATTTGCTGTGGTCGATGCTGGCCCGGTGGTTGACGATGGTGATGGCGTCCTTGGGGCAGGCGTGGACGCAGCGGGTGGCCAGACAGCCCCGGCAGGCGTCGCCCACCGTCATCTCGGTGACGGGGCACTCGTCGCAGGCGATGGGCAGTACCTCCACCACATTGGGATTGGTCTTGTCGCCCCCCATGGCCATCTTCACCCGGCTGTTAATGATGGCCCGCTCTTTATAGATGCAGCAGCGCAGGCTGGCCTCGGGGCCGGGGATAATCTTCTCGGGCACGTCCAGAATGCCGGTCTGAAGCCGGTCCTCCCAGGTCAGACGGGCCACCTCGGTGAGAACAGAGGTCTTCAGCTCTTGAATTTTTGTTTCAAAAGTGTGCATGGGTACGCTCCTTCCTCAATATCCGTTACGGCGGTATTTCTTGCAGTTTATGGAGTTTTTTCCTGCAAAATGCAGGATTTCTTTCATTTCGCCCCCCATTCTACTCCGGGGACAACGCTCTGTCAAGAGACATTTTACACCATTCCGGGGCTTTTGGACAGTCCCTTTTACACCTTGTACACAGTTTGCTCCAATGAACCGGCGGCGCCCTTCTCCGCGCCCCTGCCAGCCGCAGCGCCGGGGGCCTTTATAGGCCCAGCCACTCTGCCAGCGCCGGGTCATCCCAGCGGGTGATGTAGCAGTCGGCCAGGGCCTTGAGCTGGGGCTGCTCGTCGTCGGAATTGACGTCGTAGATGACCCCCAGGGAGAAGCCGGCCTGTTTGGCAGTCTGGGCGGCCACCAGGATGTCCTCAAAGATGACGGTATTCTCTGGCGTGCTCCCCAGCCGCCGGGCGGCTTCCAGGTAGACGGTGGGCTTGTTTTTCCCCTCGCCCACCTCCTCGCAGGACAGGAGGAACTCAAAATGGTCCCGCACCTCCAGCCGGCGCAGGCAGAGGTCGATGAGGGCCGGGTGGGTGGAGGAGGCCACGCACATCTTCACCCCCGCCGCCTTCAGCCGGGCCAGCAGCTCCGCGGCCCCCGGCTTCAGGGGCACGTCGGCCCGGTAGTGCTCCTCCATCAGGGCATTGATCTCCCCGGCGATCTGCTCCGAGGTGCCGGGCAGGCCGAACTCCCGGATAAACAGCTGGGCAGACTCCAGCATGGTCAGGGCGATGGACTCCTCCTTCAGGGCGGGGGACAGTCCGGGCAGGCCGAAGCTGGCCAGATACTCGTCGGCCAGCCGGTTCCAGTAGCCCATGGAGTCCACCAGGGTGCCATCCATGTCGAAAATCGCAAATTTTTTGTCCATATGTTATCCCGTCCTTGCGTGAAATAGTCAAAGGTATTATAATGGATACAGGCATAATGCGCAAGCTTTTTGTGGATGATAAAATAAGGAGGTATGCCCCATGACCGACCAGGAGCTGGTAAAAAAAGCCTTTGACATGCACCAATTTTCCTATGTGCCCTACTCCCATTTTCCCGTGGGGGCGGCGCTCCTCACCGAGGACGGCCGGGTGTTCACCGGCTGCAACGTGGAAAACGCCGCCTACGGCTCCACCATCTGCGCCGAGCGCACCGCCATTGTGAAGGCGGTAAGCGAGGGCTGCCGGGAGGGCTGGACCGCTATCGCCATCGCCGGGCGTGGGGAGGACTTCTGCTGGCCCTGCGGGGCCTGCCGGCAGATGCTCTACGAGTTCGCTCCCGGCCTGCGGGTGCTGGCCGCCAGAGGGGACGGGGAATATAAGGCGGTCACCCTTTCGGAGCTGCTCCCCTGCGGCTTTGGACCCAAATCGCTGGAATAAAATTTTTCCAGCCGCATAAACCGGCGAAAACCGTATAAACTACCCCCGGAACCCGAAACAAGGAGGTGGTTTGACGTGATGATGGACAAAATCGCCCTGACACTGCTGATTATCGGCGGTCTGAACTGGGGTAGCGTGGGCCTGTTCCAGTTTGACCTGGTGGCCTTTGCCTGCGGCGGGTCCGGCAGCATGATCAGCCGGGTGATCTATACCCTGGTGGGTCTGTCCGCCGTGTGGTGCGTCTCCCTGTTGTTCCGCGACCGAGACCCCGTGGAGGAGCGCCGCTGACCTTTGGCGAAAATTTCCACATTTGAAAAGACGAGACCCGGAGCTGTAGCTCCGGGTCTCCGTTGTTTATGTGGACAGGATATCCGCCAGCCCTTCGGCGGTGAGGGCGGAGAAATACCGGGAGACGTCCGTCCCCTCCAGCCGGGCCAGCAGGTCCTCCCGCCGCAGGGGGCAGCCCAGAAGGCGGCGGGCCAGCTCCTCCGGCTCCACGGCGGAGAAGAAGTCGCCAAAGAAGGCAAGGCCGGCGATGCGCCCCTCCTCCAGGTGGATGTGGGCCTCTATCAGGCCGCAGCCCTCCACCCGCCGGCGGCGCAGCAGGTCGCAGGGAGGGGAGACGCCGTAGTTCCACTCCCAGCGGTCGTACCGGTCCCGTTTGATGGCCTCCACGGCGGCGATGTCCGTCTCGGTGAGGGTGTAGGGCTCCATGGGCCGCTCCCGGGCGATCTCCTCCAGCAGGCGGGCCTTGAACTGGGCCAGGGGGACGGGCCGGGCCATGTGGGCGCGGACGGTGGTCACCCGGGCCCGGACGGAGCGCACCCCCTTGGCCTGAATCTTCTCCGGGTCCACCCGGAGGACCTGTCCCACCGTCTCCAGGTCGGAGTTGTACAGGATGGTCCCGTGGTGCATCACCCGGCCCTCCCGGACATACTGGGAGTTGCCGGAGAACTTCCGGCCGTCGATGGTAATGTCGTTGCGGCCGTTGACCTGGGCATCCACTCCCATGCTCTGGAGGGCCTGGGCCACCGGACGGCAGAACAGTTCCATGTCCAGCTGGCCGGCCTGGCCGGCGTCCTGGATAAAGGTGAAGTTCAGATTGCCCAGGTCGTGGTACACAGCGCCGCCGCCGGACAGGCGGCGAACCACCGTGACGCCGCGCTCCCGGACGGCCTCCTCGTTGATCTCGGCCAGGGTGTTCTGGTGCCGGCCGATGACAATGGCGTTGTGGTTGCGCCAGAGGAGGAACCAGCTCCGGTCCCGGGGCAGGGCGTCGAAGGCGTACTGCTCCAGGGCCAGGTTGAAGGCGGGGTCAGTGCTTTTTACGTCGATAAAGGACCAGGGCATAAAGAAAACCTCACTTTTCCAGGCGGAGCAGGTGGATGCTCCATCTTTTTAACCAGTATAGTGGATTTGTGGGCCGGTTGTCAATAGCTTTATCCACAAGAAACCACATAACCAAAAAAAATACTTGTGTTTATGTGGGATTTTGGTTGACAAATTTGTGGGTTTGTGGTAGGCTAGGAGGGTAAAACCGGATTACTGGAAAGGAGGGAAGGCCTGTGCTGTTGGCAGAGCGGCGCCAGGCGATTATGGACCGGGTACTTGCCACCTCCCGGGTGGTGGTGGGAGAGCTGAGTGCCGAGTTCGGCGTGTCGGAGGAGACCATCCGCCGGGACCTGGAGTGGCTGGAGCAGGAGGGCGTGGCCATGCGCACCTACGGCGGCGCGGTGCTCAAGCACAGCGACCAGGCCCCGCCCCCCTATGCCACCCGAAAAAATACCAACGTGGAGGGCAAGGTGGCCATCGCCCGGCTGCTGGCCGGGATGCTCCAGAACGGCGACACCCTCATGGTGGACGAGAGCTCCACCGCCCTCTTTGCCGTCCGGGCGGTGCGGCACCTGAAGGAGCTCACCCTCATTACCAACTCGCTGAACATATTGCAGGAGGTGAGCAGCCAGGACTCTTGGCACATCATCTCCACCGGCGGCCGGCTCAAGCCGGACATCATGGCTCTGGTGGGCCCCAAGGCCCTGAGCACCATTCTGGGCTACCATGTGGGGTATGCCGTTCTGTCCGCCCGGGGGGTGAACACCCAGCTGGGCATCGCGGACTCCTCCGACGAGGTAGTGGAGGTGAAGCGGGCCATGATGGCGGCGGCAGACCGCACCGTCCTGCTGGCCGACCACCGGAAGTTTGACCGGGCGGGCTTCGTCTCCCTGGGCCGGCTGGAGGAGATCGACCAGATCATCACCGACCGACCGCCCCCGGAGGAGTGGAAAAAGCGGCTGGAGGACAGCGGAGTCAAGCTCCTCTGCCGCAGTGAACAGGCGCAATCTTAATGTTTCCATATAAATATTTTATTTAGGAGGAATGGTCATGGCAAACGCAGTCCTGATGCCCAAAGCGGGCATCACAGTGGAATCCTGTATCATCGGCAAGTGGGAGAAGAAGGTGGGCGACCAGATCGCTGAGGGCGACATCCTGTTTACTTATGAGACCGACAAGGCCGCCTTCGAGTGTGAGTCCACCGCCGCCGGCGAGCTGCTGGAGATCTTTTTCAGCGACGGCGAGGAGGTCCCCTGCCTGGTGAACGTGTGCGCCATCGGCGCCAAGGGGGAGGACGTGTCCGCCCTGCGGCCCGACGGCGCGGCCCCTGCCGCCGCTCCCGCCGCAGAGGAGACCCCCGCCGCCCCTGCTGCCGCCGCTCCTGTGGCTGCTCCGGCCGTTGAGACCACCGCCGCTGCGGGCACGGGAAAAATTTCGCCCCGGGCCCGGAACCTGGCCGAGCGCGCCGGGGTGGACGGCTCCCTGGCCACCCCCACCGGCCCCGACGGCCGGATTATCGAGCGGGATGTGCGCAAGCTGATGGCCGAGGGCGCCCCCGCTCAGGCCGCCGCCCCCGCAGCCGCCCCTGCCGCCGCTGTGGCTGCCGGTCCCGAGTATGAGGATGTGAAGTTCAGCGGCATCCGCCGGGCCATCAGCAAGTCCATGCACAACTCCCTCACCTCCATGGCCCAGCTGACCCACAACTTCTCCTTCGACGCCTCCGCCATCCTGGCCTACCGGAAGATGCTCAAGGAGTCGGGCGGCGAGTGCGCCGGCATCACCATCGGCGATCTGATTCTCTACGCCGTCTCCCGGGTGCTGCCCGGCTGGCCCGACCTCAACGCCCACATGCTGGACGACGTGAGCATCCGCAAGTTTAACCATGTGAACCTGGGCGTGGCGGTGGACACCCCCCGGGGCCTGATTGTGCCCACCATTATGCACGCCGACGAAAAGAGCCTTCTGGAGATTTCCAACGAGCTGAAGGTGCTGGCCGCCGAGGCCCGGGACGGGGCCATCAGCCCGGACAAGCTCACCGGGGCCAGCTTCACCGTGTCCAACCTGGGCGGCTTCGGCGTGGAGAGCTTCACCCCCGTTATCAACCCGCCCCAGACCGGTATCCTGGGCGTATGCACCACCGTTCAGCGGCCCCGGAAGGGAGCCGACGGCTCCATCCAGCTCTACCCCGCCATGGCCCTGTCCCTCACCTACGACCACCGGGCCATCGACGGCGCTCCCGTCTCCCGCTTTGTGCAGGAGCTGTGCAAGCAGCTGGAGCATTTCACCGTACTGTTGGCCAAGTAGGGACGCTTCATGAAGCGTCCGCCGGGATTCCCCCTTGAGGACGCATCGTGATGCGTCCCTACAGTGGATGTTCCCGTGAAATAGATTGTGTCAAGGAGGTTGCAATATGGAAGTATTCGACTTAATCGTCATCGGCGGAGGCCCCGGCGGCTATCTGTGCGCCGAGCGGGCTGCCCAGGGCGGCATGAAGGTGGCCCTGTTTGAGGAGCGCGCCCTGGGCGGCACCTGTCTCAACGAGGGCTGCGTCCCCACCAAGACCCTGCTCAACTCCGCCAAGCTCTACCGCCACGCCACCGAGAGCGAGGCCTTCGGCGTTACCGCCGAGAAGGTGACCCTGGACCACGCCAAGGTGGTGGAGCGGAAAAATAAGGTGGTGCACACCCTGGTGTCCGGCGTGAAGGGCACCATGAAGGGCTGCAAGGTCACCGTCATCGACAAGAGAGCGGCCATCGAGGGGCGGGCCGAGGGCGGCTTCGCCGTCAAGGCGGGCGACGATACATACACCGCCAAGCGGCTGGTGCTCGCCTCCGGCTCCGAGACGGTGGTGCCCCCCATCCCCGGCCTGAAGGAGGGCATCTCCTCCGGCTTCGTGGTCACCAACCGGGAGGTGCTGGACCGGAAGGAGCTTCCCCGTGAGCTGGTGGTCATCGGCGGCGGCGTGATTGGCCTGGAGATGGCCTGCTACTTCGCCAGCGTGGGTGTCCACGTCACCGTGATCGAGATGATGCCCAAAATCGCCGGCCCCACCGACCCCGCCATCTGCAAGGTGCTTATGGACGAGTACGGCAAGCGGGGGATGGAGTTTAAGCTGTCCTGCAAGGTGCTGGAAGTCACCAAAGACTCCGTCCTCTACGAGGAGGCCGGGGAGAAGAAGGAGGTCAAGTGCGACCTGGTGCTGCTGTCCGCCGGCCGCAAGCCCTTCACCCAGGGGCTGGGTGTGGAGAAGCTGGGCCTGGAGATGAACCGGGCCGCCATCGTCACCGACAGCCACATGTGCACCAACGTGGCCGGGGTGTACGCCATCGGCGACTGCAATGGCAAGCTGATGCTGGCCCACACCGCCTACCGGGAGGCCGAGGTGGCCGTGAACCACATGCTGGGCGTGAAGGACGAGATGCGCTACAACGTGATCCCCTCCGTCATCTACACCGACCCCGAGGTGGCCAGCGTGGGCGAGACCGCCGAGAGCGCCAAGGCCAAGGGCCTGGACGTGAAAGAGGTGGAGCTGCCCATGCTCTACTCCGGCCGGTATGTGGCGGAGAACGAGAACGGCAAGGGCTTTATCAAGCTGGTGGTGGACACCAACAAGAACTGTCTCATCGGCTGCCATATGGTGGGCAGCTACGCCTCCGAGATCATCATGACCGCCGCCATGATGGTGGACACCGAGCTGCCCCCCCAGCGGCTGAAGAAGCTGGTCTTCCCCCACCCCACCGTGGGCGAGATTATCCGGGAAGCCATGTTTAAGATTTAAGGGAAGCGAAGGCCCCCTTGCGAAAGGGGGCTGGCACCGCCGCAGGCGGTGACTGGGGGATTCCGATGAAAGGACACGTTCTGTAGACGAAATCCCCCCGCCAACAGGCTTCGCCTGTCGGCCCTCCCCCCTTTGGCAAGGGGGGCTTGACGATGCAAAATTATAAGGAGGAAATCACCATGCCTAAGAGCATTTTTGTTGATCCCGCCGCCACCCGGGCCCCGGGCAAGATTACCTTTGAGGATATCCCCGTAAACGCCTACAACAAGACCATCGCCGAGGAGCGCAAGAAGTTCAGCGACGACGACCTGGTGCGCATCTGGCGGGACATCACCATCCTGCGGGAATTTGAGTCCATGCTGAACCAGATCAAGACCCAGGGGGTGTACAACGGCATCGAGACCACCTACCCCGGCCCCGCCCACCTGTCCCTGGGCCAGGAGGCCGCCGCCGTGGGCCAGTCCTACCTGCTGGACCGCAACGACTTCAACTTTGGCAGCCACCGCAGCCACAGCGAGATTCTGGCTAAGAGCCTGAGCTGCATTGAGAAGCTCACCGACCAGGAGCTGATGGAGGTCATGGAGGGCTTCCTGGGCGGCCGCACCCTTCGGGCGGTGGAGAAGCTGGGGCCGGTGAAGGACACCAAGGAGCTGGCCATCCGCTTTGTGGTCTACGGCGCTCTGGCCGAGGTCTTCGCCCGTGAAAACGGCTTCCACCACGGCATGGGCGGCTCTATGCACGCCTTCTTCCTGCCCTTCGGCGTCTACCCCAACAACGCCATCGTGGGCGGCTCCGCCACCATCGCCACCGGCGCGGCCCTGTTTAAGAAGTGCAACGAGAAGCCCGGCATCGTGGTGTGCAACATCGGCGACGGCTCCCTGGGCCGCGGCCCCGTGTGGGAGGCCATGAACTTTGCCTGCATGGACCAGTTCCGCACCCTGTGGGAGAAGGGCCAGGACCAGGGCATGCCCATCCTGTACAACATCTTCAACAACTCCTACGGCATGGGCGGCCAGACCCGGGGCGAGACCATGGCCTATGACATGCTGGCCCGCATGGGCTCCGGCGTGTCCCCCACCCAGCTCTACGCCGAACGGGTGGACGGCTACAACCCCCTGGCCGTCATCGACGCCATGGAGCGCAAGCTGGAGCTGCTCCGGGCGGGCAAGGGCCCCGTCCTGCTGGACACCATCACCTACCGCCTGTCCGGCCATTCCACCTCCGACCAGAACGCCTACCGCACCAAGGAGGAGATCGAGGCCTGGCGGGCCATCGACCCCATCGTCACCTACCGCCAGAACCTGGTGGAAGCTGGCGTGGCCCCCGACAGCAGGTTCGAGGAGATCATGGCCGAGACGGTGGAGCGCATGACCATGATCTGCCGCCACGCCGCCGACCCCGCCGTGTCCCCCTACGCCGACTTTGACAACGACCCGGCCTATGTGGAGCGGCTGATGTACTCCAACGGGAAGGTGCCCTCCTTCGACACCGAGCGCACCCCCGATGCCCTCACCCCCAAGGAGGAGTGTCCCCTGTGGCAGAAGATTCAGGGTAAGGAGCGGGCCCCCTTCACCAAGGACGGCAAGCCCGTGAGCAAGATGAAGCTGTTCAACCTGCGGGACGGCATCAGCGAGGTGCTGCTGGATAAGTTCTATGAGGACCCCACCATGATCTCCTACGGCGAGGATGTCCGGGACTGGGGCGGAGCCTTCGCCATCTACCGGGGCATGGCCGACGCCCTTCCCCACAGCCGCCTGTTCAACTCCCCCATCTCTGAGGCCGCCATTGTGGGCACCGCCGTGGGCTACGGCATGTGCGGCGGCCGGGCTGTGGTGGAGCTGATGTACGCCGACTTCATCGGCTGCGCCGGCGACGAGATCTTCAACCAGCTGTCCAAGTGGCAGTCCATGTCCGCCGGCATTTTGAAGATGCCTGTGGTGGTCCGGGTGTCGGTGGGCTCCAAGTACGGCGCCCAGCACAGCCAGGACTGGACCGCCCTGTGCGCCCACATCCCCGGCCTGAAGGTGTGCTTCCCCGCCACCCCCTGGGAGGCCAAGGGCCTGATGGAGACCGCCCTCAACGGCACCGACCCGGTGATCTTCTTCGAGAGCCAACGCATCTACGACGTGGGCGAGCAGTTCCACGAGGGCGGTGTGCCCGCCGGCCGGTATGAGATTCCCTTCGGAGACGTGAACGTGATTCAAACCGGCAAGGACGTGACCATCCTCACCATCGGCGCGGTGCTCTACCGGGCGGTGGAGGCCGCCAAGGAGCTGAAGGAGAAATACGGCATGGAGGCCGAAATTATCAACCTCCACTCCCTGGTGCCCCTGGACTACACCAGAATTTTGGAGAGCGTGAAGAAGACCGGCCGGGTGGTGCTGGTGAGCGACGCCTGTGCCCGGGGCTCCTTCCTGGACGACGTGGCCCGGAACATCACCGAGCTGTGCTTCGACGACCTGGATGCGCCTCCCGTGGTAGTGGGAGCCAAGAACTGGATCACCCCGCCCTATGAGTTCGACCACTACTTCTTCCCCCAGCCCTCCTGGATTATCGACGCCATCCACGAGAGAATCGTACCCATCCCCGGCTATGTGCCCCAGCAGAGCTTTACCGATGCCGAGCAGCTGAGAAAGGCCAAGGCAGGTGTGTAAAAGTGTGGTGCTCCCACCCCCTCAAGGGGTGGGAGCACAGCTTCGATTTACCCGGACGGCCAACGCCGGCGGCCTGCTGGAGCTGGACGGGATTGCCGTCCTGCTGGACGGGGTTTGCGGCGGGGTAGGCCCCTATCTGCCCACCCCACCCGCTCTGCTGGAGGAGCTGGCGGGCCGCCGGGTGGACCTGGCGGCCTTCACCCACGCCCACCCCGACCATCTGGACCCCGACGGAGCGGCGGAGTGTCTCTACGCTTGGGGCGGTTCCCCGGTGCTGGGCACCCGGGCGGTGGCGGAGACCCTGTCCCCCTGGCCGGTGACAGTGGGAGAGAGTGTGTCCTCTGGGGGCGTTACCGTGACCCCCATCCCGTCCCGGCACATCGGGGCGGCCTATCGGACGCTGGAGCACAGCAGCCTGCTCATTGAGGGTTCCCGGCGGCTCCTCTTTGCGGGGGACGCCGCCCCCACCCAGTGGGAGGGTAGCCCCATCCGGCCGGATGTACTCTTTGCCCCCTTTGCCTATGCCGCCACCCCCGCCGCATGGCGGATTGTGGAGCGCCTGGCCCCTGAGCAGCTGGTGCTCCTCCACCTGCCCGTCCGGGACAACGACCCGGAGGGCCTGTGGCAGGCGGTAGAGACCACCCTGTCCCGCTGCCGGGGTCTCCCCGTGACCATCCCGGCAATGGGGGAGGGCATCGCAATTTCATATCGCCAGCTTCCAGGTTTAGAGTGACTGTCTGGCCGTCTTCGATCCGCACAATGCGGCCGACAAGCAGGGCAATTTCGTTGTTGGTGGTAATAATCACAATGGTCTGGCTGAATTGGCTGCTGGAGCCATCGCAAAACCAAAATGTCACAGAAATATCCAAATTACAGGTTTGCTTATGTATTTTTGTGAACAGCTTGTTTTAACTGGTAGAGATGAGCCTATGTATGCTTTTTGTGGTCTAAATTTTCCTTGAATTATTCTTCTTTCAGACCTTGACAACCCTTGGCAGGTTGAGAGCCTATTTTAAAGAGACAGCAATTAAGAAAGTTTTTTCATTTGTTTCTTGCATTTTGGCGGAGGGAAGTATAATATGTATATTAAGAACTATAACAAGCGGGAAAAGGCCGCAACCAAATGTCTGGATCGAAAAGAGATGGGAATATGCAGAAAAAAACGATTTACGATGTGGCGCGTGAAGCGGGGGTCAGCATTTCCACGGTTTCCAGAGTGCTCAACGGCAGTTCCAAGGTGAAGGAATCTACCAAGAAAAGGGTGGAGGCTGCCTGTGTGGATTATCGGCCTGTGGCTTCCGCCAGAGAGCTTCAGTCAAAGCAGACCAAAACAATCGGCGTACTGATTAACCATCGGCCAGAATACTTTTTTCTGAATGAGACCTACATTAACGCACTGCTGGGAATCAGTGTGGCGGCAAAGGAGAGTGGATACAGGCTGCTGTTGGATATTAGCGAAGATGAGACAGGTGCCAGCAACTTGTTTTATGAGAAAAAGGTGGACGGGTTTATTCTGATGGGGGTAAAGGAGAGCAGCAATCTTCTTAGTGTTTTATGGGATAATGATATGCCCTTTGTCCTGGTTGGCAGCTTCCATGGAGATGAGGAGGGGGTCTGTCAGGTAGATATCAACGACCGGAAGGCGGTGTGCAGCGTAACCAACTATCTGATCGGTCTGGGTCACCGGCGCATCGGCATCATTGTCGGATCGACAGAGTATGCCTCCTGCAGCGACCGCTTGGCGGGATACCGCCAGGCGATGGAGGGAGCTAACATCCCGATTCAGGAGGAGTGGGTGCAGGTGTGCGAAAACCTGACCGAGGTGATGGCAGAGCAGTTGGCCAAGCACCTGTTTTATCAAAATCCCCGGGTGACCGCCGTAGTGGCCTTTAACGATTCAACGGCCATGGCCGTCTACAAGGCAGCAAAGGATTGCGGGCTGGAGATTCCCGGTCAGGTGTCTGTTATCGGGTTTGACGACACCAAGGTGGCCGCTTATATGTCGCCTCCCCTGACCAGCGTGTGGCAGCCCAGCTACGAAAAAGGGGAGCGGGCTATGCATCTTCTGATTGACTGCTTAAAGCAGGGATCCATGCCGCGAAAGCGGGAGGAGCTCAACTGTATCATCATGTACCGGGAATCTTGTGCGGCACCTCCAGAGGAATAGGAGGAGCACCGGGATTGATAAAGGGAGATTCGGCAATAAAGTTTGGGCTGCATTTTTGGTCTTGGGATGGCCTGTATTTCATAGAGACCGTGATTTGTGTGATTCAACAAATCAAAAATTTAATCATTATTTTCTGAATTTTCAAAAACCACTTGCTATGCAAGTGGTTTTTTTGGGTATAAAAAGAATTGCAAAATATTGTTTTCATGCCTGATTGACGTGATATTTTATTTGTGATATACTCAGATGAAAGCGCTTTCAAAATGGGGAGATTTCTATTCACGCGCAGGAAGAAGCAAAAAATAAATAAAGGTGGAGGAAAATTATGGAGTTCTTATTTGATACCGCTGAAATCGGCCTGATTAACCGATACAAGGACATGTTTGCCTACACTGGCGTGACCACCAACCCGGCCCTAATCCGAAAAGCAGGGATTATGGAGCATACCTTTGCTCATTTCCGGGAACTGCGGCAGATTATTGGCCCAGACCGCACGCTACACATGCAGGTGGTGTCTCACCAGGCTGATGAGATGGTCCGGGAAGCCATAACGATGCTGGAAAAGGTGGATAACGGGGTATGTATTAAGGTGCCGGTTACGCCGGACGGAATGCGGGCTATGAAGGAGTTGAAACAAAAGGGAGTGCGCATTACCGCTACCGCAGTGGTGACCCAGATGCAGGCTCTTTTGGCGTTAGCGCTGAACGTAGATTTTATTGCTCCTTATTACGACCAGATGTGTGACATTGGGATTGACGGGGGAGAGTTGATTCGGATGTTGGCTGACACCATTGAGAAAGAGGGGAAAAAGACAAAAATTTTGGCCGCCAACATCAAGAATATGGCTCAGTTGCGCCAGGTCTGTGCCGCCGGCAGCCAGGCTGTTACATTGAACCCTCAGCTATTGGAGGAGACACTGCAAATGCCGCAGATTGAAAAGGCTGTCAAATTTTTTGATGATGCATGGCAGGAACTTCACGGAACCACTGGCTTATGTGAGTTAAAAGACTGAAAACTTTCACTCTGCTTAATATTTTTATGAAAACCACTCATTTTATGGGTGGTTTTTATGAACGATAAATAACCTGTGCGGCAGATATAAGTGGACAATTTGCACAATAATATGTCGAAATATATGGTGCTCTTGCTAAATTGACGTGACATTTTATTTGTGCTATACTAAAAACGGTCAAAATAATGAAAGCGCTTTCAAATTGATAGGGGAGGGCGTAATCAGGCGAATTAATAGTCTATTGATAACAGTTTAGGAGAGAAACGCAATGAAGATCGCTCTAGTAAATGAAAACAGTCAGGCACCGAAGAATTCATTGATTTTTGAGACGTTGCAAAAAGCTGTTACACCGATGGGGCATACCTGCTTTAACTACGGCCGCTATTCTGCGGAGGATCCCCATGAGCGGAGCTATGTACAGGCTGGCCTGATGACCGCTCTGCTGCTCAATTCTGGGGCAGCGGACTTTGTCATCACCGGCTGTGGAACCGGCATAGGCGCCCTGGTGGCCTGTAATGCTTTTCCCGGTGTAACGTGCGGGCGGGCCAACGACCCCTGTGACGCCTATCTGTTTTCTCAGGTAAATGCTGGCAATGCCCTGTCTATGCCCTTTGCCATGAACTTCGGCTGGGGCGCCGAGGTCAATTTGGAATATGTGTTTGAAAAGCTGTTTGGCTCCGAACCCGGTGGCGGCTATCCTCCGGAGTGGGCCGCGGCGGAGAAGAGAAACCGGGAGATTCTCAAACAGGTAAAGACCATTACCCATGCCAACTTTATGGACGTGCTGAAAAATATTGACCAGGACTTCCTGAAGGAGACTGTTGCCGAGGAAAGCTTTCCTAACATGTTCTTTGCTAACTGCCAGAACGGGGAAATTGCCGCCTACATCCGTGGTGTGTTGGGGCTGTAAAAGAAAGAGGAGCTGGGTAGAATGTATGTAACGCTGAAGGAATTGCTGGGACATGCTGAGCAGGAAGGTTACACGGTTCTGGCACCAAATGTGTTTAATCTGGAGTCGCTGATTGCGGTAGTAGAGGCCGCCGAAGCAGAACGGGCTCCTGTGATTATCGCTATTGGTGAATCCCGGCTGAAAGATGAGCGACTGCAAAAATATCTGCCGGTGATAGCCAGACAGATAGCCAGAGAGACAGCTGTGCCAGTGGGGATCAACCTGGACCACGGCAAGAGCTACCACGAGCTGGTACTGGCGATTCAGAAAGAGTTCAGCTCTGTGATGATCGACGCGTCCATGTGTTCTTACGAGGAGAACGTGGCCCGGACCCGGGAGATTGTCAAAATTGCCCATGAGCTGGGTATCTCCGTAGAGGCGGAGATTGGCCATGTGGGGATGGGGGAGGACTACACTGAAAACGGTGTGAAGGATGGGCTTACAGAGCCGGAAGTGGCGAAGCGCTTTGCTGAGGAGACCCATGTAGACGCTCTGGCGGTGGCGGTAGGTACCGCTCATGGTGTGTACAAGGGGACGCCTAAGCTGGACTTTGAACGGTTGGAGGAAATTCACAAGATGGTAAATATTCCTCTGGTGCTCCACGGCGGCTCAGGGACTGGAATGGAAAACCTGATTAAGGCATCCCGGTTGGGAATCCGAAAGTTGAATATCAACACTGAGCTTCTCATTGAGGCCCGGGAGCAGGTACGCCGGGAACTGGAGGAAAATCCCAGGATTGATTATTCTATCCTGTTGAAGCATGGTAAAGACGCGGTAGTCCATACACTGCGCGGCTATATGCAGGCCCTTGGTTCCTCTGGAAAGGCGTGGAGCAAGTCATGAGCAGACACAGAGCTATGGTGGCTGGAACCATGGCGTTAGACCTGTGTCCCCGGTTTCCGGACGAAGCCTGCTGCCGGGATGAACTGCTGGCGGAGGGCAAGACTATCTATATTGAGGGAATCGACCTGACACTGGGGGGGCTGGTGGCCAACACTGGACTGGCGATGCACCGGCTGGGTTCCGACGTAGTGCTGACCAGCAAGGTGGGCGGCGATCCCCTGGGAGAGGTGGTAAGCGCCCTGCTGAAACAGACGGACGTCCCGTATAAGCTGACATCCGTTCCAGACGGAAGAACCTCCGCCACCATTGTGACTGTACCAAAGGGAAGTGACCGGATCTTCTGGCACCAGCGGGGAGTGTCCCAGGAGTATTCCTTTGCCACTCTGGAACGGGAAGTCCTGGAACAGTCAGACCTGTTTCACTTCGGGTACCCTACCGGGATGCGGTGCATGTATGCCGACGGCGGAGAGAACCTGCGCGCACTGTACCGGGAGGTAAAGGAGCTGGGGTTGACTACCTCTCTGGATTTGAGCCTGCCAGGCCTGACCAGCGAGTCGGGACAGGCGGACTGGAAAGGAATCCTGGGCAGAACGCTGCCCTATGTGGATATATTTCTGCCCAGTCTGGAGGAGACGCTGTTCCTGCTGCGCAAGGACAGCTATTTGAAGATACTGGAGCGTGCGGGAAACGGGGATGCCATCGACTATATCAGCCTTGACATTCTGCGGGAACTGGGTGATGAGGTGCTGGAGCTGGGGGTAAAAGTGTTTGTCCTGAAGCTGGGTAAAAAAGGAATGTATCTTCGAACCGCAGGCGCGGAAACGTTTCAGGGCTTTGGCGCACTGAAGGACGGGATTACAGAAGAATGGTGGGGCCGGGAGATATTGGAGCCGCCCTTTCTCGTGACACGGATCTGCTCTACAAATGGGGCAGGCGATACCGCCATTGCGGGCTTTCTCACGGGGTTGATGGAGGGAGCGTGCCCGGAGCAATGCCTGCATCTGGCCTCCGGCGCAGCGGCCTGCCGTATCGAATCCTCGCAGGGGGCTGAGGGAATCTGTGGAAAGCAATCCGTTTTAGAGCGAGTGGAAAGCGGGTGGGAGAAACAGAAAATAGAGGGACTCGAAACCGAATATTGGAAATGGGACAAAAACAGGAGAGCTTATTTTAGTGTCAAAGACGCTTTAATAAGAGAATAAGGAGGAAAATGATGAAAAAGATAAAAAAATTATTGGCTATACTGGCAGTGCTGACCCTGATGACAGGATGTCTGTCCACCACTGCTATGGCTGTCTCAAACGAGACCTATACCATCAAGGTATACTGCGGCAATGCCCCTGAGATCAGCCTGGGCAGCTACAACGCGTTGGACTTTATCTTCTCAGGCGCTCTGGCCTTTAAGAATTATTGCGAGAGCAACTCAGGCGGCCGCATCACCGTGGAGATTTACCCCTCTGCCCAGCTGGGCAGCACCCAGGAGGCCCTTCAGCAATGTATGCAGGGCACACTGGAATGTGTCATGGGTGGCGACGGCGAGACCGCCACGCTGTACCCTAATATCCAAGCCATGTCCATCCCTTACCTGTTCAATAACCGGGATGAGTTTTATGCCATGCAGGACAGCGAATATATGAAGTCCATGTATGCCGATATTGAGGCCAAGCTGGGTCTGAAAACCCTGGCCGCTTCTGACAACGGTGGTTTCCGGAACTTTTCCAACAACGTCCGACCAATCCACAGCGCCGCCGACATGGCCAACATGAAGATTCGCACCATGGAGTCCCCCATCTACGCCAAGATGCTGGAATCCTTCGGCGCTACCGCCACGCCTCTGGCCTTCACTGAGCTGTACAGTGCTCTTCAGACCGGTGTGGTGGACGGCCAGGAGAACTCACCCGGTACCACCCTCAACGCCAGTGTGCATGAAGTGAACAAGTACTATGTCCTGGATGGCCACGCAATTTCCTCTGTGTTCCTGTATATGGACGTCAACTTCTACAACAAGCTGCCCGCCGACCTGCAGAAGGTCGTGGTTGATGCCGGCAAGACCGCCCAATACGCCCTGCGCGGCGGGAACTGCGCCAATGAGGCCCTAGCTCTGGAGAGCCTGGCGGCCAATGGCATGGAGGTCTATGCCCCCACCGCTGAGGAGAAAGAGACTTTCCGCGTCTGCCAGGAGCCAGTAATTGAGTGGCTGAAGGAGCAGATCGGTGCCGAGACCGTAGATGAGTTTATGGCCGCTGTTGAGACAGTCAAGACAGGGGCCGAGACCGGTGCGTCCACCACCATCGGCACTGACGGCGGCACGGCTGGCGGTATGAATACCGTTACCTATGTGGCTATTGCTGTGGCCGTTGTAGCTGTGCTCTTTGCCGGCTATACTATGAGCAAGAACAAGAAGAAGGACTAAGCCTGCCCCGCAAAATAGAAAAAGCGGTGTAATTGAGAGAAATCGACTGCACGGCGGAATAAAAAGGATATTCCGCCGTGCCCCTTTTTACCCCAAACCGGTCCCTGAGAGGGGGGTCGAGATACAGGCAAAGGCTCTGTATATGACTGGAGGTATTTATGGACAAAAAACGAAATGGCTTTCAGGAGTTTATGGACTTTGTGGATTCCCTGGCAAAAAGTCTCCTGATTTTTATGATGGCCTGTGTGGTTATCTGTGTACTGCTCCAGATACTGGGGCGCTATCTTCCCTTTATCAAGGGCCTGTCCTGGACAGAAGAAATCGCCCGCTGGTTGCTGGTGTGGCTCACCTTCCTGGGCGCGAGCCATATCGCGAAGACATCTTCCTACACTCGCGTGGACTATTTTTATAACAAGCTTTCCCCCAATGGCCGGAAGTACCTGGGGATTTTTAACAAGCTGTGTATGCTGGGCTTCAGCGGCTATTTTGCCTATAAATCTTTGATCGTGTTTACCACTGTGTCCACCCACGAGGTTGGGCCTACTACCCAGCTGCCTATGTTGCTGGTACGCTCCGCTGTGTTTACCGGTATGACGATCACTTTCCTGCAAATGATCTCCGCTGGCGGCATTTTGCTGCTCGATCCTGAAGAGGAGAGTGAGTCTGTATGATTAATTTTGGTATCGCTGTTTTGGTACTGATCGTTTTGGTCTGTATCGGTATCCCTGTTGCCTATTCTATGGGTCTGTCCTCTGTGTTCTATATCCTGTTGGTCAACCCAAAATATCTGGAGGTACTGCCCAACCGGTCCATCACCGGCGTCAACAACTTTCTGCTGCTGGCAATCCCGTTCTTTGTGCTGGCCGCTGAGATTATGGGCCGCACTGGTCTGACCACCAAACTGTTCGCCTTTGCCCGCCTGTTTGTGGGCCGGTTTCGGGGCGGTTTGGCCTTTGTGAATATCGTGGCCAGCACAATTTTCGGCTCTGTATCCGGTTCTGCTATTGCTGATGTGTCCGGCCTGGGTGTCATCGAGATTGAAGCTATGGAAGAGCAGGGTTATGACAAAGATTTTGCCATCGCCATCAGCGCCGGCTCGTCCCTTCAGTCCCCAATGATTCCCCCGTCCACCACCGTGATGGTGTACGCGGGCGTGATGAATGTCTCTGCCGGTGCGCTGCTCATGGGGGGGGTAGGTCCCGGGCTGCTTATCGCGCTGACGCAGATTATCTATGTTCTCGCCATCCGGAAAAAACGCAATTTCCCCCGGGACGAGAGAAAGTATACCGGCACGGAAATCCGCCGGATTGTAACCGATGGAATTGTCACCATGATGCTGCCCCTTATCATCATCGGCGGTATTCTGGGCGGCTATGTCACTGCCACCGAGGCGGCCGCCCTGGCTGTGCTCTATGCCCTGTTTCTAGGCTTTGTGTTCTACCGCAATATGACGTTGAAGGACCTGCGGGACTGTCTGTGGAACGCCTGCAAGACAGTGGGCAACTTGATGCTCATTGTGGCCTTTGCCAATGCTTTCTCCTGGGTGGCTGCCATTGAAAAGGTGCCTGATGCCATCGCCGCTTTGCTCATCAGCATTTCTACCAACAAGTATGTGCTACTGATGATTGTTAATGTCTTTTATATCTTTGTGGGGATGATTATGGACACTGGCGCGGCCATCATCCTCTTTGCTCCCATCATCGGCCCGGTGCTGACCGGCGTGGGCGTCAACCCCATCCATCTGGCCATGGTCACCATTATGAACCTGACCATTGGTCTGCTGACTCCGCCTGTGGGGCTGGTACTGTTTACTGCGGTCAATGTGGGAAAGCGGCCCTTCGGAGCGGTGGTGAAGGCCTTTGTCCCCTTCATCATTATTGCCTATCTGGCCTTGGTCGTCGTCACCTTTGCCCCCGCTATCGTCACTTTTATCCCCGCGCTGTGCGGTTTTGAGGTTGCCCTTCTGTAAAGAGAGAGTATATAGAAAAAAGACTGGCCATGTCCTCACGGTGGAGGACCACAACGTCCAGGAAGGTCTGGGCAGTGCAGTGAGCGAGGTGCTGGCCCGGTGCTGCCCACCCTCATGGCGATGGTGGGGGCTCAGTATCGCTTTGGCCGCTCTGGCAACCCAGAGGAGCTGGCCAAGCTGTACGGCATTGATTCCCAGCCCATTGCGGACAGCGCCATGTGTCTGCTGGGCCGCTAAGAAACGGAGGAGATGTGGTTATGCGGGTAGGCGTATTTTATGCGTATTTTCCCTATCAGGACACAGTGGACTGGCCGGCGGTACTCCGCCGGGCCAAACAGGACGGCGCAGACCATGTGGAGCTGTCCTCCATGCGCCTGGTGAAACAGAGTGGGGAGATCCGGCGGGAGACGGTGAAAACGGCCAAAGAGCTGGGACTGACCTATACCTTCTGTACCTCCCTCCCCCAGGACGGCGATGTTGCCTCCGGCGACCCGGGCCAATGTGCCAGGGGGATCGACGCCATGCGTCAGAATATCGAGCTGGTGGCCGAAATGGGGGGGGGTGTTGTGGGCGGAATGATCCATGGCTCTACCCTGAAGCCCGGTGTTCCGGTGGACAACGCTACCCGGCAGCGGCGTATGGAGAACAGCGCCCGGGCTGTTCAGGAGATGGCCAGTACTGCCCAGGCGTGTGGGGTTCGGATAGGCCTGGAGATGTGCAACCGGTATGAGAACACCATGCTCAACACGGTGGATCAGGGGCTGGAGTTTCTGAAGCTGGTAGATAGCCCCGCTGTGGGGCTCCACTTGGATACCTACCACATGAATATTGAGGAGGATGATCTGGCAGCGGCTATTCTGAAGGCGGGCAGTCATATTGTCAACGTCCACGCCTGTGACAACAACCGCAAGCTGCCCGGCATGGGGCATATCAACTGGCGTGAGGTGTTGATGGCTCTCCACGGAGTGGGCTACCAGGATGCCTTGGCAATGGAGTGTTTCTCCAGGCCCTTCGGTGTATGGAGCAATGGCCACCGCCTGTGGCGGGAGTATGTGAAGGATGGTGTCGACGAGGACCTGATCCGCTCGGTGTCTTACCTCAAGGAGTTGCTTCATACGCTGAATCTCAGCACGGAGTAGCCGGTACGGAATCACAATACCCAATTTTTACCCTGTGTTTCCGCCCTCCGTCAGAGAGAGGGACTGTGAAAGCAGGTTGGATAATCAAAAAAGGAAGCGCAATTATGAATTTATTTGATATCAGTGAGAAGAAAGTGGTCTTTACCGGGGCCAGCGGCGGCTTGGGTCAGGGCATGGTAGAAGGGATGCTGGAGGCTGGCGCTCATGTGGTGATGGTGGGGGCTTCGTCCAAATCATCAGCTCTGGCTGCCCAGTATCAGGAGAAAGGCTGGAAGGCCTGGGGTTTGCAGTGCGACCTGGGCGACCATGATGAGCTGGCCCGGGGTTTTAACCGGGCCCTGGAGCTGCTGGACGGAGAGATAGACGTGTTGGTCAACGCGGCTGGTATCCAGCGCCGCAGCAAGAGTGAGGAATTTCCTCTTCAAGACTGGGAGGACGTGATGAATGTCAACCTGACGGTGACCTTTCTTCTGTGTCAAATGGCGGGCAGGCAAATGCTTCGCCAGGGACGGGGCGGCAAGATCATCAATATCGCATCCATGCTCAGTTTCTTTGGCGGATTTACAGTGCCGGCCTACGCGGCCTCCAAAGGCGGGGTGGCCCAACTGACCAAAGCGCTGTGCAACGAGTGGGCACAGTACGGCATCACCATCAACGCTATTGCTCCTGGCTATATGGATACCCCCATGAATGCGGCGCTGACTGACCTGGACAACCCGCGGTTCCGAGAGATCACGAACCGTATCCCCGCCAAGCGCTGGGGAACGTCGGAGGATATGAAGGGTCTGGCCATCTTCCTGGCTTCCCCAGCCTCTGACTACATTAATGGGGCAGTCATTCCCTGCGACGGCGGGTATCTTGTGAAATAGGCGGTGAAGTCAATGAGTAAATATTTGGTATGTGTATCGGATACCCGGCATGCTTCCTATGAAATCGAGAAGGAAATCCTGAGCCAGGCGGACGCTGAATTGAGACTGTGCGACTGTGTGACGGAGGAGGATGTTGTACAGGAGTGCGCCGAGGCGGACGCTGTTCTGCTGGACATGGCACCAATGACGGCAAAGGCGGTTCAGGGCCTGAAGCGATGCAAGGTCATTAACCGCTACGGTGTGGGTTATGACAATGTGGATATCGAGGCCTGTACAGTTAAGGAAATTCAGGTGACCAACGTGCCGGACTACTGTGCCGAGGATGTGTCTGACCACGCCCTGGCTCTTATAATGACCTGCCTGCGGCAGACCGCCCTGCGGGATCGGCTGGTGCGGCAGGGGGAGTGGAACATCCAATGCACCAGCTTCCGGCTTCGGGGGAAGGTGTTGGGGGTGCTGGGCTTTGGACGTATTGCCCGGGCGCTGGTCAAGAAGACCTCCGGATTTGGTTTTTCCCAAGTGCTGGTCTATGACCCCTATGTGTCCGCGGAGGTTTGCGAGACCCAAGGGGCCAAAAAGGCGGGGCTGGAGGATGTCCTCCGCCAGTGTGACTTCCTGTCTCTGCACATGCCTGTTACCCCTGACACGACTAAATTGATTAACCGGGAGACATTGGCGCTGATGAAACCTACAGCCATCCTGGTGAATACTGGCCGAGGCCCTCTGGTGGACGACGAGGCCCTGACGGAAGCGCTGAAAAATCACAGACTGCTGTATGCGGGCTTGGATACCCATTGGACTGAACCTCTGCCCGGAGACTCGCCCTATCGGGAATTGGACAATGTTGTACTTACTGACCATACCGCATACAGCACCAAGGAGGCGGTTGAGGAGTTGAAGATCAAGTCCGCGCGAAACGTTGCAGCGGTTTTACGGGGCGAAAAGCCAATCTATCCGGTCAATCAGCTATAGAGATATCGGTCAGGAGACGGACGTTGCCCATGGTGATGCGCACAACCGCCGGACTGGAGTGGAAGCGTAGTCCGGCATACCCAATCACTGAACAGCGTCATTTTCTATTTTTACTGGGGCGGTTCAGTTTTATATCGAGTAAAACATCCCCCGGCTGAAAGCCGGGGGATGAGATATGTTTAAACCTTCCCGATATCGGAGCGGAAGTGCATATCCTGGAAATGAATGGGCTGTGCGGCGGCGTATGCCTTGTGAATGGCTTCCTCCAGGGAGGAGGCGGTGGCGGTGACTCCCAGCACCCGACCGCCGGCGGTGAGGACCGCGCCGTCCTCCGCCTTAGTCCCGGCGTGGAAGACAGTGGCGCCCAGCTTTTCGGCTTCCTCCAGCCCGGAGATAGGATAGCCGCTCTTGTAGCTGACGGGATACCCTCCGGAAGCCAGAACCAGGCAGCAGGCCGCCCCCGACTTCCACTTGATATCCACCTTGTCCAGGGTGCCGTCCATACATGCCTGGAAGATGTCCAGCAGGTCAGTGTCCAGCATGGACAGGATAGGCTGGGTCTCGGGGTCGCCGAAGCGGGCGTTGTACTCCACCACCCTGGGGCCGTCTTTGGTCAGCATCAGCCCGAAGTAGATGACCCCCTTGAAGGGCCGGCCTTCCGCCTTCAAAGCAGCGACCGTGGGCAGGAAAATTTCCTTCATGCAGCGGTCCGCGATTTCCGGGGTGTACTTGGGGGAGGGACAGAAGGCGCCCATGCCGCCGGTGTTGGGGCCCTGGTTGCCGTCATAGGCCCGCTTGTGGTCCTGGCTGGACAGCATGGGGACTAGGTGCTCCCCGTCGCAGAAGGCCAGCACTGTCACCTCGGGGCCCACCATGCACTCCTCAATAACCACGGTGGAGCCGCTTTCTCCGAACTTCTTGTCCTCCATCATCTCCCGGACGGCGGTTTCCGCCTCCTCCACCGTGGAAGCCACCACCACGCCCTTGCCCAGGGCCAGTCCGTCCGCCTTGACCACGATGGGCGCGCCCTGGGCCCGGATGTAGGCCAGGGCTTTTTCAAGGTCTGTAAAGGTTTCATACTTTGCGGTGGGGATGTGGTATTTTTTCATCAGTTCCTTGGAAAAGGCCTTGCTGGCCTCGATGATGGCGGCGTTGGCCCGGGGGCCGAAGGCGGGGATGCCCACTTTTTCCAGGGCGTCCACCATGCCCAGGGCCAGGGGGTCGTCGGGGGCCACCATGACGAAGTCCATGGCGTTCTCCTTGGCCCACTGCACCATCCCGTCCACATCGGTGGCCTTGATAGGCACACAGGTTGCCACCTGGGCGATGCCCCCGTTTCCTGGGGCGCAGTAGAGCTGGGTCACCTTGGGGCTCTGGGCCAGCTTCCAGCAGATGGCGTGTTCCCGGCCGCCGCCGCCTACCACTAAAACTTTCATAAGGGGTTCCTCCTTTACATTGGTTCAACCTAGTCGATACATTGGCCGATTTCTCCGGCCAGTCTTTGCAGCTCGTCAAACTGGGGAACGGAGACGGGGAAGAGAACGTAGCTGTCACTGTCAATACCAATGGTGGCTATGCGTACCCCCTGAGCGGCCCACTTTTCCGTCAGGACATCACACCAGGCGGAGATGTCCTCGTCCTCGTCAAGCCAGTCCGGGTTCAGCTCCAGCCCCAGCTTTTGGAAGCCGTGGAGGTTCTGGACAAAATAGGAAAAATCCTCCAGCTCGTCCTTCCAGTCCCGTTCGCAGACCCAGCCGTGCTCCTCCAGAATATCTACCAGCCCCAGCCACTGGATCAAATCCGGGTCGCTGGCGGAGTCAACGCCCCGCTCCCCGTACCGGTTCTGGTGGGCCGTAAACCAGCCGGCGGGGTCCTCAGTACAGGCGGTGACGTCCTTTAAGACTGTCTCGTCCCCGGATGAGATCAGCTTCGCAATTTCCAACACGTTAGGTCCGAAGGGCTTACACTCCGTTTCCGGGGCAGATGAGGTCTCCGGAGCCGGGTCCTGCTTCTTAAAACGGTCAAAAATTCCCATGATAAACAGCCTTTCTATAACTCGCCCCAGTCAATACAGTCGGGTGCGTGCTGAGTGTGGAAAAATTCCAGCGCACAGGCCATGGCGTCGGCGGCCGGTATCACCTGCCAGGCGGCGATTTCATATTGGCCGTCACAAAACGTCACAATGTCTTCCGCATCCTCGTCGCCGAAGGAGACCAGCATCTTACCGCCGTTCTCCTCCTCAAAATAGTTGACCACAGCCTGGTCACCTTTTACAAGGATGGACAGGCAGGGATACTTGTCTTCTTCCGTACGGGAGCACCAGATTTCATTTTCCGGCTGAAAGCAGGTCTCTAAAGCGGCCTTGTATTCTTCAAAGGAATCGTGGGAAAAAGAGCCGGTGTTACTGCTGATAAACATGATTTTCCCTCCTTAATGATGGAACAGCCGCATCCCGGTAAAGGCCATGACCATGCCGTATTTGTCAGCGGTCTCGATGACCTGGTCGTCCCGGATGGAGCCGCCGGGCTGGGCGATATACTGCACTCCCGACTGGTGGGCCCGCTCCACATTGTCACCGAAGGGGAAGAAAGCGTCGGAGCCCAAAGTCACGCCGGACAGCTTCGCGATCCAGTCGGCCTTTTCCTTCTGGGTGAGGACGTCGGCGATAAAGGCGTCAATGGCGTTGTCCCGGTCGGGACGGCGGACATTCTCCGGGAAGGGGAGAGCCAGCGTCTTGGGATGCTGCCGCAGCCACCAGATATCCGCCTTGTTCCCTGCCAGCCGGGTGCAGTGGATGCGGCTCTGCTGACCGGCCCCCACGCCGATGGTCTGCCCGTCCTTGACGTAGCACACCGAATTGGACTGGGTGTATTTTAGGGTAATGAGAGCCAGGAGCATGTCATTTTTGGCGCTCTGGGGCAGGCGCTTGGCCTGTGTGACCACATTCTCCAGCATACTCTCGTCAATGGTGAGGTCGTTGTACCCCTGCTCGAAGGTGATGCCGAAAATGTTCCGCCGCTCGATGGGGGCGGGGGTGTAATCCGGGTCGATTTTTACCACGTTGTAGCCGCCCTTGCGCTTCTCCCGCAGAATTTCCAGGGCCTCCGGGGTGTAGTCGGGGGCGATCACACCGTCGGACACCTCACCGGCCAGGAAGCGGGCGGTGTCGCCGTCGCAGGGGTCGGACAGCGCCGCCCAGTCCCCGAAGGAGCACAGCCGGTCGGCCCCCCGGGCCCGGATGTAGGCGCAGGCGATGGGGGAGAGGTCCCCCTCGGGGGCCAGGTACATCAGCCGCTCGGTGTCGTTCAGGGGCAGGCCCAGGGCAGCGCCGGCGGGGGAGACGTGCTTGAAGGAAGCCGCCGCGGGCAGGCCGGTGGCCTGCTTCAGGGCCTTTACCAGCTGCCAGGAGTTCAGCGCGTCCATAAAGTTGATATATCCCGGCCGGCCGTTGAGTACCTCCAGGGGCAGCTCGCCCTGCTCCATAAAGATGCGGGCGGGCTTCTGGTTGGGGTTGCAGCCGTATTTCAGTTCCAGTTCGGTCATGTTGCGCGCTCCTTTCGGTCGTGTGTAGGGGCGCACATTGTGCGCCCGTTCATAAATGCCCGGGTTCCGGCGGGCGGACAATGTCCGCCCCTACAGGTCATTCCTCCACCGTGTCCTCATTGATGAAGTCGTATTCGTTATCCATGAGCATTTGCAGATACTCGTCAAAGCTGTCCGCCGCAATGACCATCTCGTCCGGGTCGTGGAGGAACCGCAGCACCTGGCCCTTTTTGCCCTTGGCGGAGGGGGAGAAGTCGATGAACAGCTGAGAGGTTCCGCCGTTGTTGCAGCAGTCGGAGAAGTGGAGCCAGTGCAGCTTGTCCAGGTCGTCGCAGATACCTTCGTCCACCGGGATGTCGTCATATTCCCGGGTGACGAAGTAGTCGAAGAACTCTTTGGCTTCGTGGCGGCTCTGAACCATCTGCCGGGCGGACAGCAGGTAGTAGGGGTAGCCCTCGTAGTCGGAGCCCAGGAAGTAGAGAAGCACCTTGTCCGCCGGGTACTCCCGGTAATAGGTGCCGTCTGCCAGCTTGAGCAGTTCTACCAGGCTCTCCGGGATATCGGGGTAGAGGGCGGTGAGACGGTCCAGGTCCCGCTGGTCCGCCCCGTGGGCGACAGAGGTGAAATGGTCCCACATCTCCTGGCCGCCCTCTCGAAGATAGGCCTCCTTCAGGCCGTCGAAGTAGGTGCGGGCCAATTCCTTTCCGGTTAACATAATGTCAGTCCTCCGATGGTGTGTACTGTTCCGCGTGGAATTTCCCGTCCGGTCCCCGCATGTAGGCGGTGCCCACAGGGGCGCTGAGCAGGGGCAGAACATCCGGGTCGTAGTTGCAGATGGTGTTCAGGTCGTAGACCTCGGTATTTTTGGCGTCGTTGACATAATCCTCGCTCTCCTCCCCGGAGAAGAACCGCCAGCCGCTGTCGGGGCGGCCCTCGGTGGGCTGTTCCCGGTAGCACCAGCCCACCTTTTTGCCCAGGACGGTGATGTGGTCGGTGGCGAAGCAGCCGCTGGGGCCCTCCCAGTCGGTGAGATACAGCTTAAACTCCGGGGCCCAAAGCCCGAACTCCTTCTTGCGGGGCGGGACATACCACAGGCCGCTGGCCCAGGCGGCACCGTCGTTCAAAAGCATGCTTACCAGCTTGGTCCACAGTTCCAGGCCCTTGTTCAGCTCGGGCAGCTTGGAGCCGCCCCGGAAATCCCAGTACAGCTCGCCGCACACCAGGCTGACGGCAAAGTCAGTCCAGTCCCGGAAAATCTGGGCCTGGACAATCCAGTGCTCCGCCATCTCGTCAAATTCCTCCCGGGAGAGCAGACCGCAGGCGTACCCCGCCCGCAGGTGACCCACGCACTCGGAGATGTCCCAGGCCAGGTAGCCCTTGTGGCCCACGATGGGGTAGAACTGGGCGGAGAAGTCCCGGGCTACTTTGAAAAATTCCAGGGCGCCCCCGTTGAGCTGAGACAGGTCGAAGGGAGGACGGCCCTCCCAGAAGCCCTCGAAGTCCAGATACTGGCTGTGGCAGCGGAGCTCCCGGTTGCAGAAGTCCACCATGGACGCCTGGTCCGTAATGCCGAAGATCTCCTTCAGGTGGGCTTTGCACGCCATTTCTGCCGTGCGGTCGGCGCATTTGGGCAGGGTGATAAAGTAGTTGGGGCCCGATTCGTTGGGCCCGGGGATGCCGGGGGTCTTCCGCAGGGCGGCGATGCCCGCCAGCAGGGCGATGAACTCGTCCCGGCCGCAGGGCCGGCGTCCGTTGGTGTTCAGCTTTCGCAGGTCCGCCTCCAGCGCCCGGACAGACTCGGCCAGGCCGGTGTCGTAGGGGTGGAAGTCAATCAGCCCCGTCTCCGGGGCGGCGGGGGTTTCCACCTTGGGCTCAGAGGGCTTGTCCTGTTTCTTGAAGCGGTCAAAGAGACCCATTGCAATACCCTTCTTTCAACGGTTCTTATTGATGATACAGCTGTCCGTTCCGCCGCCTGCCAGGTCGATAAGACGGACGTAAAGAGACACCTTGTTGTCCTCGTTCAGGCTGTCCCACAACGCGTCGGCCAGTTCGCGGGCCTTGGTGAGGGTGGTGATTTCCACCCGCCGGGGCTCGCCCTGGAAGGAGGGCAGAGGGTCCAGATTTTCCTGATAGGTGTGGATGAAGTGTCCTGTTCCGGGGACGGGGTTGTCGTACTCGAAGAAGTACCGGCAGCAGCAGAAGGGGTCGCCGTCCAGGCTCTTGAGGATAGACAGGTTATAGCTCCCGTCGGGCTTCATCACGCCGGAGATGCGGGGGGTCCAGTTGGGGCCGTCGGGCTCAAATTTCCGGGTGTTCAGGGCGTGGCGGTAGCAGTGGCCCTGGGCGATGTGGTCAGCGATTGTGTCGGTCTGGTCGCCGTTGGTCACCACCAGCAGGCCGTTGGGCAGCAGCCGGACGGGGTGGTAGATAATCAGCGAGGGATCGGTCATTTTGCTCTCGTCAAAGGCCTTGGTACGGATGCCGTCCTCAGTGCTCTCGAAGACCCGGTTACGGCTGTTTTCGCTGCGGCCCATAATGAAGTAGGCGATAGCCGCCTTTTTGTTGTCGGCGGTGCGGCCCAGGACGATGCCCCGGCCGGGGTAGGAATTTTCCGAGAGGTATTTCATCAGATCAATCATACAATCACACGTCCTCCTATGATTCTTACGGTGCGTCCTTCTACCTTCAGATTATCCCGGCACAACAGGTCCACCGCCTTGGGGAGGAGCTTCCACTCACACTCCTCCATTACCCGGCGCTGGAGGGTCTCCGGGGTGTCCCAGGGCAGGATGTCAATGGCCTTTTGCAGAACGATAGGCCCGCCGTCCGGTTCGGCGGTGACCAGGTGGACGGTGGCTCCGGTGACCTTCACGCCGTAGGCCAGGGCCTGTTCATGGACGTGGAGACCATAGGCCCCTTTCCCGCAGAAAGAGGGGATGAGGGCGGGGTGGACGTTGAGAATTTTGTTGGGGTAGGCCTGGACAATCTCCTCGGTGAGGATAGTCATAAAGCCCGCCAGCACCACCATGTCTGCCCCCATCTCCTGAAGAAGACTCACCAGGGCCTTGGTATAGGCCTGATTGGAGGGCCAATTCTTCCTGGGCAGGATGTAACCCGGAATATTGGCCTGTTTGGCTCGCTCCAGGGCGTAGGCCTCCGGGCTGGAGGAGACCACCATGCCAATTTCCCCGCCGTTGATCTCTCTCCGGTTTTGGGCGTCGATGAGGGCCTGTAAATTGGTCCCGCCCCCGGATACTAACACAGCGATTTTTTTCATTCGATTGTACCTATATTAGCTCCGATTACTACGCCGTGGCGGCCCTTGCCCACCACGCCGATGGTATTGGCGTCCTCTCCGGCGGCGCGGAGGATGTCCAGCGCCTTTTGCTCCTGGTCCTCGGGGACGGCCAGCACCATGCCCAGGCCCATGTTGAAGGTGTTGTACATGTCCCGTTCGGGGATATCTCCCCGACTTTGAATCAACTCAAAGATGGGCAGATGGGGCAGCTTGTCCCCCATCAGGAAAGCGGACAGCCCTTCGGGCAGCATCCGGGGAATATTCTCGTAGAAGCCGCCGCCGGTGATGTGGCTGGCACCGTGGAGGTCAATCCCGCCATCGATGAGGGCCAGAACGGGCTTTACATAGAGCTTGGTGGGGGCCAGCAGGGCCTCGCCCAGGGATTTTCCCTCCAGCTCATCCATGGGGGTGGTCAGGTCGGCGTGTTCGATGTCAAAGACCTTGCGCACCAGAGAAAAGCCGTTGGAGTGGACCCCGGAGGAGGTCAGTCCGATGAGGACATCGCCCTCGGCCACCTTGGAGCCGTCGATGATCTTCTCACGGTCCACCACGCCCACGGCGAAGCCGGCCAGGTCGTAGTCCTCGGGGGCCATCAGGCCGGGGTGCTCGGCGGTCTCGCCGCCGATGAGGGCGCAGCCCGACTGAACGCAGCCCTCGGCCACGCCGGAGACGATGGCGGCCACCTTCTCGGGCTCGTTTTTGCCGATGGCGATGTAGTCCAGGAAGAACAGGGGCTTAGCACCGCAGCAAATAATGTCGTTGACGCACATGGCCACGCAGTCGATGCCAATGGTGTCGTGCCTGTCCAGCAGCTGGGCCAGACGAATCTTGGTGCCCACGCCGTCGGTGCCGGAGACCAGCACCGGCTCCTTCATCCCGGACAGGTCGGGGGCAAACAGGCCGCCGAAGCCGCCGATGCCGCTGACCACGCCGGGAATCATGGTGCGGGCCACGTGCTTTTTCATCAGCTGTACGCCCTTGTAGCCGGCCTCAATGTCCACACCGGCGGCGGCGTAGGAAGCGGAATGGGAATTTTCCATGGAAAGATCCTCCGATCATTATAGTAGGGACGCATCACGATGCGTCCGCCCTTTTGTGGCTGCTCTACGGACTTCACGATGCGTCCGCCCTTTTGTAGCTGCTCTGCGGACTTCACGATGTGTCCGCCCTTTTGTGGCTGCTCTGCGGACGCTTCATGAAGCGTCCCTACAGAAATTATTCCTTCCCCGACCAGCAGTAGGTGCACACCCGGTCCTTGTCGATGCCGATGGCCTCCAGAAGGCCGTCCAGGGACTGGTAGCCCAGGGAGTCGAAGCCGAATTTCTCACAGATGGCCTTCAGCATACAGCCGCCCCGCTGGGTGGAGGCGTCGGCGTACTCCGCCACATGCTTCTGGCCCTCGTCGCCCTCCAGCTCCTGGATGGTCCGCCGGGCAAGGAGGTCCATGTCGGAGTTTCCCCGGGAAAAGTTCAGGTACTTGCAGCTGTACATGATGGGGGGGCAGGCGGAGCGCATGTGGACCTCCTTGGCCCCGGACTCGTAGAGGAAGTCCACCGTCTCCTGCAGCTGGGTGCCCCGGACGATGGAGTCGTCCACAAAGAGCAGCTTTTTGCCCTCGATCAGCTCCGGGACGGGGATTTGCTTCATTTTTGCCACCTGATTGCGCACGTTCTGATTGGCGGGCATGAAGGAACGGGGCCAGGTGGGGGTGTATTTTACAAAGGGCCGGGCAAAGTGGCTGCCGCTCTCGTTGGCGTAGCCGATGGCGTGGGGGATGCCCGAGTCGGGGACACCGGCCACATAGTCCACCTGGGGCAGGACACCCCGCTCCCGCTCGCTCCGGGCCATGATGGCGCCGTTGCGGTAGCGCATGACCTCCACGTTGATCCCCTCGTAGTTGGAGTTGGGGTAGCCGTAGTAGCTCCAGAGGAAGGCGCAGATTTTCATCTCCTCGCCGGGGGGGGAGAGGACGTCGAAGCCGTCGGCCCGGATGCGGACAATCTCCCGGGGGCCCAGCTCGTAGGCGTCCTCGTAGCCCAGCTTGTGGTAGGCGAAGGACTCGAAGGAGACGCAGTGGCCCTTTTCCCCCCTGCCGATGAGGACGGGCAGACGGCCCACCCGGTCCCGGGCGGCGATAATCTCCCCGTCGGCGGTGAGGATGAGCAGGGTGAGGGAGCCCGCCACCGCCTGCTGGGCGTGGAGGATGCCGTCAACCAGGTTGTCCTTCTGGTTGATCAGGGCGGCGGCCAGCTCGGTGGAATTGACTTTGCCCGAGCTCATGGCCATAAACTGGTGGCCGTGGTCGGAAAAGTACTGGTCCACCAGTTCCTCGGCGTTGTTGATGATGCCCACGGTGGTGATGGCGTACAGTCCCAGGTGGGAGCGGACCAGCAGGGGCTGGGGGTCGGTGTCGCTGATGCAGCCGATGCCGGCGCAGCCGTGGAATTTTGCCAGGTCCTTTTCAAACTTGGTGCGGAAGGGGGTGTTTTCGATGGAGTGAATCTGGCGCTGGAAGCCGTCCCTGGCGTCGTGGATAATCATGCCGCCCCGGCGTGTGCCCAGGTGGGAGTGGTAATCCACTCCAAAAAAGATGTCAAGGGAGACGTCCTGTGTGGAGACGGCTCCGAAAAAGCCACCCATGTATGCTTGTCCTCCTTAGAATTGATCCCAATTCGCTGTTTTTCTCAAGCGGAAAATTTTTTTGTGATTCCCGCCCCCCGCGGGGGGCGGGAACACGGCAAAGAATTGGGGTAAACTTACGCGAAAAACAGCTTGGACAGGGTCATGGGGTCGATATACTGTCCATCCTTGTACACCCGCATGTTGCCGGAGGCGATCTCATCAATGAGCATCACCTTGCCGTCGGGGTCGTAGCCGTACTCAAATTTGATGTCGTAGAGGACCAGGCCCTTCTCCTTCAGGTCGTCGGCCACGATCTTGGTGATCTTCTGGGTCATGTCCTTAATGTCGTCGTACTGGGCCTCGGTCATCACGCCCAGGGCCACCAGGGCGTCCTTGGTGACCAGGGGGTCGCCCTTGTCGTCGTTCTTGAAGGTGGTCTCCACATAGGCGGGCAGGTCGGCGCCCTCCTCAATATACTCGCCGTACCGGCGGATGAAGGAGCCCACCGCCTTGTGGCGGCAGATGACCTCCAGGCCGTGGCCGAAGACCTTGGCGGGCAGGACCTCCATGGTGGTGTTCTCCAGGTCGGCGGAGACGAAGTGGGTTTTGATGCCGGCGGCGTTGATCTTCTCAAAGAAGTAGATGGACATGCGCAGGTTCACGTCGCCCACGCCCTCGATGGTCAGGCCCACGGAGTTCTCGCCGGGATCAAACACGCCGTCCTTGCCGGTGCAGTCGTCCTTAAACTTGAGCAGATAGTTGCTGTTGTCCAGCGCGTAGACGTTCTTGGTCTTGCCGGTATAAACGAGATTCTTTTCCATGATAAATTCCTCCAAAAAATTAATTAAATTGTGGATTGATACGGTAATTTCAGCCCTTCAGCTCCGCCTGGAGCTTGGTCTCTTTTTCAGCAATCTGCTCCGCCATTTTCTCCCGGGCCTGGTCCAGCCTGACGGCCAGGGCGTCGTCGGAGACGGCCAGAATCTGGGCGGCCAGCACGGCGGCGTTTTTGGCCCCGTTGATGGCCACGGTGGCCACGGGGATGCCGCTGGGCATCTGGACAGTGGCCAGCAGGGCATCCAGGCCGTCCATGGCGCCCCCCTTCATGGGGATGCCGATTACCGGCAGGGTGGAATTGCCGGCGAAGGCCCCGGCCAGATGGGCGGCCATGCCGGCGGCGCAGATGAGCACACCGAAGCCGTTGGCCCGGGCAGTTTTTGCAAATTCCGCGGCGGCGGAGGGGGTGCGGTGGGCGCTGAGAATGTGGGCCTCGTAGGGGATGCCGAACTCCTCCAGCTGGGCACAGGCCCCTTTGACTACCGGCCAGTCGCTGTCGGAACCCATGATAACGGCTACTTTTTTCATTAAAGCACTCCTTTGAGAAAAAGTTTCAGGCTATCTGCGGTACAGACAGCCTGATAGATGGTTAGAGGGGGATTTTGGACAGAGCGGGGCCGTGAAAATCCTGAAAGCGGAAGCCGGAGAAAAAAGGCATAGCGGAGACCCCCTTCTGTTGTCCTGAATCCCATTTTATAGGAAGAAACCGGGTTTGGCAAGAGGAAGAAATATTTTCGTATGTTTGTACAAGAAAAAGGCAAAAAACGACACAAAAGTGAAGCAAGAGAGGGAGTTAAAGCAGTCCGGCGGTGGTCAGGATACGCTCTACCTCGGCTACCCGGACGGGCCAGGCGGCAGAAGCGGCCCGTTCCATCCTCCGGTGGGCCAGGCCGGGGGCCTCCTCCAGGGCGTGGGCGCAGAGGGTGACGAACTCCTCCAGGTCGTGGGCGGCGTAGACCACGTCGGGGAACTGCTCCACCTGGTCGGGCCAGAGCATGGATACCACCGGCTTGCCGGTGGCCAGGTACTCGTACAGCCGGGGGGAGACTACCTCGTCAAAGGTCAGGTCGGTACGGGGCAGGTCCAGCAGTGCCTGGCAGCGGAAGAGCCAGTCGGGCACCTCCGGCGCCGGCCTGGGCCCGGTAAGGAACACGTTGGACAGCTTGTTCAGATGGCGCAGAAAAGGATTGTTTTTGTCCACCGATCCCAGCAGGAGGAAACCCCAGTCAGGCCGGGCCTGGGCGGCATAGAGCACGGGGGACAGGTCCAGACCCGCCCGAATGGCCCCCGCCCAGCCGAAAATGGGGGCGGTTACCCCCGGCATGGGGTCGGGACGGCGGGTGCCGGCGCTGAACAGGGGCAGATTGATCCCGTTGGGCAGCAGGGCAATGTTGGAGCTGCATGGGGACAGCCGGTCACACAGCAGGGGAGAAGCGGCAAAAACCACATCCGCCGCCTGGGCCAGACTGCCCTCCCAGTGGACGGGAAGACCGTCCCACACCCGGTCGCAGTCGTAGACCAGGGCGCTGTACTCCAGCCGGTCTACAAGGTGGATGTGGTGGGGGTGCGCAGTCCACAGCAGCGGCTGGTTGAAGTGCCTGCGGGCGGTCTCCTCCTCTATAAAGCGGCTGATTTTATTCCAGGCCATACGGAACAGGCGGCGGCTTCGCTCCGGGATGGGGAAGCGGATAGGGGGCAGGGCGCGGGCAATCACGTTGGGCCGTACCTGCCGGCCCTTGTGCAGAAAGGACTTGTCCCACGGGGTTTGAGCGGGAAAAAAGTATAAGATTTGGGCGTCACGCAGGCGGGAGACAATCTGCTGAGTACGCCCCGGGAGCCGGTTGGACCAAGGCTCGTTGGCGAGACAGAGGATTTGTTTCAAAAAGAGAGACCTCCGAAAATAAATGTTGACTTGCTGGAAAAAAGCTCTATTATTATAGTATAGTTTGTAAGAAGGGTCAAGGGAGGTTTTTTCATGTTGGAGAGCTTGCTTCAGATGGACGGGCAGCTGCTGGTGGCCATTCAGGGGATACATATGGCCTGGCTGGACCCCATTGTGTCGGTGTATACCAAGCTGGGTGACGCGGGCATTTTGTGGATTGCCTTGTCTCTGGCGATGCTGGTCTATAAACCGACCAGAAAGGCGGGGGCGCTGGCTCTGGGCGCCATGATTTTGGGGCTGCTGGTGACCAATGTTACCATTAAGCCCCTGGTGGAACGGGCCCGGCCCTGGACAGTCTGGCCCATTGACCCGCTGGTGACGGAGAAGGACCCCAATTCCTTTCCCTCGGGACACACCTGCGCCGCCTTTGCTGCCGGAATGGTCTGGCTGCGGGCTCTGCCCTGGAAATGGGGGCGGGTCGCCGCTCCGGTGCTGGCTGTGCTGATGGGGCTGTCCCGGCTGTATGTAGGCGTTCACTACCCCAGCGATGTGCTGGTGGGTGCGGTCATCGGCGCCCTGTGCGCCTGGGTGATCCGGAAAGCCTGCCAGGTCTATGAGGAGAGAAGAAACAGCGTCTATTGAGACAATATAGAATATGGAGGAAAGACTTATGTGGAAAAATGTTGGTTATTACAACGGCGAGATCGGCCCTCTGGAGGAGATGAAGGTGCCCATGAACGACCGGGCCCTCTACTTTGGCGACGGCATCTACGAGGCCACCTGTGTGGCCAACCGCATCCCCTTCGCCATTGAGGACCACCTGGACCGGATGTACAACAGCCTGCGTCTGCTGGAAATCCCCTTCAAGATGGAGCGGGAGCAGGTGAAGGCGGAGCTTCAGAAGGTGATCGACGCGGCGGAGGAGTCCCCCATCCACTTCCTGTACTGGCAGGTTTCCCGGGGGGTGGCCCCCCGGAACCATGTGTTCCCCGGTGCGGAGGTGGAGCCCGCTCTGATGGCCTATGTGAAGCCCCACACCATGAAGTCCATGGAGAAGCCCTATAAGCTCATCTCCCTGGAGGACAACCGCTTCAAGCTGTGCAATATCAAAACGCTGAACCTGATTCCCAGCGTGCTGGCCAACCAGCGGGCGGCAGAGGCTGGCTGTGACGAGGCGGTGCTCCACCGGGGCAGCCGGGTGACCGAGTGCGCCCACAGCAACATCTCCATTTTAAAGGACGGCGTGCTGCGCACCGCTCCCACCGACGAGCTGATCCTCCCCGGCATCACCCGCAAGCACCTGCTGGCCCTGGCCGGGGAGCACGGTATCCCGGTGCGGGAGGAGCCCTTCTCCATGGTGGAGCTGATGAACGCAGACGAAGTGATCGTCACCAGCTCCAGCGCCCTGTGTATGAAGGTGGAGTCCATCGACAATATCCCTGTGGGCGGCAGGGACCCGGAGCGCATAAAGCTGCTCCAGAACGCCTATCTGGCCAAGTTCCAGCGGGAGACCGCCAAATAAGCGGATGGGAGAGCGCAGAGGACGCTGGAAGTGCAGCACCCGTCTCTGATTGGACGATTATGTTATAGAGGAGGCTATCCGATGGAAGAAAAGAGAATGGTAAAGGTTACTGTGGACGGAAAGGAATATACTTATCCCTATGGGACGACCTACCGTACCGTCGCGGCGGACTTTCAGGATCGGTTCCCCTGCGACATTCTGCTGGTCAACCGGGAGGGGAAGCTCTGCGAGCTCCATAAGGTTCTGGACCGGGACTGCTCGCTGAAAATGGTCACGGCCCAAGAAAAGCCCGGCATCCAGACCTATGAGCGCAGCGCGGTATTTCTGATGCTGAAGGCCTTTTATGATGTGGCGGGACGGGAGAATGTGGAGCGGCTGTCTGTGGAGTTCTCCCTCAGCAGCGCACTCTTTATCCTGGCCCGGGGCAGATTCTCTCTGGACAAGGCTCTGCTGGAGCGGGTGGAGGAGCGGATGCGGGAGCTGTCCGCCCAGGCGCTGCCCATTGAGAAGCGGACCCTCAGTACAGACGACGCCGTGGAGCTGTTCCGTCAGGCCGGCATGGACGACAAGGCCCGGCTGCTCAGCTTCCGGGTCAACTCCCATGTCAATGTCTACTCTCTGGACGGCTTTGTGGACTACTTTTACGGCTACATGGTGCCCGATACCGGCTATGTCCGCTGTTTTGCCCTGGAGCCGTTTGAAAACGGCTTTGTTCTGCGCCTGCCTGCACAGAAAGACCCCAATCAGCTGGGGGATTTCCGCCCCTCAAGAAAGGTTTTCCGGGAGCTGTATGAGTCCAACCTGCGTGCCGAGGGACTGAACGCGTCCAATGTGGGAGAGCTGAACACCACCGTCTCCCAGGGCAATGCCACCCCCCTTATTCTGGCCTATGAGGCCCTGATGGAGAAGAAGATCGGAGATATCGCCGCTGAAATTGCCGCCCGGAAAGAGGTCCGGTTTGTGATGATTGCGGGGCCGTCCTCCTCCGGCAAGACCACATTTTCCCACCGGCTGTCTACCCAGATGCGGGCCTGCGGCCTGCGGCCCCACGCCATCGCCACGGACAACTACTTTAAAAACCGGGCGGATACCCCGCGGGATGAGAACGGACAGTACGACTTTGAGGGCCTGGGCGCCATGGACGTGGAGCAGTTTAACAAGGATATGGTCCGGCTGCTGAACGGCGAGACGGTGGAGCTGCCCACCTACAACTTCAAGAAGGGCGTCCGGGAGTACAACGGCACGTTTCTCTCCCTGGGAGAGGGGGATGTGCTGGTCATTGAGGGCATCCACTGTCTCAACGATCAGTTTGCCCACTCGCTGCCCAAGGAGAGCAAGTATAAAATCTATATCAGCTGTCTTTCCACCCTGAACGTTGACGACCATAACCGCATCCCCACCACCGATGCCCGCCTTCTCCGGCGGATCGAGCGGGATGCCCGGACCCGGGGACACAGCGCCCAGGCAACCATCCGGATGTGGCCCTCGGTCCGGCGGGGGGAGGAAAACAACATTTTCCCCTTCCAGGACAGTGCGGATGTGATCTTTAACTCGGCCCTGATTTACGAGACAGCCCTGCTGAAGCCCTATGTTCAGCCCCTGCTCTTCGGCGTCCCCCGGGACAGCGAGGAGTATGTGGAAGCCAAGCGGCTGCTGAAATTCCTGAACTACTTCCTGCCCATTCCGGCGGACAACGTACCCAAGACCTCCCTGATGCGGGAGTTTATCGGCGGGGGCTGCTACCACGTATAGGCGGCGGCTGTCCTGCCGGAGGAATGGGACGGTTATTTTGGTGCGAGGAGAACAGTGATATGGCGGTGTTATCCGGGCTGGAGCCCCAAAATGTGTTTGCATACTTTGAAATGCTCTGCTCTGTCCCCCACGGCAGCGGCAACACCAGGCAGATCAGTGACCTGTGTGTCCGTTTTGCCCGGGAGCTGGGCCTGCGCTGGCGGCAGGACGCGGTAAACAATGTGGTCATTTGGAAGGAGGGCACCCCCGGTTACGAGGGGGCTGAACCGGTTATTCTTCAGGGCCATATCGACATGGTGTGTGTGAAAACGGAGGACTGCCCCAAGGACATGTCCTCAGAGGGGCTGGACCTGGTTACCGACGGGGAGTGGGTCTGGGCGGACCGGACCTCTCTGGGCGGGGACGACGGGATTGCCGTGGCCATGATCCTGGCCATTTTGGCCGACAATACCCTGCCCCACCCTCCGCTGGAGGCGGTGTTTACCGTGGACGAGGAGACCGGCATGGACGGCGCCCGCGCCCTGGACTGCGCCGACCTGAAGGGGAGAAAGCTGCTCAATTTGGATTCAGAGGAGGAGGGAGTATTTACCGTCTCCTGTGCCGGAGGGGTACGGCTGGACTGTTTTCTGGCGGGGAGCCGGAGCGGGCTGAACGGGGAGACCGGCTATGCCGTTATCCTGGACGGTCTGCTGGGCGGTCACTCGGGGACGGAGATTCACAGGGGACGGGCGTCCGCCAACCAGACGATGGTCCGTGTGCTGTACAGCGCGATGGAGCGCATTCAGGGTTTGAGACTGGGCGACATCCGGGGCGGCAGGTTTGACAATGTGATCTGCCCCAAAAACCGGGCTGAGGTGGCCGTTCCGGCGGACCGGGCGGGGGATTTTGAGGAATTTATCCGGGCGTTCGGCGGCATTTTGAAAAATGAGTACGCCGGCTGCGACAGCGGTATCGCGCTGAGGTGCGAAAAGACCGAGCTGAACAGCGCTCTGTCCGGCAAAGTCACGTTTCGGATGCTGCGCACCCTGCTGGCCCTGCCTCAGGGGGTCCAGGCCATGAGCGTGGATTTTCCGGGACTGGTGCAGACCTCCATGAATCTGGGCGTGATGGGAATGGAGGAGGACGGGCTCCATTTCAGTGTCTCTGTCCGCTCCTCCATCGCTTCCCAGAAGGCTATGGCGGTACAGAAGGTGCGGGCCATTGTGGGCAGTGCGAGGGGGACTGTCACCCAGCGGGGGGACTACCCCGGCTGGCAGTACAACCGGCAGTCCGCCCTGCGGGAGGACGTTCTGGCGGCCTATAAGACGGTCAGCGGAAGAGATGGCGTGATCCAGGGCACCCATGGCGGCTTGGAGTGCGGCCTGTTTGTGGAGAAAATCCCCGGCCTGGATGTGGTCTCCGCCGGCCCGGAGCTTCGGGACATCCACTCCCACCAGGAGCGGCTGAACGTGTCCTCTGTCCGGCGGGTGTATGAGATGACCTGTGAGCTGCTGAGACGCAGCAGATAAATCGCTTGCTTTTTTAAGTTTTTTATACTATGGTAAACATCACTTGACAAGGGCATACAGGGAAAAGAAGCAAAAAAAGTGCTACCAAC
>CANSXE010000003.1 GCA_947650875.1 uncultured Bacillota bacterium | reverse complement strand
TTACAAGACAACAGCTCACTATTCCGTTTTTAACTTTTGGTTAATTTTTTCAATCAGCAATTTAACAACAGCTCTATTGTTCCTTAAAGCCTACTCTGCTATCATAAGGACATAAATACAAAGGAGGTTCGCTATGAAAATCAATCAGATTATTCGGGAAAAGCGGAAAGAATTATCTTTGACGCAAGAGCAAATTGCTGACTTCTTAGGTGTATCTACGCCCGCTGTAAATAAGTGGGAGAAAGGCAGCACTTATCCCGATATAACCCTTTTACCGGCGTTAGCACGTTTGCTTAAAATCGACTTGAACACGTTAATGTCTTTTAATGACGATTTAACAGATATAGAGATTGAAAATTTTGTTAATGAAGTCAATAAGACGGTTCAGGAGCAGGGCTATGATACCGCTTTCCAAAAAGCAATCAACAAAATACATGAATATCCCACCTGTGAAAAATTGATATATTCGGTCATCCTTTATTTAGAGGGAGGGCTTACTCTTTTCAACGTGTCTGAAATTGAGCAATACCGGGAAAAATATGAAAAATTTTACAAGCGTTTAGCCACAAGTGAAATCCCGGAAATAAGGGACACCGCAATCAGTATATTGATTTCCTACGCACGAAATCGAGAAGATTTTTCAAAGGCAGAGGAGCTAATAAATTTATTGCCGTTTTCCACAATAGACAAAGAAGAACACTTAGCTATCCTTTATCAGCGACAGGAACGATACCAGGATGCAGAAAAAATCTGGGAACATCGGGTACTTAAAGGTGTAACCGATATACAGACCGCTTTGGCGAATATGTTTGAAATCGCATTACAGGAAAAACGGGAAAATGATGCAAACTTTTTCGCAGATATGTATGAAGCCGTTACCCGTCAGTTTTGTTTACCAGAGTGGATGTGCTACAATGTCCATTTGCAGCTTGCCTTAACAAAAAAAGATAAGGATAGAAGTCTGGCTATTCTTCAAAAAATGTTGCCCGCCATGAAAAAAGAATGGAACACGCAGGATTACCAGTTATATCGTAATGCAAATGGTAGCGATTCTACATTTTTTTCGAGCAAACTAAAAGAAACTATTACCAATGAGTTAGCCAACAATGAAGAATACGCATTTCTTCGTGAGGGTTCAGCATTTGAAGAACTAATAGCACAATTAAAAGATTAAATTTTCTTTGTGTCTAAAGCAACTATCATATACCCCGCTTTTGTGGAGGAAAGGAGGAATCTCAATGCCCGTCACAGAAGCATACAAAGAGCATATCTGTTCCAGTCTCTCCGTCTGGCCGGCGGGCAGCTCTGTACTCTGGCTGGACAGAACTTCGATCTCAGCGGCAAGCTTTACAAGCTCGCTGTTGACCTGGCGGAGCCGCTCACACTCTGCGGGAGAGAGCAGGCCGCACTCCAAGTCCAATTCAGTGTTCTGAATTTCTGCATGGAGCCGGTCGATCTCCTGCTGGCGCTGGGCGTTTTTTTGCTGCGCATTCTCCACAGCAGCATCGCGGCTGGCCTTCAGAGCGGCCAGAGTGCGCTCCGCTTTGGCAATGTCGTCCTGCTGGAACTGGTTAAAAACAGCTTTCGCCTTATCGTCCAGAGTTTTCAGCTGGGTAAACTGCTCTATCTGCTCCTTTCCCTGGCGGGACAGGTTATCCACAGAGGTCTGGAACTCCTGCTTCACTTTCGGAAGGGTGGCCTCGGTCACCGTCTGCTTGCACATGGGGCACTGTACCCCTGGTTTCAGACCGGCGACGA
This sequence comes from uncultured Bacillota bacterium, assembly GCA_947650875.1. Lineage (GTDB taxonomy): Bacteria > Bacillota > Clostridia > Oscillospirales > Oscillospiraceae > Lawsonibacter. Next base: position 62,206 of record CANSXE010000003.1, on the reverse strand, counting down.
TGTATTTCTGGCGGGATACCTCCTTTTTCAGCGTGTCGATCCGGGCCTGGGTATCAGCGAGCGCCTGGGTGTAGATGGCGTCCCGCTTCAGTTGGGCGATCTCCTCCCGGAGTGTTTGGGCAAACGCCTCAGCGGAAAGAAAGTCCTGTCCCTCCAGCAATGCCTGGTTATGCTCGCTCAGGCTGGCCAGGATCGTCTCCTTGGGAATGTCCGGCAGATACCGCTCCAACAGGTCACGGCCCTTGGCTCCCAAAATGTCGATGAAGTAGCGTGGATTGAGCATAGAGAGAAACAGGTCGCGTTCCCCGAACATGATCGTGAGGTCCCGCTGAGTCATGCGCCGCTCATCCAGAAATATGTCCATGTTGTCGTTCACGCGGCTGCGGAAGAGACGGCGCACAGCGCCGCTCTCATCCGAAAACTCCATGACGACTGAAATGTCCCTGGTGTTTTTGTGGTACAGGTGGTCAAGCCTGCTGCCGCCGTAGAAGGAGACGCCGGTAATGGCAAAGGCGATGGCGTCTGCAATGCTGCTTTTTCCCTGGCCGTTGTGACCGGTGATGGTGTTCAGGTCGCCGAAGGTAAAAGCCGTCTCCTCGGAAAAGCCCTTGAAGCCCTTTACTGTCAGCGAAAGAATGCGGAGCTTTTTAACTGGCTGGATCATGCTGCGTTCTCCTTTCTGTCAGGCCGCCTGCCCGGCGGTATCGGCTGCGAGTTCATAGGCGTCCAGCACATAGAAGGTGAGGCCGCCGCTGTTCCGGATGCTCACTTTCACATTGTAAATGATCACGCCGGGGGCCAGCTTGGTATCCGGGCCGTGGGTATATGCCTGGAATTTCTGGCCGTTGGCCGTTTGAAGCTGAACATTCATGCGGGAGTCTCCGTTGACGGTGGGTTTGAGTACCGCGCCGCACACCAGGTAGGAACCGTCCCGAAGCCCGGAGATTCCTCCAGGCGTTTTTGGAGCCTGCGGTTGGGGTGCTGGAGCCGGAGCGGGACCAGATTGGCTGGTCTGCTGCGGCTGCTTCGGCTGGGCCGGGCCTGGAGCCGTCGGCTGGCCCCGCCCGCCTTGGGGCTGGGGAGATTGTTTCGCCTGAATTTTCCGCACCCAGTCCTCGTGAGCCTTGTCCAGCTTGGGCTGCTCCTCATCCACGATAAAGAAACCTTTGCCCCGCTGAACAATTTTGACCCAAATTTGAGTCATGCCGTAGAGGTATCGGCCCACGCCCCATTCCACAGCGGCCCGCTTCATGCTGTCGCTGAGGCCGCCTTTCACAGATTCAAAGTCGCTGTCATCAGCGCCGTCCCACTTGGTCAGCTACTGCTTTTGTTCGTGGAAATAGATGGAGATTCCGCACAGCTGGGCTTTCCCATCCTTCCAGGGCCTGAACTCGTTCTGCCAGCCGTCGATCCCCACGGTGCTGTCCAGCCGGTTCTGGATGGCCCGGTTGGTGACATAGGGGACGGCAAGCCCTTTTGATTTGTCCTGCGAAGTTGCCGAAACCCGCCACTCGATATCCCCATTGGAGAATGGAGCGACCAGCGCCTGGCGCAGTTCTTCCGGTGTCTTTTGCCACATAGAGAAACCTCCTTATTCCTGAATAAATTTTCTCAGCGTTTGACCGTTTGGGATCAGAATGTCTGTGTAGTAGTAAGACGGGTCTTTGTCCTTCAGGTGCTCCATCAGCTCCCGGTACTCCAGGCCCAGCTTGTTGTGGGTCTTGTAATAGGAGTGCATATTGTTCGGGATACTGAGCAGGAACGCGGGCAGATTCACCGCCTTGTGGAGCTTTTTGTAGGTAGGCATCGTATTAACGCCCACGCACAGGTGGCCGCTCCCCTCGCTGACATTGGAAAACGGGTAGTGGTACATCACCGTTTCCGGGGTGGGCGTCTCGTCTGCCACAACTCCAATACGGCACTGGCTCACCGTTCCCGCTTGATCCACAGAAAACCCGAAGACCATGCGGGGGATGGGGAAATGCGGATAGGGAGTATCGTACAGGGTCATGTCAGCGTAGAGCTTGGGATGCCACAGCACAAAACGCTTGCCCTCGTTGCCTTGCCAGACGGACAGGCAGTTCAGCGGCAGGAATCCGCTGGAGAAGCCCGGGTCATCTGTCCGCAGGCTGTTTTTGAAGCAGCTGATCAGAGATTGCTGGTCAACCTCTTTCCGGGTCGTCACCGGCCCATCCTGCTCCTCGATTATAATTTTTCCCTGCGAGGGAGAAATGCAGATTCGGATATCGTTTGAAGGGTTCATTATGCGGCCTCCTTTTCCGGTACGGCCCGTATGGGCAGCGGGATCACCTTGTCCTTCTCTGCCTCCGCAAGCGCGGCCTCCAGCCAGGGGATATTCGCCTTACAGAAGTCTAAAATGGTGAACAAAGCGTCTGCCACCTCATAGTAGGCCGAAAATTCCTCAAACAGAAACAGGACGATTTTCGTGCCCTTCCTGTCCTTTGTGCTGTCCTTCCAGCAATAGTCATAGTGGTAATTATTAAACCGCAAATTCCGATGGATCGCGGATTCCAATTCTCTGGCAAACTGATTTTCCACCGGCGTGATGCCTGTCCGCATTTCCAGCTTCCGGCACAAATCATCATAGCGGGTCAGGAGCGGGTCTCGGAGGACGTAGGTAATTCTATCCGGCTCATATGTATTGGCCATCACTCTGCGCCCCTCCTGCTGATAGCAGCGGCTGTCAGCAAATACGCTCTCCACCGACGCCATTTCGATCCAGCCCAGCTCATCCCAGGAGACCGTGATGTTATAGTACAAATTCTCCATCAGATGATCCAGACGGCCGTGGTCATAAAAGGTCTTTGCGATATAGAGGCTCTGCATGGGGTACTCGATTCCGTAATCGGCCATGTAAAACTACCTCCCTATAGAAATGCCTGCGTTTTTACGCAGGAGGGTGCAAGTCCGCACAGGCTATGGTTGATGCCAATCAACTCATATGTTCGCCTGGCGCTTGTCTCAACATAGTCAACCAGTTCTGGTGGATCGTACTGCTCAAACTGCTCAAAGTCGATGTCCTTCAATCTGGGGTACTCTCCCCGCATCAACATGGGCAGAATGACATTCAGCAGATATGGATTGAGCTCCTCACGGGCCTCTTGGTCCACCAGCGTTTCGGATACTTTGTGCAGTTCTCCAGTTAATGAGGAAAAATCAATTACAACAGCCATGTCAGTAGTCCTCCGGCAGCAAAATAGTGGTGGCGGAGCGGTCAGACTCAGTGATGATCCAGAACTTGATGTCATTGGCAGAGTGATAGACAGAGAACAGGCGGTCTCCGGTCAATAGAGCTTGGCTATTGAGATTCCTGTCATGGTCGCAGGTGTCGCCCCAGTCACAACGCAAATGCCGGTAGAAAGCATTCATCAATTCGTTTCGCGGCACCACCTCAAGAACAGCGGGGGTAGCGACTAAGCGACCAGGTCTAAATCGGCCCAGCATGTTTGTAGTAGGCATGTTCATTCCTCCTAAAATTGGCTACGCCAATGATATAAAGCCATTTCGCGTAAGCAGATTGAAGATCATCCGATTGGAGACGGTCTCCTGATACTCGGTGGAGATCAGATGTCCCTCCTGGGAGCGGTTCTCCTGGGAGGTGGTACGCTTCTCTTTGACGATGCGCCCCTTGATGATATGGGGATAGTCGCACTCCATCAGGCCATTGATAAGCCCGGAGCCTCCGATCAGCCCTACCTGGCCAATACTCAGGGGGAGCGGCGGAGATTTTGGTTCGCTGTCCAGCTTGCTCTTGGCAAACAGCCGGTCAAAGCTGGCCGACGCCTTCAACTGCCGGGCCAATTCGTCCTCATTGAACTCCGCGCCCCGGAAGTTTTCCACCTTCAGAGGCGAAGCGGGCAGGACATAGCGCCCGGTCTCCAGAGCGTCCAGCGTGGGCAGGCGCTCCGGGTGGGACGCGGCCTCGCACAGCTTTTCTGCCTCGATACTGCCGTCGGTTCTGTGCCGGCGCAGTCCCATGACCGCCACCTGCTTAAATTTTTTGAACTCCCCATCCAGAAAACGGTGGATGGACACCTGTTCAAAGTTGTCGCAGAACACCCGGCAAATGTCCTCGGTCATCCGGTAGTACGGGACGATGTAGACCATCAGCCCTCCCCAGGTCAGCGCGGGAATGCTCTCCAGCAAAAACCGCTTCTCATCCCGGCTCCGTCCGCCCTTTTCTGACAGGACGGACAGATAGGGTGGGTTGAGAAAGACAACGTGGAATGCCCCGGGGCTGATGTAAGACCCGAAGAAGCTGCCAAAACCTACGCGGTGGAGCTGGTCCTGTGCCTGCTCCGCGCGGCTGCGGTCCAGTTCGATGCCATAGCAGAAGCAGTTATTCCCCATGGCCATCTTCCGAAGGGCGGCACCGGTTCCACAGCAGGGGTCCAGCAGATTGGTGGTCACGCCGCTGGGGAAGGCGATACCCCGGGTAATGAGGTCCACATGGTCCAAATCGGTGGGGTAATAGCCCATGCGGACATTGTTCATCAGGCGGCCGATGACAGCGGCATTGGTGGTCTGGTTGTTGGGCAGACTGTTCGCAAACTGCTTCAGCACCGCCGTCAACTTGCTGTAGTCTTTGGTCATCAACCGGAAGGCGGACAGCTGCCCGGCAAGGGCGCCCACAGAGACGGCCAGCGGGTGCTCCAGTTCCATGAGAAAAGGCCGGGTGGAGCGCAGCAATTCCGCCAAAGTGTCCCGCTGCCGCTCCAATACTTGATAAATGTCATAGGCCTGTGCTTGTTCACCCGCATCCAGCTGCTGGGCCACCTGCCCCCGGTAGACTTGCAGCGCGTCCGCAATCAGGCGGATGGTCTGTGCCCGGTCGGTGAGCTGCTCCAGCGCGTAAAACCGCTGTGGGACGGCCTGATTTTGCGTCATTGTCGATTCTTCCATAGGTTTCCTCCAAAAAAGTCAGAAGGGGGGCCGTGAGTCTTTCATCACAGCCCCTCTGGGTGAACGCCTAAGCTACGTTCTTCTTGTCTTTGTCCTGTGCGGTATCCTCATAGGTGAAGTCCGGGCACTCTCTTGTAGAGGGGACCGGGAATGGAGCCAGCCGCAGGGCGTAGCCCTCCGACTTCAGCAGACGGTAGAGAGCCGCCAGCCGTTTAAACTCGAAATCCTGCCACAAATCGGCATTGGGGTCGATGTTCAGCATCTCGGATACTTTCTTCATCCCTTCTTCATCTGTAAGCCGCATGATGGGATTGTGTTCCGGCTGTTCGGGGACGCACTCGGCGTCTGCGGGGATTCGATGGGTCAGCGACAGCCAGAGCCGCCGAAAAAAGCCGGCCAGCATAGCGCCGAAAATACTCCGCCGTCTGTCGGTGAGATTGACCACGTCCTTGACGTTCATCTCACCGATCTCGCTCAGAGCCACCGTCAGCTTGGGCGTCACCACATAGGCCGCTTCCAGGCAACAGGAGACTACCGCAGCGCCGGAGACCTTGACCTCCGAAGCGCACACCCGCTCCGCCGCCAGCTTGCCGGTGGTGATGTAGGCCGCATTGATGTCCGAAGCGGACAGGGAGCGGCAGGAGATGGCCCCGGCGTTCACAACGCCCTGGCCGGAGATGTGGCGGGCATGGATTTTGTCCTCCACGATCAGAGTGCCGTCATTGACGATATCCTGGCAGATCAGCGATTCATAGTTCAGGATTTTTCCCTTGGGGATGTAGAGATTTTTCATAGTAGATGTCCCTCCTCGTATAAAGTGTTATGATGTTAGGCCGCATTTTTCAGGTGATAAGGCAGGACCAAAGCGAGGTCCTCCTGGTCAGTTAAAACGATGGGAGCATAGGGGGCGCTCATCTGCATGGTTACAGTATCCAGTTTTTTAGCCTGGAACTGTTTTAATCCGTCCAGCATGTAGTAGGCTTTGAAGCCAATCACCATTTTTGGGGTTTCGGCTAGCTCCAATTTAGAACTGTATTCCCCTTTGACATTTTTTATCGACAGCACGCCGCCATCCAGTCGGACCGCTTCTCTGTCACGGTTAAAAATAAACTGCTCCAGATACCGAAGACTGTCGGAAAAATCGGTAATATTAACTGTGTGTTCCTCTGTGTGCTCTTTGGGAATCGCGGAATCAAAGTTGAGACCCTTACCACTTGGCACACAGGTGATAACGCGAACGGAACCGCTGTCAAACACCGCATGGCGTTCGCCCACGGATAACCGACACTCCTCTCCCTCGAAAGCGGGGAGCAATTTCATTGCCGCAGGCGGAATGAAAAAGGGCTCGTCCACACAGAGGGAGTCATCCCGGCTGAGTGCCAGCCGGTAGCCATCTACTGCTCCAATCCGATTGTCAAAAAACTGAACACACTGATCGCAGAGCCTGGACGCATCATTTGACAGGGCGTATTTGATCCGCTCAAACCGTTTGCTCAGGGAGGCGGGGTCCACAGTGTAGACATGTTTAGGTTCCAACGTAGGCATCACGGGAAAGAGTCCAGCGGTGGAGACACGCTGATGAAGTTCCCGGTTCCCGCAGCGCAGTGTCAGCGAACCATCCAAATCTTCCTTGGAGGGAAAAGTCTCCGGCGGATCGTCCTCCTGATAGGAAAACTCCATATCCCCGGAGAAATACTTGCAGACGGATAGGAGCTTTCTGCTGTCATTCAAAATGAAGGAACACTGGCCGCCCTGGGCGGGGATAACCACCTGACACCACAGTTCCAAATCAGTACAAGTGAGCGTACAGGTATCGCCCTCAAAGCAGATGTGAGTTTCCTGTAAAAAGGCCAGTTGGTTCTTTTTCGGGGCCGCTTTCAGCACTTTTTCCAGTGCGCACTGGAACTCTTTCGCGTTGACAACGCTTTTTATTTCTGTCATGCTGTTTATCAACCTTTCCTCTGTTTTTTGTAGGCACGAATGTTGACCGTCTTGGTGGAAAAGGTGGCCTGCTGTACGGTGCTACTGCCTACCACCAAAATGTTGTAGATCATCGTCACCACAGCCGTGGCCGCCATGAGATTTGCCACAATGGTCTGGGGGGCGGATACTGAAGCGTCTGCGCAGGACACCTCAGATGGAAACAGGTCGTCTGCCTGGGCCATGTCAGGGTAGAGCTCCCCGACCGGCTTATAGTAGGTCGTTCCCCTGCAGCGGATTCCGCAGACCACCTGGCCGGTGTACTCTCCGTTGCCGGAGTCGATGTAGACCAAATTCTCCGTTTTCATAAATACCTCGTGGCAGAGCTGCCGGGAGCGGTTGTTGTCCACAGCGCCAATCAGAATGACCAGCTCTGTGACCGTTTTACTGCTGTATGCGCTAACTCTCCGAACGTCGGGCTTGATCAACTCCTCCAGTTTTTCCGCACTCTCAATGAAGTCCGGGACATAGGAGGTCTCCAGGCCAAAGACGCCGGAGTACCGCTCGGCCACTACCCGGGCCTTGTTCAAGCCCAGGTCCGCCTCGGTGAAGTTCTGCCGCACAAGGTTCTTTTCCTCCACGATATCCCCATCGCAGACGATGAACTTTACTGGGCGCTCCAGGGCGTACAGCAGCCGGTAGAGGTGCGGGGCGATATGGCCCCCGGTCCCGCCGGCGCCAATCATGACGATTTTGACAGGACGTTCTTTTGAGAAGATCATGCCGCCACCTCACCAAAAGGGAAGGCATTCTCCCCGGCGGGCTGGATACGGTCCAGCCAGTCCAGCGGGAAGCCCCGTTTCGGTATCGGCTCCAGGACCTGTTCCGGGGGAATGGCGCAGAAATGACCGCCGTTGCACACCCGGACAGAGAGCTCCGGGAAATAGCGGTCCAGGCGGCCCATGACCATGTAGACCCGGTTGGCCCGCTCGTCCTGGTCGTCTGTAGGCGAAAACTGGGCGGCCATGTCGTTGTGGGAGTGCAGGTCGGCGTAGTGGAGATACCGCTCGTCGTCCAGCAGATCATCGCCGTCCAGCACCGTGTCTACAGACATCTTCCCGACACGCTGACGGGGCACATGGAGAAAAAACTCCTGCTCCACCCGGTCCCAGTAGATGTGGACCAGGGTCTCCAGCGGGTGGCCGTTCGTCCCGGCATTCATCAGGCGGCGGAACAGTGCGATGGCCTGTTCCAGCAGAGAATATGGGATGAGGGGGAGGGCCGGCGTAAAGCCGGCCCTGATCTCATCCAGGTAGGTCACTCCGCTGGTGGGGGTGATGAACTCTCCAGCACCTGTGACCCTCCGCTCATACACATGCCCGTCCCGGGCGGGGATGAAGCAGATGGTCTTGTCGGATGCTCTGGCGTCTGCCATGCGGGGGAAAATGCCCTTGTAGGTCCCTTCGCCCTTCTTCTGCATCTTCACCGTGGGCTTGACAATGCACTTGGGCCGCTTGTCCGTGGCCTTTTTCAACGCATCCATAAACTCCTTGGAGCTCTCGATCTCACGCTTGAAGTCGCCAATCTTGGTCTTGCGCGGTGTGGCCACGCTCTTGGTGATTTTGCCGTAGGTGACGCTCCAGGAGATACTCTGGGTCTCGTCAAACTCGGGAAAGTCGTCCGCCTTGGCCAGGCGCAGTTCCTCAAAGGTCTGCTCTGTGTTCTCGATGGGCTCCTGGTTTCCGTTGTAGGAAAAGACAGGGAGCTGGGCGAAAACCGGTGCGGCGGCCTGACGGGCGTTCTTCTGCTCCTGAAGGTCCATGGCGGCCATCAGGGGGTTGGGTTCCTCCTCCGCAGGCTGGGCGGGAGGTGTTTTTGGCTGCTCCTTGGGAATGGGAGGGGCCGGGGGTGCTGCCGGAGTGGATACCGGCTGGGGTGTCGGCTGAGGGGCTGGCTGGCCAGGGATCTGCTGCACAGGCGCGGGGGCCGGAGCAGCGGGAACAGATGCGGTCTCCGGTTCGGCGGGCGTCATGCCGGCAAAGGGATTCTCTCCGCCATCGGCGCTGCCCAGGTCGGTAAAGCTGCCGTCTCCAAAGATGTCTCCGGCGTCCAGGCCGGTGCTTTCTCCCGGGAAAGCAAACAGGTTGTTGTCACTCATGGTTTATGCTCCTTTCAAATTTTTGTGAGGACGCAAAAAACCGCAGTCCTCTCCCAAAGGAGCTGACTGCGGTTTTTGTACGTTCTCGTGTTGGTATTTAGGATTCTGACAGACCTCCAAGGGGCATAGTACCCCCTGGAGCAAATATCTGACCTGAAAAAATCTTACCTAAATACATCCTCAGAATACCATTTCCTCACGCTTTTGGATAGTTGAAGTTTCTTCTACTGTTTAAATTCTTCCCGGCTGACCTGGCAGGAAGCCGGATCAAGTATAATAATCTTGCGGCCCAGCTTTCGGGCATAACGCACGGTTGCCGCTGTCCCGCCGCGCCACTCCCCATTGTAGACTGCCAGCAGGAAGGAAGCGGAGTCAACCAGCCGCCTGTTGCGGTCAAGCATACAGTTTTTGTGATATTCCCGGCTCACATACGCAACAGAATCGGCCTGTTTCAAAATGGCCTGGTACTGTTCCTGAGATGAGGCTTCCCATTTGTCCGCCTGGCCCTCGCAGGGCAGAACACAGTGAAGCTCCAGTTCTGGATGCTCAATTCTCAGGTCAAGAACGGCGTGGGCCGCCCAGCAGTCGGTTCCCTCTGCCATCCCGCTGAAGAAACGGGTCACGCCGTTTTCCATCAGTACAGTGATCTGTTCGGCCAGCGCCATTTTCAGACGAATACACCGGCTGTCAGTTTCGTCATATTTCCATGGGAGCTTATGTGGACGGTGGCCCGTAAAAGCGCAGCTTTCGTTTCGCATAGTATCCCCTCTAATACATATAATTATATGTATTATACATGAATTACTAGGTCGATTCAATACATAGAATTATATGTATGATACTCTCTTTGGCAAAGAGGGGATTATTGTGAAAAGCGTTATGGAACTTTTTCGAGAACTGCGTGAAGATCACGACTACACTCAAACAGAGGTAGCGGCAGTCTTGGGTATCTCCCAGCAGCATTATTCCAAATATGAGAGCGGTGAATACGAGCTTCCCCTGCGGCATTTTATTACGTTGGCAGAATATTATGAGGTGTCTGCTGACTATCTGATTGGCCGCTGTTCCTACGATGAGAAAAAGCCTCTGGAACTTGTATATGTTACCCGTGACTGCTCCTGCGAAAAAATATTGCGGGACATACTATCCCTGGATGAGCATGGGAGAGCAGCAGTTGTTGAATATGTCGGATTGCAGAAATTAAAGGGGAAAAAGGCCGATTAAGATGCCCGGAAGTGTTCTTTCCTCTAAATGGCCCAGTGACAGCTTCCGTAAAAGTAAAGTGAATGGTACAGTAAAAGTAAAGTGAAAAACTCAGCATATGGGGGGTTGAAAGTAAAATCTGGACCTGCTATAATTGCTATCGTAAAGAAGTGCGGGGCCGCCAGAGCGGTCCCGTTTCATTTGGAGCGGCTGTCATAGACAGGCCGCTTTTTTCATACGCTTGACCAAAGGAGAGATGTGCTATGACGGTAATGAGCCTGGAGGAACTGCGGAAACTGGACGTGAGGGATGTAGACCCGGAAACCCTCCCGGATATCAAGGATATCCATATCGACCCCTCGCTGCCTCCGGAGCAGCGGATGGCCAGCGTCCTTCGGCAGATGAACGGGAATCCTTATTTTTTCCGCAGCGCGGGGCTGGTAGTCAAGACCTCCTTCAAAGGCGAGGCCCGGCTTCAGGCGCTCCTGGAGGACTGCCTGGAGCATTTATAATCGGATTGCTGAATCAGCAAAGCCGCCCACATCAGAAATTCAGGCTGGACAATCTGAACGACTTCTGCTATACTGGCGGTGGATCAAATCAGAACAGCTCTGTAAAAACACTTTCTGACCGGAGCGGCTTTTGCCGTAATACCAAGTTAGGAGGCTAGTTTTTATGGAGTTTTTTTCGTGCCAAAAACCGGAGACTTACCGTTGCTATGCCTACGGGCGGCTGTCCTGGAAGGACCAGAAGATGCGGCAGGACAGCGATGAGAGCAACAGCATCAAGAACCAGCGGGACCTCATCCATGAGTACATCAGCCGGCATCCAGACTTGGAGCTGTGCATGGAGGGGTACGACGACAATTACTCCGGCACCAATTTTGACCGCCCCCATTTCCAGGAGATGATGCGGGCGATAGAGGAAGGGAAAATCGACTGCATTGTGGTCAAGGACCTGTCCCGCTTTGGCCGCAACGCGGTGGAAACCGGCAACTACCTGGAGCGGGTCTTTCCCTTCCTGGGCGTCCGGTTTATCTCCATCTCCGAGGGCTGCGACAGCACCGACGCCAACGCCGGGGATACACTGGCCGTGGCGCTGAAAAACCTGGTCAACGAGGCCTATTCCATGGACATCTCCCGAAAATCCGGGAGCGTCCTGCGGGAGAAGCAGCGACGCGGGGAGTTCATCGGGGCCTACGCCTCTTACGGCTATCTGCGGGACCCCAAGGATGTGCATAAGATCATCATTGACCCGGAGACGGCCCCCATCGTCCGTGAAATGTTCCGCCGGGCGGCGGAGGGCGAGGCGGTTCGCTCTATCCTGCGCTGGCTGAACACCGAGGGAATTTTATCCCCCGGAGTTTACCGTTACCAAAAGGGCATCTGTCTGGACAAACGCTTTGCCGGTGACACTCCAAAGCCCTGGAGTCAAATGACCGTGAAAAATATGCTGCAAAATCCGGTCTATCTGGGCCACATGGTACAGGGCAGGCGGCGCTCCCAATTCTATGCAGGGATTCCTGACCATCGCCTTCCGCCATCCGAGTGGGTCGTTGTGGAGAATACCCACCCCTCTATCATCGACCGGGATACCTTTGACCGGGTACAGGCTATCCGGCAGGCAGACCGGGAAAAATACCAATCCAACCTGGGCAAATACGATTACCTGAGCGCGGAGGATAATATTTTCCGCGGCCTGATATACTGCGGGGACTGCGGCCGGCCCATGGTCTGCTATAAGTCAGTTACCTGCAAAGGGAAAAAAGTGGCATACCGATATATATGCCCCAACTACGCCGACCTGGTAGAAAGAAGCGGCTGTTCGTATAAATATCTGCCGTTGGAGAATTTGAAAACCACATTGAGCCAGATGATTGCTCAAGAGGCTAATTTGGCTGTAGACACTGCTGTCCTGGCCAGTAAAAGGCAGAGCTCCAAAGTTCCTGCCATTGATCTGGAGCTGGCACGGGCCAAGGCGGAGCGGAAAAGTTTGGATAGGCTCCGGGAACGGCTGATGCGGGACCTCCTGGCCGGTGTGTTGAGCAAGGAGGACCACGACCGTATGAAGCGGCGGTATGCCCAGGAGGGCCAGTCGCTGGAGGAGCAGATCACGCGGCTTCAGAAGGAGCAACGCCGTGAGAAAAAGCTGCTGACCTCACAGAATCCCTGGATCGTCGCCTTTCAGAAGCACACAGGTACGGTAAAGCTGACGGACAAGCTGGTCCGGGCCCTGGTGGAGCGGATCACCGTCTACGCTAATAACCGGATCGAGATTGAACTGAAATATCGGGATGAGCGGGCGATGCTGCTGGATGAACTGCAAAAGATGGACAAGGAGGCGAGCGCGTGACGATAGGCAAATACATCCGGCTTTCCTCCCAGGATGACGATTGCCGTCCCGGAGAAAAAGCGGAGAGCAACAGCGTCGCCAACCAGCGTTCACTGCTGGATCATTATATCGTCAGCCACCCTGATCTGGAGGGCCGCCATGCCCTGGAGTTTATTGACGACGGACACACTGGCTTTAATTTTGACCGCCCCGGTGTCCAAGCTCTGTTCGCGGCTGTCAGGCGGGGTGAGATCAACTGCATCCTTGTCAAGGATTTGTCCCGTTTTGGCCGGAACAGTTTAGAAGTGGGCGAATATCTGGAACGGGTCTTCCCGCTGTTGAATGTGCGATTCATCGCGGTCAATGACGGCCTTGATACCAAAACCAAGCTGTATGGGGTGGCGGGAGATCTGGACGTGGGGGCGCGTAATATCATCAATGAGCTCTACAGCCGGAATGTGTCCGCCAACGTGAAAACCGCCAAACGTCAGTATGCCGCCCGGGGTGAGTGTATCGCCGCGTACCCCTTTTACGGATATATCAAAGGGTCAAAGGACCGCCGGCGCCTTGAGATCGACCCGCCGGCCGCTGAGGTCGTCCGGAGGATTTTCAACCTATGGTTGGAAGGCCATTTCAGATCGGCGATTGCCAATAGGTTGAATGAGGAGCACGTTCCCTCGCCTTCCATGCACAAGCGGCAGCTGGGAGCCAAGCGGACAAACTGGAGCAAACGGAGGGACGAAGTTCCCTGGACAGAGACCGCGGTGCGGATCATTTTACAAAATGAGAGATACACAGGGAAACTAATCAGCCTGCGCAGTACCCGAAAGGAAATTGGAAATCCAGAGCGAACAGCGATTCCGAAAGAAAACTGGATCGTTGTCCCGGATGCCTTCGAGCCGATTGTCTCGGAGGAGACATTTCAAAGGGCGCAGGCACTTTTCCGAGTTGTTCCTCCAAGGCCCCAGATTCAAAACAAGCGTCCTCAGCCGCTGTTTTCCCGCAAGGTTTTTTGCGGTGTCTGCGGCATGGGCCTGGCTTATCAGAGGATATCCAAGCCTTACTACAAATGCGCGATGTCCAGAGGACAGCAGCAGGAAGAATGCAAGTCAGTTCGTATTGCTGAAGATGAATTGAAAACCTGTGTGCTGTCGGAAGTGCAGGCGCATATCACCCAAAAAAGAAAACGGATGTTGAGGATATCTCCACAATACAGGCGCGGATCACGGCCTTGGAACAGCGGATAGAAAAACAGTGGTCCGCGAAAAAGGACGCCTTTGTGAGGTGGTCTGACGGTCTCATTTCCAAAGCTGAATACAAGAATATCTGCGCTGAGAAACAGCGGGAAATTCAAAGGCTTCGCGGAGAGATAGATAGACTGGGCAACGTGACCGTCGGCCACAGAGAGGATGAAAGCTATCCCCAGCGGGCTGATACGAAAGAGCTGACCCGTGATATACTGGATACTCTGGTTCAGTCAGTCCATGTGTTTGATAATGGGCACGTTGAAATTGAGTGGAAAAGCTATGCTGCCGCAGAGGATATATAGTACCTGTGTAACGGAGGTTGAGAAATGGGTGATTTCTGTTATTTATGTCCTCGCTGGAATGATTGGCTGGGCCAGTGTGACGCACCATATTGGTGTCCTGACAAGGATAAAGTTAATGTCTATTGGAAACAGCGGCAAAACGCAGGAGATTCTCCGTAAAACTGGCGTTTTCGCTATATTAAGCCGCAAATTTTTGTCGATATTTTTGCTTGACCACTCTTGACACTTTCAGATGAAGACTTCTCTGGGGTAGACAGTGATCGCCCTGACTTCAACCGTATGATCGAGGCCGCCAAACAGAAAAAGTTCCAGATCGTCCTGTGCAAGAGCCAATCCCGCTTCACCCGTGACATGGAGCTGGTGGAGAAGTACATCCACAGCCTGTTCCCCATCTGGGGCATCCGATTCATCGCTGTGGCCGACAACGCCGACACCGAGGTCAAGGGCAACAAGAAAGCCCGGCAGATCAACGGCCTGGTGAACGAGTGGTATCTGGAGGACCTGTCGGAAAACGTCCGCATGGTCTTCGACCTGAAGCGGCGGGAGGGCAAATACATTGGCGGCTTTCCCATCTACGGCTACCAGAAGGACCCTGTGGACAAGAACCGCATCATCCCCGACCCGGAGGTGGCGGAGGTGGTGCGGCAGATTTACCAGTGATCGCTGGAAGGTCACGGCCGCCAGAACATCGCCTATCTGTTGAACCAGCGGGGCATCCCCAACCCCATACGCTATAAGGCGGAGCGGGGCTGGACCTGTAACCATCCAATCAAAAACGATTTTGGCCTGTGGAACAAGGTGACGGTGGGGCGAATCTTGACAAATGAGATGTACACCAGTGTGATGATCCAGGGGCGGAGACGGAAGGTCAGCTACAAGTCCAAGGTGATCATCGACACCCCGGAGAGCGAGTGGTATCGGGTAGAGGGCACCCACGAGGCCATCATCGACCGGGAGACTTTCCAGGCGGTCCAGCGGGGGTTGAAGCTGCGCACCCGGACAGATGGCACTGGGGAGACTCACCTGCTGTCCGGACTGGTGAAGTGCGCCGATTGCGGCTCCACTATGAGCAAATGCTCCAACGGAAAGCGGGCTTATCTGCGGTGCAAGCTGTACGCTGACAGCGGAAACCAGAAGCTGTGTACTCGGCACTCCGTTCGGCTGGACCAGCTCATCGACCTAATTTCCGACCGCATCCGGTACTATGTGCAGACCTACTACCAACTGAACCCCGCAGACCTCCAGCCCCAGCGGGACACTCGTCAGGAGACCCTGGAGCAGGAGCGGAAAGCCTTGACGACCCAACTGGAGAAGTTCAGTCAAGCGCTGAAAACGCTGTACCTGGACAGGGTGGCCGGTATCCTCAGCGAGGGCCAGTTCGTGGAGCTGAACCAGACCTTTCTAGATGAAGTAAGCCGCCTGGAGTGGCGGCTTACTTCTATCCAGGAGGAGTTGGCGGAAAGGGAACATTCAGAGGATCAGGCCGACCTGATGGAGCGAGCGCGGGAGTTTTGAAGCTGGAAACCGTCCCGCGGGAATTGGTGGAAAAGATTGAAATTTGCGAGAAAAACGTGGAAACCGGGCAGCAGAAAGTGAAAGTCACCTGGAAGTTTTAATGTACTTATGGAACCACCACATGGGGCGCTGTGACCTAAGGACACGGGACAAGCTATTTGAAAGCCGCTCGTCCATTATACGCTATCCTTTCAAATCTGACACAGCAGTAATCTGTCCTGCATTGGTATCGGCATTCTCTATGACAGATGAGACCAACAGCAGCGCCGCTCGTCTTTCATCCCATAGACAAAATCACATATCCCCGTCCTCTACAAAAGAATGGCTCATAATATAAAATTCGTCCTGGCTGGGCAAATATTTCTTCTCCATTGTCTCCAGGCCGCTGTCGTATTCCAGAGCGGTCTGCTCGTCGATGTCCATGATTGGGCTGTAGCGGTAAAACCACTTTCTGCCATCCAGCACCCCCTTTTTCAGCTCTTTTACCATCATGGCTGCTGGGAATTTTCCGTTGTCAAGGCAGATGTTATATTTTTTGCAGCTCTTGAAGCCGCTGCTCACATAGTTGACAGGACTGCCGAAAATGACGATCACAGTATGGCCCAGGTCAACCGCCCGCTGGAAAGCGTGCTCCATCAGCACTTTTCCATAGCCCCGTCTCTGGTGTTCCGGCGCGACGCAGAGCGGGCCAAAGGTGAGGATGTCCTTTTCGTTTCCCTGTTCGTCGGTCAGCTTTGCCCTGGTGAACATGATGTTTCCAATCACCTGCCCGTTCAGCTCGGCGACAAAGTCCAGCTCCGGGATAAAATCCTCGTGTTCCCGCATGACATGGACCAGGTAATGCTCCACACAGCCGGGGATATAGAGATTATAAAAGGCTTTTCGGGTAATTTCTTCCACGATTTCGCGGTCGGCTTTCGTTTCATTTCGGATGGTTAACATGGGCAGGGCTCCTTTCATTTGTATCTCCCGCAAAAAATAGATTTTCTCAATTTTATCATTTATACCCGTTCAGCGCAAGGAAAATTCAACTGCTGGAGACAGTTCGGATGAGGTCCGCGCAGACGAGAAACGCAAATTACCGGATTGCATTTTCCACCGGTATGGGCTACAATAGAGAACACCGCGCCCTGTTTGATGGGGTGACTTTACAAAAGTGAGGTTCTCTATGAATCAGAAAGAAGTCAGTGAACTGCGCCGCCGGTGGCGCGTAGATAAAAACGCTGTCAGCCGCATTTATGGCTGCTACGTCAACAGCAATAAGGAGATTGTCTCCAATCTGGATGAGTCCTTGGGAACAATGCCCGAGGAGGAGGCCGAAAAATATCTGGGCCTGCTGAAAAAGTCTCTGTCCGGGGCCCTGGGCAAAAACCTGATCGACATTGTCTTTTCTACGCAGCAGGTTATGGACAGTGAGGAGCACAAGCTCCTCTCCGCCCTGCGCTCCAGCGCCTTGAAGGACGGCCAGACCCGGGAGACTTTTTACCGGAAGGTGATTGACCGCCTGGATATGGGAGGCGACAATTATCTGCTGCTGATGGCCTGCGATTCCTACGATGTGCCCCACCGGGGGAAAGACGGCGAGGTCCAGGCTGACGGCTCAGAAACCGTGTTCAACTACATCCTCTGCTGCATCTGCCCGGTGAAAATGAGCCGGCCGGAGCTGAACTATTTCCCCGGCGACAACGAGTTCCACTACACCGCCGGACAGGTGGTGTCCGCCCCGGAGCTGGGCTTTTTGTTCCCGGCCTTTGACGACCGGGCCGCCAACATCTACAACGCCCTGTTCTATTCCCGGAAATCGGATGAGCTCCACCAGGAGTTTATTGACGCCGTGTTCCACACCGAGCCGCCCATGTCCGCCGCCGAGCAGCGTGAGACCTTCCAGAGCGCCCTGTCCGATGCCCTGGAGGATACCTACAGTGTTGAGGTGGCCCGGTCTATCCATGAGCGGCTGACAGACCAGATTGCCCAACATAAAGAGAGCAAATCCCCGGAGCCGTTGACCATAACGGCATCGAATATTACCGCAATCCTCCAGGACTGCGGCGTTTCCCAGGACAAGGTCGGTGCCTTCCAGGAGAAGTATGGGGAGCAGTTTGGCCAGGGTGCGGTACTCAGTCCGGCCAACCTGATCGACACCGGGAAATTTGAAATCAAGACCTCACAGGCGGCGGTGTCCGTCAGCCCGGACCAGAGCTACCTGGTAGAGACCAGGGTAATCGACGGCAAAAAATATCTCCTGATTCCCGCCGAGGAGAGGGTGGAAGTCAACGGTCAGGCTGTAAGCTTTGAAGCTTAGTTCCCGTAAGGAATTTTGTTTAAAACCTGAAAAAAAGACGCGCAGACAGCGGCGAGGTTGTCTGCGCAATCTTAAAGGGGAGGGCGGATTTTTCCGCCCTCCCCGGTCTAATATAGCGTATGCGCTTCTCAAGCGGCCGAAGCCATTAGCCCAGCAGCTGGAGAACGCCCTGAGGCACCTGGTTGGCCTGGGCCAGCATGGCCTGGGCGGACTGAACCAGGATGTTGTTCTTCACGTAGCTCATCATCTCTTCGGCCACGTCGGTGTCGCGGATGGTGGACTCGGCGTCCTGGATGTTCTCGGTCATCACGGACAGGTTGTTCTGAGTGTGCTCCAGACGGTTCTGGACAGCGCCCAGATCGCCGCGGACAGAAGAAACCTGGTTGATGGCGTCCTTGATGGACTTGATAGCGCCCTGAGCGCCGGTCAGAGTGCTGATGTCCACGGACTGGATGCCCAGAGCCTGGACGTGCATGTCACCGATCTTCACCTGCATCTGGTTGAAGCTGTCAGCGGTGTCACCGATCTGGAGAGTCAGGCCGCCCTTGCCGTCGTTGCCGTTGCTCTTGATGAAGTCGATGGAGGTGTTGGTGGTGGCGTTGACCTCGCACTTGATGCCGTAAGAGTTCAGCTGCTCGGCGATCTGAGCCACAGAGGCTGCGGTGCCCTTACCGTCGTCGGTGTAGATGGCCTTGTAGCCGTCCTGCACCTGGTCGCCCCGCTTAACGATCTGGAACTTCTGGCCGTCAATCTCGAACATGTTGTTCTTGCTGGGGTCAGTAACAGTCGCAAAAGCTACCGTAAACTTGCTGTCTGTGCCAGCAGTCACAGCGCCCGCAGTTGCCTTATTGGCAGTACCGGTGATCTCCGTACCGTTGGAGGAGTACTGCTTCACATCCAGAATATTGGTGCGGTCCTTCTCCTTGTTGGGGTTGCTGATAGTAATCGCAGCGCCGTTAACCGAGACATTGTAGCCGGAGCCGAAGACCTTCTTCAGTTCGTTGGAGATGTTCTCAGCGGTCTTGGCGGTGGTGGAGCCATAGGTGAAGTTGATGGTGGTCTGCCGGGAGACGCCGTCCTTGTCCAGGAAGGTCAGCTCCATCTTGCCGGTGGTGCCGGCCTTGCCGCCGGTAGCGGCAGTCTGGCTGGACTGGATAGTCAGTTCCTGCTTGAAGCTGGCGCCGGCGGTCTCGGTGACGGCGGTCATCGCCTGGTCATTAAAGGCGGTCTTCACGGTGGTGGCGCCGGAGGGGGCCCGCTGAGAGCCGTCCAGCAGCTTGATGCCGTTGAAGTTGGCGGAATCAGCGATACGGTTGATTTCGTCCTTC
This sequence comes from uncultured Bacillota bacterium, assembly GCA_947650875.1. Lineage (GTDB taxonomy): Bacteria > Bacillota > Clostridia > Oscillospirales > Oscillospiraceae > Lawsonibacter. The sequence goes on along the minus strand of CANSXE010000003.1, from coordinate 42,977 downwards.
AGGGCGGTGACCTCTTTCTGGAGGTTCTCACGGTCGACCTCGTCCTGATAGGTGCCGTTGGCGGACTGAGTGGCCAGGTAGTCCATGCGGTTGAGCATGTCCTGGATCTCCTGCATGGCGCCCTCAGCGGTCTTCACCAGGGAGATGCCGTCCTTGACGTTCTTCTGGGCGGCGTTCAGGCCGGTGATCTGAGCGCGCATCTTCTCGGAAATGGCCAGACCGGCGGCGTCGTCGCCGGCGCGGTTGATCTTGTAGCCGGAGGACAGCTTCTCCAGGTTCTTGGAGAGCTTGTTGGCATTGTTGGTGTAGTTGCGATAAGAATTCATCGCCATAATGTTGTGCTGAATACGCATAGTGTTGTGCTCCTTTCTAAATTAGTGTGCCCGCGGCTTCCCTACCGTGCGGCACAGGTCTGTGGTGCGCCGCCAGAGCGTCGTGGCCTTTAACGCTTTGGCTGATCGGCGCAGTACTTATATTTCAACCAGCTCGTCAGCCGGAAGAAACCGAATGAATCAGGCGCCGTCCGCGTCATTGAGACGCTCCAGAACCTTCCCCCGAACAATGGGGACCTCTCTGGGGGCGTCGATGCTCAGATGGACCCGCTCGCTGTTCAGGTGGTCAAAGCGGATGGTGATGTCACCGCCGATCTTGAAGTAGTCGCCCTTTCGCATGGTGATGCAGAGCATAGCGGCTCCGCCCCCTTTCCCCGGCAAAACAGACAGCATTTTGGACGAGGTTGTATACAACTTCGTCCAAAAAAATTTTTTTCAAAAAGTCTTAATTCCTTTCAGAATGTGCCGATATGTAGTACAGAACAGGCGACAATATCTCATGAAATTTCTGGACGGAAAAGTATACTACTTCGTCCAGATTTATTTTGCGCTTCCAGCCAGTTCCACCCGGAGGGCGGCGTCCCGGAACGTGGTCTTGGGAATGCCGCAGGCTTCTGCCGCCGCCCGCAGTGTTATCTGCTTGCTCCGCCACGCCTGTCGCAGCTTTTCAAAGCCGTCGGGCAGGGGCCGGCGGTCCGGTCCAAAGTGCACGCCTTTGGCCTTTGCCGCCGCAATCCCTTCCGCCTGCCGCTGGCGGATATTTTCGCGCTCCGATTGGGCTACATAGCTGAGCAGCTGGAGTACAATGTCTGAGATCAGTGTTCCGGTTAAGTCACGCCCCTGCCGGGTATCCAGCAGGGGCATGTCCAACACCACAATAGCGGCTTTCCGCTTCTTGGTAATAACGCCCCACTGCTCTAAAATCTCATTGTAATTCCGGCCCAGCCGGTCAATGCTTTTCACCACCAACACATCCTCCGGCCCCAGCTTTTTGATGAGCTGCCGGTAGAGGGGGCGGTTGAAGTCCTTTCCGGACACCTTTTCTACAATGATGTTTTCTTCCACAATCCCAAATTTCCGCATGGCGTCCAGCTGGCGCGTCTCGTTCTGCTCCTGTGTCGATACCCGTACATAGCCATAAGTTGTTTCTGTCATGGTTTAGTCCCTTTCTGTGAAATGTGGTGCTCTTATTTTACCGAAAAAGTGCCTTGTGAAACATGGGACGGTTTGGGGACAAAATTCATCGGAGTTTTTGCCCTCTGCCAGCCAGAGGATAGATAAGTCAGGACCACCCGGTATATGGGTGGTCCTGACTGTAAAGGCGGCATGTTATGTCCCCGGTTTCATCAGATGTTGGTTGTTGTGAGGAAAGTACAATTCTGGTATAATGGTCTCATATTGATCGGCAGGAGGAGTTCGGAATGAAATTTGAGATTCCCTCTGGAGCGGCGTATATTCTCCGGATTCTCCACGGTGCAGGCTATGAGTCGTGGCTGGTGGGCGGCTGTGTCCGGGATTTGCTGCGAGGTGTCGAACCCCACGACTGGGATATCTGCACCTCCGCCCGCCCGGAGGAGGTGGAACGCTGCTTTGCCGGCCACCGGATCATTGAAACCGGCCTGAAGCATGGCACCGTTACTGTGTTGGAAGACGGTAACCCCTACGAAATCACCACTTACCGCACCGAGGGCCCATACTCGGACAGCCGCCGGCCGGACTATGTAGCGTTTGTCTCCAGCCTGGAGAGCGACCTGGCTCGGCGGGACTTTACCATGAACGCCATTGCTCTGGGGCTGGACGGCAGCCTGCGGGACCCCTTCGGCGGTGTGGGGGACATTAAAGCCGGACTGATCCGCTGTGTGGGAGAACCGGCTCACCGCTTTCGGGAGGACGGCCTGCGCATCATGCGGGCCTTGCGCTTTGCCGCTGTGCTCGGCTGTGAGATTGAAGAAAGGACCGCCCAGGCTGTCCATGAAAACCGCCGCATGCTGGGGCATGTGACGGCGGAGCGAATCAATGTGGAGCTGTGCAAGCTGCTGGTGGGTGAAAAAGCCGGGGATATTTTGCGGCAGTATCCAGACGTGCTCTGCCAGTTCTGGCCCCAGCTGGAGCCGCTGGTTACGCTGGAGCAGCACAGTCCCTGGCACTGCTGGGGCGGCTGGGAACACACCATCCGCGCGGTAGAGGCCGCCCCCGCCGATGGAATCCTGCGGCTTACTATGCTCCTCCACGACATCGGCAAGCCAAGCTGCAAGTCCACCGATGAGAAGGGGATCGACCACTTTTACGGCCACCCGTCAGCCGGCGCCAAGCTGGCCGGCCAGATGCTGCGGGCCCTGAAATTTGACAACAAAACCCGGGAACGGGTGAGCATCTTGGTGGAACACCACGATGTTCAGATTCCATGCCAGGACAGCTCCATCCGCAGATGGATGGGCCGTCTGGGGACGGAAACCTTTTTCCAGCTTCTGGAGGTCAAGCGTGCGGACGGCATGGGACAGGATTATGAGTTAGTCAAGGATCGCTTTGTTGAACTGGAGGAGATGAAAGCGAAGGCAGAGGAAATTGTTGCCCAGGGGCAGTGCCTTTCATTAAAGGATTTGTCTGTGAACGGTAAGGATGTGATCGCTGCTGGTGTGGTCCCCGGCCCGGAGGTGGGCAGGGTGCTGAACAAATTGCTGGAGCGGGTGATGAATGGAGATGCAGCGAATCAACGCCAAGAGTTACTGAAGCTGCTGGACGGTGAGCGGAGCGGTGGTTAGGAGATATTTTCCCTTTCATATTTTAAGACTCCTGCTGCATACAGTTTTATGAAGGTGATTTTCTATGAAAGAGTTGGTTCTGATTTTGAGCGAATGCCACCCGCCGCGCGCGAATTTACCACACCAAACCATTGAGCGGACTGTTGCCGCGTGGCTGGCAAAAGCCCTCCACAAATGATGCCTGCGCCATTTTTCCGGCGCAGGCATTTAACATGATTTCTTTTCTGTGTAGCTGCCCATAGGGGACGTTGACAGCGAGCAGTTACGCCTTGAAGGAGGTGCAGCAAATCCTTTGTGCGATTTATGTACGACTGAGCAAGGAGGACGAGGACAAGCATCAGCCCGAATCGGAGAGCATCCAAAATCAGAAATCGTTGCTGACCCGCTACGCCATCGACCACGGGTGGGATATCTACTCGATTTTTTGCGACGAGGACCTCTCAGGAATCGACAGTAACCGCCCCGACTTCAACCGCATGATCGAGGCCGCCAAGCAGAAAAAATTCCAGGTCGTCCTGTGCAAGAGCCAGTCCCGCTTCACCCGTGACATGGAGCTGGTGGAGAAGTACATCCACGGTCTGTTCCCCATCTGGGGCATCCGGTTTATTGCCGTGGCGGATAACGCTGACACAGAGGTCAAGGGCAACAAGAAGGCCCGGCAGATCAACGGCCTGGTGAACGAGTGGTATCTGGAGGACCTGTCGGAAAATGTTCGCATGGTCTTCGACCTGAAACGGAGAGAGGGCAAATATATCGGCGGCTTTCCCATCTATGGCTACCGCAAAGACCCTGCGGACAAAAATCACCTCATCCCCGACCCGGAAGCGGCGGAGGTGGTGCGGCAGATTTACCAGTGGTCGCTGGAGGGCCACGGCCGTCAGAACATCGCCTTTCTGCTGAACCAGCGGGGCGTCCCCAACCCCACCCGCTACAAGGCGGAGCGGGGCTGGACCTGCAACCATCCCATCAAGAACGACTTTGGGCTGTGGAACAAGGTGACGGTGGGACGTATCCTCACGAACGAGATGTACACCGGTGTGATGATCCAGGGGCGGCGGAGGAAGGTTAGCTATAAGTCCAAAGTCATCATCGACACGCCGGAAAGTGAATGGTATCGAGTAGAGGGCACCCACGAGGCCATTATCGACCGGGAGACCTTTGAGACGGTCCAGCGGGGACTGAAGCTGCGGTCCAGAACGGACGGCTCCGGGGAAACCCATCTGCTGGCTGGGCTGGTGAAGTGCGCCGACTGTGGCTCCACCATGAGCAAGTGCTCCAACGGCAAACAGGCCTACTTGCGATGCAGGTTGTACGCAGACAGCGGCAGGGAAAAGCTGTGTACCCGCCACTCGGTGCGGCTGGACCAGCTTATCGACCTGATTTCCGACCGCATCCGGTACTACGTCCAGACCTATTATCAGTTGGACCTCAAGGACCTCCAGCCACAAAAGGACACCCGTCGGGAGACGCTGGAACAGGAGCAGAAAAACCTGTTTGCCCAGTTGGAAAAGCGCAGTCAGGCATTGAAAACGCTGTACCTGGACAGAGTGGGCGGTATCCTCAGCGAGAGCCAGTTCGTGGAGCTGAACCAGACCTTTTTAGATGAAAAAAACCGTCTGGAGCGGCGGCTGGAGACTATCAGCGAGGAACTGGTGGAGCGGAAGTATTCAGAGAATCAGACCGACCTGATAGAGCGGGCGAAAGAGCTTTTGAGACTGGAAACTGTCCCGCGGGAATTGGTGGTTGGACTGGTGGAAAAGATTGAAATTTGCGAGAAAAATGTGGAAACCGGGCAGCAGAAAGTGAAAGTCACCTGGAAATTTTAATGTACTTATGGAACAACCACATGGGGTGCTGTGCCGTCCACAATAGCGGCGGCCTTATCGGGGAAGACGACGGCGTCCAGGGAATCCGGGTCGCCGGAGCATAAAATGTACTCGGTCTCCAGCCCGGTCTCCTGGGCCCAGGCGGCGACCTTACGCATCAGGGTGGACTTGCCGCAGCCGGGTCCGCCCTTTAAAATATAGATAGCTCTGGCCTGTTCCGGGGGGAGCAGCTGGTCATACAGGGAGTAAAAACCGCTGGGGGAGTTGGCCCCCAGGAAATATTCAATATGTGGCAAAGCAGTCATAAGCGACCCTCCATATCAACAATTTTACGCCCCAGCCTATGCCCGGACAGGCGGTTTTGTGCGAAAAACGGCTGTCAAAAATACATCTCGGGGATTGTATCCCGGTTTTGCTTTTGGTATAATGAGGAAAACTAACCTGTAAGCTGCCGGGGACACCCCGGGGAATCACAGACTAAATTAGGGAAAGGCTGGAAAACCATATGAACAAGCAGTGGACCGATACCTTGCGCGGAGAGATTGAGGACTTCAAAGAGACCATCCGCGCCTTCGACCAAGGGGAAATCGACCGGAAGGCCTACAAGGGCGTATCCGGCGGCCTGGGCTCCTACGCCCAGCGGGACGCCTCCAGGCACATGCTCCGCCTGCGTCTGCCCGGCGGGCGGCTGACCATGCCCCGGCTGAAATTCCTCACCGAGGTGGTGGAGCGGGAGCAGGTGGGCCGGATGAAGCTGACCACCTGCGAGACCATCCAGCTCCACGACCTGACCGCCAATCAGGTACCCGCCCTCATGGCCGAGGCGGTGGGCTGCGAAATTTACACCAAGGGCGGCGGCGGCGACAACCCCCGGAACGTGATGGCCAGCCCCCTGTCCGGGGTCCAGCCCGGCGAGACCTTCGACGTAATCCCCTACGCCGAGGCGGTGACAAAATATCTGCTGTCCATCTGCCGGGACATCAAGATGCCCCGCAAGCTGAAAATCGCCTTCTGCAACGGGGTGGACGACAGCGTCCACAGCGCCTTCCGGGACATGGGCTTCCTGGCCCAGGAGGACGGCACCTTCGCCCTGCGCATCGCCGGCGGCCTGGGGGCGGCCCGGCCCTCCATGGGCGTGCTGGTGGACGAGCATGTGAACCCCAGGGAGGTCCTGTACTACGTCCGGGCCATGGTGGACACCTTCTGCGCCCACGGAAACTACGAGAACCGGGCCAAGGCCCGCACCCGCTATATGCAGGACACCCTGGGCCCCGACGGCCTGAAGGAAGCCTTCCTCAAAAATGTAGCCGCCCGGAAGGCGGAGGGCGGTTTGGAGCTCACCGATTTGGAGACCCCCGCCAATTGGGTCTGCCTGGACGGTGGGGAGGAGGTCTCATCCCCCCGGGCCATCCCCCAGAAGCAGCCCGGCATGTTCGCTGTAAAGTACCACCCCATCGGGGGTATCCTGCCCGTGGAGAAGCCCCGCCAGCTCTATGAGCTGTTGAAAGACATTCCCGGGGCTGAGATCCGTATCGCCCCCAACGAGACGCTGTATATCATTAACCTGGACTCCGATAAGGCGGAGCAGGTGATTGCCGCCACCGCCGACAGCGCCGTCACCGAGTTTGAACACAGCGTGGCCTGCATCGGCGCCACCACCTGCCAGCAGGGCGTCCGGGACAGCCAGGGGGTGCTCCAGACGGTGGTGAAGGCCGTCCGGGAGGCAGGTATCCCCGACGGAGCCCTGCCCAAAATCGTAATCTCCGGCTGTCCCTCCAGCTGCGCCGCCCACCAGGCGGGGGCTATGGGCTTCCAGGGGGGCGTGAAGCTGGTGGATAAGAAGCCCCAGCCCGCCCTTAAGATGTTCCTCAACGGCACTGACGAGTTGGGCGCGGCCCGCTTCGGCCAGGAGGTGGGTACCGTCCTGGAGACCGACCTGCCCGCCCTGCTGGTGGAGCTGGGCAAGGCGGCGGCCGCCGCCGGTCAGAACTGGAGCCAGTGGTCTGCCGACCACGCCCAGGAGCGGGACGCCATTATTGCCAAGTACGCATAAGTATCATAACCACCGGCTTTGCCGGTGGTTATTTGAAATCCCGGAGGATTTACCAATGAAACGACAAATTTTGAGTGCTGTCCTGTTCCTTTCCCTCCTGCTGACCGCCTGCGGGGGGAGTGCCCAGCCCCCCGCCCAGTCCGGGAGCCAATCTGCGGACAAATCCCAGCCCGCCGTCTCGTTGGAGGAGGGAAAAATCACCTTCACCGATGCCCTGGGGCAGGACTTTTCCATCGACCCGCCCCAGCGGGTTGCGGTGATGATCGGCAGCTTTGCCGACGTGTGGGTGCTGGCCGGAGGGGAGGACGTCCTGGCCGCCACCGCCAACGACGCCTGGGAGTCCTACGCCCTGGACCTGCCGGAGGATACCGCCAACATCGGCTCCCCCATGAAGCCCAATGTGGAGCTGGTGCTGGGGGCCCAGCCCGACCTGGTGATTGCCAGCAGCCTGTCCCCCTCCAACCTGGAGCTGAAGGAGACCTTCGACCGCGCCGGCATCCCCGCCGCCTACTTCGACGTGTCCTCCTTCCAGGACTACCTGGACCTGCTGGAGTTGTTCACCCGGCTCACCGGCCGCCCGGAGAACTATGAGACCTACGGCGCCGCCGTCCAGGCCCAGGTGGACGGGGCGGTGGACCGCAGGTCGGTGTACAGCTTTGCTCCCACAGTGCTCACCATCCAGGTGTCGGGCAGCAGCGTGAAGGTGAAGAACAGCAGGGACAACGTGCTGGGTCCTATACTGGCAGACCTGGGCTGTGTCAACATCGCCGACCGGGACGGCTCCCTTCTGGAGGACCTGAGCCTGGAGGCTATTCTCCAGGCCGACCCGGACTTTATCTTTGCCGTCTACCACGGCACCGACGAGACGGCCGCCCAGGCCAATCTGGAGGAGAGTCTCCTGTCCAACCCCGCATGGTCCTCCCTCAGTGCGGTGGAGGGAGGACGGTTCCATATCCTGGAGCGCAGGATGTACAGCCTGAAACCTAACGCCCTGTGGGGGGACGCCTATGAACAGCTTGCGGATATCCTCTATGGGGACTAAGCGCCGGGCCGGGCTGATCGCCCTGCTGGCGGTGCTGGTGCTGGTGTCCTGCGTGGCCAATCTGGCTTTTGGAGCGGTATCCATCCCGCCAGGGGAGGTAGTGGCCGCCCTGTTGGGCCGGGGGAGCGGCACAACGGTCTCCATCGTCCTCTACGCCCGCCTGCCCCGGCTGTGTGGCTGTCTGCTGGCGGGGGCGGCCCTGGCCTGCGCGGGGGTTATCATCCAGGGGGTGCTGAACAACCCCCTGGCCGCCCCCAACGTGATTGGCGTCAACTCCGGGGCGGGGCTGGCCACCGCCCTGTGCTGCGCACTGGCCCCCGGGGCCGTCCAGCTCACTCCGATTGCCGCCTTCCTGGGGGCGCTGGCGGGGGTGCTGCTGGTGCTGTTCATCGCTGAACGGGCGGGGGCCGCCCGGATCACCCTGGTGCTGGCCGGAGTGGCCATGTCCAGCATTTTCGGTGCGGGCATCGACGCTGTGGTCACCTTCGTCCCCGACGCCCTCAGCGGCTACACCGACTTTCGCATCGGCGGGGTGAAAAACCTGTCCATGGCCCGGCTGGCCCCGGCTTTTTGGGTTATTTTGATTGCGCTGCTGATTGCCTTGTCCCTGTCCAACGAGCTGGACCTGCTCCTGCTGGGCCGGGAGACCGCCCAGAGCCTGGGGCTGCCGGCCAAACAGCTGCGGCTGCTCCTGCTTATGCTGGCGGCCGCGCTGGCGGGGGCGGCGGTGAGCTTTGCCGGCCTGCTGGGCTTTGTGGGCCTGCTGGTGCCCCATATTATGCGCCGGGCGGTGGGGGAGGACAGCTTTCCTCTGCTGCTGTCCTCCGCCCTGGGGGGTGGGCTGCTGCTCACCGTGTGCGACCTGACCGCGCGGTTCGTCTTCGCTCCCTTCGAGCTGCCCCTGGGGGTGGTGCTGTCGCTGACAGGCGGACCCTTCTTCATCTGGCTTCTGCTGCGGCAGCGGAGAGGGGGCGGTGGGCTTTGATTGAGCTGAAAAACCTGCGGGCCGGCTACCCCGGCCGCCCGGTGCTGGAGGGCATAGACCTGGAGTTCCGTCCCGGAGAGGTGCTGGCCATCCTGGGCCCAAACGGCTGCGGCAAGAGCACCCTGCTGCGGACGGCCAACGGCCTGCTGCCCCGGGACGGCGGGGAGGTGCTGGTGGACGGCGTTCCTCTGGAGGAACTGTCCGCCAAAGAGGTTGCGAAAAAGGTGGCCTACCTGCCCCAGTCCCGGACCACCCCCAACATCACCGCGGGACGGATGGTCCTCCACGGCCGGTTCCCCTACCTGTCCTACCCCCGGCGCTACCGGCGGGAGGACCATGAGATGGTACGCCGGGCGCTGGAGTGGGCGGGGGCGGCGGAGCTGGCCCCCCGGCCGCTGGCGGAGCTGTCCGGCGGCCAGCGGCAGAAGGTCTATCTGGCCATGGCCCTGGCCCAGGACACAGAGACCATCCTCATGGACGAGCCCACCACCTACCTGGACGTGGGCTGCCAGCTGGAGGTGATGGCCCTGGCCCGCCGTCTGGCGGAGGAGGGAAGGGCGGTGGTGATGGTCCTCCACGACCTGACCCTGGCCCTGCGCTGTGCCCACCGGGCTGCCCTGCTGTATGAGGGCCGGGTCCGGCAGACGGGTACGCCGGAGGAGCTGTACGGGGGAGAGACCCTGGGGCGGGTTATGGGGGTCTCTCTGGGCCGTGTAGAAGGGCCGGCCGGCTGGCGGTATTATTATCAGTGAACGAAACACAGGGCAAAGGCTCAGCCTTTGCCCTGTGTAATATGTTGGTCTCTGTGCCGTAAAGTTGGCCTATTTGATAACGCCCTTCTGCAAAATAATGTTGGCGTAGATGGCGGTCTCGCCGGACTGGAGGATGCAGTAGCACTGCTTGGCGTGGTCGTAGAACTCGAACCGCTCATAGGTGCCGAAGGCGGTCTCGCCCCGGTCGTCGTACCTGGCCACGATGTCCTTATACTCCTTGATGATGGGGATATCCAGGTCCTTGTCGCAGGCCATGGGCTCCATGGTCATGGCGGGGGTCTCCACATAGGCGTCCAGAGGGATTACCTGCATGATGGCATCCAGCAGCTCGGGGACGCCGTGGCCGTCGGCCCGGACCAGAACGGCGCCGCCCGCCTCGGCCATGGACTTGCCGGGGAAGTTGCCGTCACCGATGCAGATGCGGTCGCCGTGGCCCATCTCAGCCAGCACCTTCAGCAGCTCGGGGGAGAGGATGGGGGGGATATTTTTCAGCATAGGGATAACCTCCTTATTTAATATCCCCTCCCCCGTGGGGGAGGGGATGAAGCGCAGGCTCAGCGGATATTCTTATACATGGGGCCGTAGGCGGCGCAGGCGCGGTAGTCCTGGCCCTCCTTGTCCATGCCGAAGGCGTTCCAGGCGGCGGGGCGGAACACGTCGGCGTCGGGCACGTTGTGCATGCACACGGGGATGCGCAGCATGGAGCACAGGGTAATCAGGTCGGCGCCCACATGGCCGTAGGAGATGGCGCCGTGGTTGGCACCCCAGTTGTTCATCACGTCGTAGGCTGAGCGGAAGGGGCTGCCCTCCACCCCGTCGCACCGGGGAGCAAACCAAGTGCAGGGCCAGGTATAGTCGGTGCGGCGCATCAGCTTCTCGGTCACCTCGTCGGGCAGATTGACGGTCCAGCCCTCAGCGATCTGGAGGACGGGGCCCAGGCCCTTCACCAGATTCAGGCGGATCATGGTGGCGGGCATCTCGGCCCGGGTGATGTAGTGGCTGGAGAAGCCGCCGCCCCGGAAGTAGCCGAAGTCCGCAGAGGGCCAGTCGGTGGCCTTGGTCATCTTCTCGATATCCTCCTCGGTGACCTCCCACCACTTCTTCATAACGGGCTTGCCGTTCTCGTCCACGCATTCGCCGCAGGCGTCCAGGCAGGCGGCGCCGGAGTTGATCAGGTGGATAAAGCCGCCGTTCTCCTTGGCCACGCCCTCCAGCTCATAGCCGGTGGCCCGCTTGGTGGCTTCGGGGGACCAGTAGGTGCGCACGTCGGCGAAGATCTGGGCCCGGTTGGTGAGCAGCTTCATGAACAGCATCCCCAGGCCGTTGAGCACGTCATTCTCGGTGGCCAGGATGTAGGGCTCCCGGGCGCCGCTGTAGTCAAAGCTGGAGTTGAGCAGGGCCTCGGGGTAGTCGCAGTTGGGGTAAAAGTCGGTCCACTGGCGCTGGCCCTGGAAGCCGCCGGCGATGGCGTTGTGGCCCACCATCTCCTCCTCGCGGCCCTCCGGCAGGTTGGGGTTGCCGTTCATCAGGTCCTTGATGATGCAGTACATCTTGACGGTGAACTCCCAGGCTTCGGCCTTCTTTTCCGGGGAGGCCTTCACAAAGTCGGGGTTTTTGTCCCAGCCCTCCTTGCAGTGCTCCTTGGTCCAGGCCAGGGCCTTCTGGAACTCGGCCTCGTCGTAAATGCCCTCGGTCATGCGGCGGATGATCTCGACCTCGTCCACGCTCTCCACCCGCATCCCAAGGTAATCCTGAATGAAGTCCTGATCGATGATGGACCCGCCGATGCCCATGCACATGGAACCGATCTGCAGGTAGCTCTTGCCCCGCATGGTAGCCGCGGCCACGGCGGCCCGCCCGAAGCGCAGCAGCTTCTCCTTCACGTCCTCGGGGATGTCGGTGACCTCGTCCAGATTCTGCACCTCATGGCCGTAGATGCCGAAGGCGGGCAGGCCCTTCTGGGCGTGGGTGGCCAGCACGGAGGCCAGATACACCGCGCCGGGGCGCTCGGTGCCGTTGAAGCCCCACACGCCCTTGATGGTCATGGGGTCCATGTCCATGGTTTCGGCGCCGTAGCACCAGCAGGGGGTGACGGTGAGGGTGATGTCCACGTTTTCCTTCTTGAACTTGGCGGCGCAGGCGGCGGCCTCGGCCACACGGCCGATGGTGGTGTCGGCAATGACCACCTTCACCGGCTCGCCGTTGCTGTAGAAAATGTTCTCCTCAAACAGCTTCTTGGCGGCCTGGGCCATGGCCATGGTCTGGTCCTCCAGGGACTCCCGGACCTTCAGGGGGCCGCGGCGGCCGTCGATGGTGGGACGGATGCCGATGACGGGATACTCGCCGATGTACCGGTTCTTTGCCATAATAATCTTCCTCCTTGTATTGACTGTTCCGCCGTGTCCGGCGGGGGTGTATGGAACTTATAAGACGCTCTGGAAAAGCGTGATATACTAAAATTGCAGGCTGCACTTCAGCCGGACGGTGCGGGGCGGGTCCCCGTCCCCCTCCAGCCGCCGGATAAGCCACTGGGCGGCGGTGCGGCCGATCTCCTGCTCGGGCTGGTAGACCACCGGCAGGGGGGGCGTCATCATGGAGCAGACGTCCACGCAGTCGTAGCCGAACACCGTCACATCGTTGGGGATGTTCACCCCCCGCTCCCGGGCGGCGGTGATTACCCCGATGGTGATGTCGCTGTTGGTGGAGAAGATGGCGGTGGGCGGTGCGGCCAGCCCCATCATGTGGAGAAAGCCCTGGTAGCCGGTGGCAAAGATGAGTTCCCCCCGGAGGACCAGAGCGTCGTCGTAGAGGATGCCGTTTTCCTCCAGGGCCCGGAGATAGCCGGCGATGCGCTCCCGAGCCGTCTGGATGGAGCCGGGGCCGGTGATGGCGGCGATGCGCCGGTGTCCGCTGCGGATCAGGTGGCTGACGGCCTGGCAGGAGGACTCGGTGTTGTCGGTGAGCACCGCATCGGCGCAGACGCCGGGGATGGCCCGGTCCACCTGAATTACCGGCACGCTCCGGTTGGCGATGATCTCGGAAAATTCGTCGGCGGTGAGGTTTTCCGGCAGATAGATCAGGCCGTCCACCCCGGTGCTGACGAGAAAATTGAAATAGTCCCGCTCCAGCCCGTGGTCGGAGGAGTAGCAGGAGATGATGGTGTGGTAGCCCCTCTCCCGGAGCACCTTGTCTAGGGAAGTAAAGATCTGGCTGTAGAAGGGGACGCTGAGGGTGGGCAGCAGGATGCCGACGGAGTGGCTGCGCTGGGTCTTCAGGCTCCGGGCAAAGGGATTGACCCGGTAGTCCAGGGCGGCGATGGCCTGCCGGATGGATTCCAGATTGGCTGGACGCACCTGTCCGCCGTTGATGTATTTTGAGACGGTGGACTGGGAAACCCCTGCCATCCGGGCCACATCCTTGATTGTCGCCATATAACCTCCCTGAAAACGAATCGTTTCGCGTAAAAAACTCTGTTTTGCTTGCGCTCCTTTTATGATATAGAAAAAGCTTTGTGCTGTCAATACAAAAATTTATAAAAAATGTCTTGCAATTTGTGCGGAAGTCTATTATAATAGGAAACCGAACAGAAAAAACGGCCTGGAATTACCCCTAAAAAACGAAACGATTCGAGTTTTAAACTGGAAGTTTGGTTATTGGGTCTAAAAATAGGAAATGAAATTTATGCAGAACAACGGGAAAACCGGCGGACACATGCCCGCCGCGAAAGCAGGACGAGTTTTATTTAAGATTGGGAGGGAAGAACTGGAATGGGTGAAGTAATCCTAAAAATGGATGGCATCCAGAAATACTTCCCCGGCGTCCACGCGCTGGACAACGCGCACCTGGAGGTGCGGGCCGGAGAAGTGATGGCCCTGGTGGGAGAAAACGGGGCGGGCAAGTCCACCCTGATGAAAATTCTCACCGGCATCTACCAGAAGGACGGGGGCTCCATTGAGTATTTCGGCCAGGAGATCGAAATTCACGGCCCCCGGGACGCGCAGAGCAAAGGCATCTGCATCGTCCACCAGGAGCTGAACCTGATGCAGGACCTGACGGTGGCGGAAAATATCTTCATCGGCCGGGAGCCCAGCAAGGGCCTGATCCTGAATCAGGGGGAGCAGAACCGGATGACGGAGGAGCTGCTCTCCTCCCTCCACCTGAACATCAACGCCAAAACCCAGATCAAGCGGCTGACGGTGGCCAAGCAGCAGATGGTGGAGATTGCCAAGGCCCTGTCCTACCAGAACACCAAGGTGCTCATTATGGATGAGCCCTCCACCGCCCTCACCGCCAGCGAGATTGAAGACCTGTTTACCTTCATCCGCCAGCTGAAGGCCACCGGAGTGGGCATCGTCTACATATCCCACCGCATGGACGAGCTGAAGCAGATCACCGACCGGATCACCGTTATGCGGGACGGCCAGTATGTGGACACCGTGAACACCGCCGACACCACCATCGACCAGGTGGTGCAGATGATGGTGGGCCGGGTGATCTACGAGGAGCCCAAGAGCCATTCCAATGTGCCCCCGGACGCCGAGGTGGTGCTGGAGGCCGAGGGTCTCACCTCCCTGGACGTGAAAAACGTCTCCTTCAAGCTCCACAAGGGCGAGATTCTGGGCTTTGCCGGCCTGATGGGCGCGGGACGCACCGAGACCATGCGTCTGCTGTGCGGCGCCGACAGGCGGGACAGCGGCACCATCAAGGTACGGGGCAAGGAGGTCAATATCCGCAGCCCCAAGGACGCGGTGAACGCCGGTATCGGCTATCTGTCGGAGGACCGGAAGCTCTTTGGCCTGTGCCTGGGGCTGAGCGTGGCCGACAACACCGCCCTGCCCTCGCTGGATAAGCTGTCCGGCCCCCTGTTTGTGGACGACGGCAAAATCCACAAGGCCGCCACCGAATATGTGGACAAAATCCGCATCAAGACCCCCACGGTGAAGACCCTGATCCGCAGCCTGTCCGGCGGCAACCAGCAGAAGGTGGTTATCGCCAAGTGGCTCCACCGGGACTGCGACGTGCTCATCTTTGACGAGCCCACCAAGGGCATCGACGTGGGCGCCAAGAGCGAGATATACAAGCTGATGAATCAGCTGGCGGCGGAAGGCAAGTCCATCATCATGATCTCCTCCGAGCTGCCCGAGCTGCTGCGTATGTCCGACCGGGTGGTGGTGATGTGCGAGGGCCGGGTCACCGGGGAGCTGGATATCTCCGAGGCCACCCAGGAGCGGATTATGACCTTTGCCACAAAACGTGAACTGGAGGAAGCAGTATGAAACTGAATGAAAAAAAGATTGACATGCAAAAAGTGCTGGCCCCGGCGGCACTGGTCATCCTGTATGTGTTCTTCTCCGTTGTGGGCGACGGATTCCTCAGCATGACTGTCTTCAAGAACATCCTGGAATCCAGCTACTACATCGGCTTCATGGCCTTCGGCGTCACCTTTATCATCATCACCGGCGGCATCGACCTGTCCCTGGGCACCGTGATGATGTGCGCCGCCCTGCTGGGCGCGTATACCTTCAAGCAGTTGCATTTCCCGCTGATTGTCTCCCTGCTGGTGGCCGTGCTGGTGGGCGCTGTGTTCGGCTTCCTCAACGGCGTGATGGTGGCCAAGCTGAAGCTGCCCCCCTTCATCGCTACACTGGGCACCATGATGATGAGCCAGGGCTTCGGCTCCATCATCACCAAGGTGCAGTCTCAGACCTGGCCCACCGCCACCGAGCCCGTGGGCGGCTGGTTCAAGAAGGTGTTCATCCGGGCCGACCTCTTTGGCATAAAGGGTTTCCCTGTGGGCGTGTTCTGGCTGGTTGGCTTCTTTGTCATCGCCGCCCTGATCCTCCACAAGACCAAGTTCGGCCGCTATGTCTTTGCCATCGGCTCCAATGAGGAGGCCGCCCGGCTCAGCGGCATCAACGTGGACAACTGGAAGATCGCCGTCTACACCCTCAGCGGCATCTTTGTGGGCCTGTCCGGCATCATGTACGCCGCGGCCTACACCACCATCACCCCCGGCACCGGCAACGGCCAGGAGATGAACGGCATCACCGGCGTGGTCATCGGCGGCACCTCCATGTCCGGCGGCTCGGGCACCATGGTGGGCACCCTCATCGGCGTGTTTATCATGTCCGTGCTGAAAACCGGCCTGTCCAACCTGGGTCTCCAGGCCCCCTGGCAGACTTTCTTCACCGGCCTGGTGGTCATCGGCGCCGTCCTGCTGGACATCCAGCGCACCAAGGCGGCCAACCGGGTGAAGAAGTCCTGATCTGGTATTAAGCGGGGCGCAATCGTCCCCTTAATAGATAACTTCCGTAAAAATTTAAGGAGGAAATGTAATGAACAAGAAAAGACTGTTTGCAGCAATCCTGTCCGCGGCCATGATGCTCTCCCTCGCCGCCTGCGGTGGCGGTGGCGACAAGAGCAGCACCACCCAGCAGCCTTCCAATAGCGGCCAGCAGTCCAACGGCGGCTCCAGCACCACCCAGCCCTCCAACGGCGGCGGCGAGACGATGTTCATCCCCGTTATGGCCAAGGGCTTCCAGCACCAGTTCTGGCAGGCTGTTAAGACCGGCGCCGACGCGGCCGCTGCCGACCTGGGCGTGGAGATCTACTTCGACGGCCCCGCTTCTGAGACCGATATCGACAAGCAGGTGAACATGGTCAAGGACCAGATGGCCAAGAACCCCAAGGCCATGGCTCTGGCCGCCCTGTCCACCGACGCTGTGAAGGAGATTCTGGCTGAGTGCGCTGAGAAGAACATCCCCGTCATCGGCTTTGACTCCGGCGTGCCCGACGACACCAGCGGCGCCGTGAAGGCCACCGCCGCCACCAACAACGAGGCCGCCGCCGCCCTGGCCGCCGAGAAGTTCGGCGAGCACGAGGGTCTGGTTGCCAAGATGCAGGCTGCCACCTCCGCTGAGCCCGTTGTCATCGGCTGTATCTCCCAGGACGCCGTCTCCGCCTCCGTCACCGACCGCACCACCGGCTTCGTGAACAAGATGGCCGAGGTCGCTGAGAAGTATCAGCCCGGCAAGGTCTCCATCGAGGGCCACACCCTGTGGGAGAAGAAGGTTGCCGACCCCGCCATCATCATCCGTGTTGAGATCTCCGCCACCACCGAGGCCACCGCTGTTCAGACTGCCGCCACCTCCCTGCTGGGCGTTAAGGGTCTGGCCGCCGTGTTCTGCTCCAACGAGGGCGCTGTGACCGGCTTCCTGGCCGCTGTCTCCGACGGTGAGGACCTGGCCGAGGGCGGCCGCTACGCCGACCTGGTCGTGGCTGGCTTCGACGCTGGCGCTGCTCAGAAGAACGCTGTCCGTCAGGGCTGGTTCTATGGTTCTGTCACCCAGGACCCCTATCAGATCGGCTACAAGGCCGTTGAGATGGCTGTGAAGGCCGCCAATGGTGAGGCCGTCTCCGATGTGGACACCGGTGCTCAGTGGTACAATGCCGAGAACATCGACGACGAGATGATCGCCCTGCTGGTCTACGATTAATTCAAAGGCTTTACATCATTTAGATTGTCAGGCTGAACGAATCCCGGCCGGCGCCGCAGCCTCTGCGGCGCCGGCCCTTTCAATGAGACATACCCCGCGAATTTACTCCGAACAGGAGGACTTATTATGATCCGCAACATGATCGCCTTCGACCTGGGGGCCAGCAACGGCCGGGCTATCCTGGGCCGGTTTGACGGGGAGCGGCTCACCATGCAGGAGCTGCACCGGTTTGAAAACAATTACATCGAAATGAACGGGGTGTTCTACTGGGACACGCCCTATCTATACAGCCAGCTGAAGCAGGGCCTGCTGGCCTTCCGCCAGGGGGGCTTTGGCCCGCTGGACTCCTTCGGCATCGACACCTGGGGGGTGGACTACGGCCTTCTGGACAAAAACGGCCACCTGGCCGGGGTGCCCCGGTCCTACCGGCTGGGGGTCCAGGCCGACGTGGATGCTGTCACCGCCAAAATTCCGGCGGAGACCCTCTATGCCCGCAGCGGCATCGACCCCTCTCTCACCTTTAACACCCTGTATCAGCTCTGTCGCCGCCAGCGGGAGGGGGACGCCGCCCTGGCCGCCGCTGAAAAGCTGCTCCTCACCCCCGACCTGCTGGGCTACTTCCTCACCGGCGCGGCGGGGACGGAGTACACCATCGCCACCACCACCCAGCTCTACAACCCCACCGCCCGGGACTGGGACTGGGCCACCATCGACGAGCTGGGCCTGCCCCGGCACATCTTTACCGAGATCCAGTCCAGCGGCACCATCCGGGGCCATCTGCGCCCCGAGCTGTGCGAGGAACTGGGTCTGAACCCCGCCGCCTTTGTGGCGGTGGGCAGCCACGACACCGCCTCCTCGGTGGCGGCCATCCCCGGAGAGGGCAGCTTCGCCTTCTGCTCCAGCGGCACCTGGTCGCTGTTCGGGGTGGAGACCGACCGCCCCGTGCTGGAGCTGGGGGCGGGCTCCGGCTTCTCCAACGAGGGCACCATCCAGGGCGGCTTCCGGCCGCTGAAGAACATCATCGGCCTGTGGATCGTCCAGGAGTGCCGCCGGGACTGGCAGAAGGAGGGGAAGGACCTGTCCTGGGACGATATCGTGACCCAGGCCCGCTCTGCCGCCCCCCTGCGCTCCATCATCGACACCGACAGCCAGGAGTTCTACGCCGGCGGCGGCATGGTGAAGAAGATTCAGGACTACTGTGTCCGGACGGGCCAGCCCGTCCCCGGGACAGTGGGGGAGATCGCCCGGTGCGCCTACGAGTCCCTGGCCCTGAAGTACCGCAAGGCCCTGGAGGGGCTGGAGGAGATGAAGGGGGAGCCCATCCGCTCCCTGAACATCGTGGGCGGCGGCATCCAGAACAAGCTGCTTAACCAGATGGCGGCCGATGCCACCGGCCGGCCCGTGGTCACCGGCCCCATCGAGGGGGCGGCCATGGGCAACCTGCTCACCCAGGCCATGGCCCTGGGGGACATCCCCGACGTGACAGGCCTGCGCCGGATCGTCCGGAGCAATGTGGAGGTGGACACCTATACTCCCAACCACACGGAGGAGTGGGAAGCGGCCTACCGCAGGCTGGAAGCTCTAATGAAATGAGAGGTGCAATTCAATGAGCGTAGACATGACAAAGTGGCAGGAAATAGCCAAATCGCGCATCCACGACCGGCCCGCCGGAGCGGGACGGCTGGCGGGGAAGATCGCCATTGTCACCGGCGCGGCCCAGGGCTTCGGCAAGGGCATCGCTGAGGAGCTGTATAAAGAGGGGTGCACGGTGGTCATCGCCGACATGAACCAGCCCCTGGCCGAGACGGTGGCCGGGGAGCTGGGGGAGCGGGCCTGTGCCATCCCGGTAAACGTCTCCGACGAGGAGAGCGTGGCCAATATGGTGGCCCAGACGGTGGAGCAGTACGGCGGCCTGGACCTGATGCTGGCCAACGCCGGCGTGGTCCGCTCCGGCCCCCTGGCCACCTTTGAAAAGAAGGATATGGAGTTTGTCACCTCCATCAACTACACCGGCCTGTTCCTGTGCTGCAAATACGCCGCCATCATCATGCAGGCCCAGCACGAGGCCGACCCGGCCGCCATGTTCGATATCGTCGCCATGTCCTCCAAGTCGGGGCTGGTGGGGTCCAACAAGAACTTTGCCTACGCCGGCTCCAAGTTCGGTTCCATCGGCCTGGTCCAGAGCTTTGCCCTGGAGCTGTGCGCCTACAACATCAAGGTAAACGCCATCTGTCCCGGCAACTACCTGGACGGCCCCCTGTGGACCGACCCGGTGCGGGGCCTGTTCGTCCAGTATCTGGAGGACGGCAAGGTGCCCGGGGCCAAGACGGTGGACGACGTGCGCCGCTTCTACGAGGCCAAGGTGCCCATGAACCGGGGCTGTCTGCCCCTGGACGTGGCCCGGGCGGTGATGTACTGCGTGGAGCAGCAGTATGAGACAGGCCAGGCCATCCCCGTCACCGGCGGCCAGGTCATGCTGGCGTAAGGAGCGGCCATGATCGACATTGAAATTCTGAACCGTCTCAACGCCCCCACCCGGGCAGAGCGGCTGGCCAATCTGAAGGCCCTGCTGGGGGAGACGAAATTCCCCCCCGCGGTGCCTGAGTACATCAACAACCACATCCACACCACCTACTCCTTCTCCCCCTACTCCCCCACGGCGGCGGTGTACGCCGCCCGGGCGGAGGGCCTGTGCACGGCGGGGATCATCGACCACGACTCCATCGCCGGGGCGGAGGAGTTCCTGGCGGCGGCGGAGCTGGCGGGGATGCCCGCCACCATCGGCATGGAGTGCCGGGCGTCTATGGCGGGCACCCGGCTGGAGGGCCGCCGCACCAACAACCCGGACCAGGCGGGGGTCAGCTATATGACCATTCAGTCGGTGCCCCACGACAAAATCCCGGTGCTGGACAAATTCTTTGCCCCCTACCGGGAGATGCGCCACACCCGGAACCGGAAGATGACGGACAATATCAATGGTCTTCTGCCCGGTATCGGCCTGGACTACGACCGGGATGTGCTCCCCCTGTCCCTGGCCCATGAGGGGGGCGGCGTCACCGAGCGGCACCTGATGTATGCTCTGGCGAAAAAGCTGGTGGAGCAGACGGGCAGGGGCCGGCCTGTGATAGAGCGGTTGACGGGTATGGGCATCGCTCTGTCGGACAAGCAGCGGACCCTGTTGGAGGATGTGGAATACCCCTTCTATGAGTATGACCTGCTGGGCATCCTCAAGGGGGCCTTTGTGGGGAAAATCTATGTGGATGCAGATGAGGAGTGTCCCCAGGTGTCCCAGCTGGTGGAGCTGTGCCGGAAGGTGGACGCCTGCCTGTGCTACGCCTACCTGGGGGACGTGGCTGACAGCGTCACCGGGGACAAGAAGGCCCAGAAGTTCGAGGATGACTACCTGGAGGATGTGTTTGAATGTCTCCGGGAGGAGGGGGTGTGGGCGGTGACCTACATGCCCACCCGGAATACCCCCGCCCAGCTGGAGCGGCTGCGGGGCCTGTGTGAGAAATACGGCATGTTCCAAGTCTCCGGGGAGGATATCAATACCCCTCGACAGAGCTTTGTCATCAAGGCGATGGAAAATCCCCTGTTTGCCAACCTGATCGACGCCACCTGGAAGCTTATCGAGCACGAGAATACCGGGGCGGCTCTACGATAGAAAAAAGCCCCCCTTGTCAAAGGGGGGAGGGCCGCGAAGCGGCGGGGGGATTCCGAAGAACCGAATCCCCCAGTCACCGCCTGCGGCGGTGCCAGCCCCCTTTCACAAGGGGGCCTTTGGCAGAGACCTGAAGCGTTACAGCGAAAATGAAAACGACAGCAAGGAGGAATACGTTATGAATACCAAAGCGGTGCGGCTCTACGGTAAGATGGACCTGCGGCTGGAGGAGATGGCCCTGCCCGAGGTGGGCCCCGACGACGTGCAGGTGAAGATCATTTCGGACAGCGTGTGCATGTCCACCCACAAGGCCGCCCTGGAGGGGGCGGAGCACAAGCGGGTGCCCGACAACGTGGCGGAAAACCCGGTGATTGTGGGCCACGAGTTCTGCGGCGACATCATCGCCGTGGGGGACAACTGGAAAGAGAAATATAAGGTGGGGGACAAGTTCGTCATCCAGCCCGCCCACTACTACAAGGGCTCCCAGGCGGCCCCCGGATATTCCTACGCATACTGTGGCGGCTCCTCTCAGTACGCCAACATCCCCATCGAGACCCTGATCATGGACTGCCTGCTGCCCTACCACTCCGACACCTATTTTTATGGCTCCCTGGCCGAGCCAGTCTGCTGCGTGGTGGGCACCTTCCACGCCATGTACCACACCAAGGCGGGTTCCTATGTCCATGAAATGGGCATCAAGGAGGGGGGCAAGATGGCCCTGCTGGCCTCGGTGGGCCCCATGGGCCTGGGCGCCATTGACTACGCCATCCACAACGACGACCGCCGCCCCTCCCTGCTGGTGGTCACCGACATTGACGACGCCAGACTGAAGCGGGCGGAGTCCATTTTCACCGTGGAAGAGGCCAAAAAGTGCGGCGTGGAGCTGCACTACGTCAACACCCGCATGGACAACGCCACCGAGTACCTGCGTCAGCTCACCGGCGGCACCGGGTATGACGACGTGATCTGCTTCGCCCCCGTCCGGCCGGTGGTGGAACAGGCCGGCGACATCCTGGGCTACGACGGCTGTCTCAACTTCTTCGCCGGTCCCACAGATTCCCAGTTTAAGGCGGAGTTCAACTGGTATAATGTCCACTACCTCTACACCCATGTGGTGGGCACCTCCGGCGGCAACAGCGACGATCTGCGGGAGGCGGTGGAGCTGATGAACGCGGGCAAGCTGAATCCGGCGGCCATGGTCACCCACATCGGCGGACTGAACACCGTGGTGGACACCGTGTGCAACCTGCCAAAAATTCCCGGCGGCAAGAAGCTGATTTACAACCACATCGACCTGCCCCTCACCGCCATCGACGACTTTGCCGAGAAGGGGAAGGACGACCCCCTCTTTGCCGAACTGGATAAGCTCTGCAAGGCCAACAACGGCCTGTGGAACCCCGAGGCGGAGCGGTATCTGCTGGCCCACGCCAAGGCGATCTGATAAACGAAATTTTCCCCGCCCACCGGGCGGGGAAAATCATCATAAAAGGAGGCGCTGCATATGAAACCCGATCTGGAACAGGCGGTGCTGGGGCTGGAGCTGGGCTCCACCCGGATCAAGGCCGTCCTGATCGACGAGAACCACCGGCCAATCGCGTCCGGGGATTACGCCTGGGAGAACAAACTGGAAAACGGTATCTGGACCTATGACCTGGAGGAGGTCGTCAAGGGGCTCCGGGCCTGCTACCGGGCCCTGGCCGACGACGTGGAGCGGAGCTTCGGCCAGCGCCCCCGGCGGTTTGCCGCCATGGGCATCTCGGGCATGATGCACGGCTATCTGGTCTTTGACAAAGCGGGGGAGCTGCTGGTCCCCTTCCGTACCTGGCGCAACACCATTACCGGCCAGGCGGCGGCGGAGCTGACGGAGCGGTTCCGCTTCAACATCCCCCAGCGGTGGTCCATCGCCCACCTGTATCAGGCCATCCTCAACGGGGAGGAGCATGTGAAGGACGTGGCCCTGCTCACCACCCTCAGCGGCTATATCCACCTGCGGCTCACCGGGGAGAACGTGGTGGGGGTGGGGGAGGCCAGCGGCATGTTCCCCTACGACCGGGAGAGCGGGGACTTCTCCGCCGCCCATGTGGAGCGGTTCGACGCCCTGGTGGCGGACCGGGGCTTTCCCTGGAAGCTGCGGGACATCCTCCCCGGCGTCCTGCCTGCCGGAGCCCCGGCGGGGGTGCTGACGGCGGAGGGGGCCGCCCTGCTGGACGAGACCGGCCTGCTGGAGCCCGGCATCCCCCTGTGTCCCCCGGAGGGGGACGCGGGCACCGGCATGGTGGCCACCGGCGCGGTGCTGCCCCGGACGGGGAGCATCTCGGCGGGGACCTCCTCCTTTGCCCTGCTGGTGCTGGAGCGGGAGCTGAAGGGCTGCTACCCGGAGATTGACGTGGTGGCCACCCCCTCGGGCCAGCCGGTGGCCATGGCCCACACCAACACCTGTACCTCCGACGTGGACGCCTGGGTGCGGCTGTTCGGGGAGTTTTACGAGCTGATGGGCCAGAAGGCCGATCTGGGGGAGCTGTTCCCCAAACTGTTCCATAAGGCCCTGGAGGGGGAGCCGGACTGCGGCGGGCTGGTAAGCTTCAACTACTTCTCCGGCGAGCCCGTCACCGGGACGGAGACGGGCCGGCCCATGTTCGCCCGCCTGCCCGGCGAGGGGTTTACCCTGGCCAACTTCATGCGGGCCCAGCTCTACGGCGCCATCGCTACCCTGAAGCTGGGCATCGACCTGCTGGTGGAGCAGGAGCATGTGGAGACTGACCGGCTGCTGGGTCACGGGGGCTTCTTCAAGACCGAGGGGGTGGGCCGTCAGATTATGGCCGACGCCCTGGGGGTGCCCATCTCCACCATGACTACCGCCGGAGAGGGCGGCCCCTGGGGGATGGCCCTGCTGGCCGCCTACCTGTGCCGGAAGGGGGAGGGGGAGACCATGGAGGACTATCTGGAAAAGGTCTTTTCCCAGGCGGACAGCCAGACCTCCCGCCCCGACCCCGACGGAAGCGCGGGCTTCCAGACCTACATCCGGCGCTACACCGCCTGCCTGCCCGCCGAGCGGGCGCTGGCGGCGATGGAATAAGAAACGGACCTCCAGCAGAGCTGGGGGTCCATTTTTATCAGTCGGGGTAGTATAGCCGCCGCTCTTCCTGAAAAACGTAGCTGCGCAGCAGGGCCTCGTCCTGAGCGCGCAGGTTGATAAACCGGCAGCCGTAGCCGTAGGTCATTTTGCCCTTCTGGGGCGGGCGGAGGTCTACCCGAAGAATCCTGGCGGTAAGATGGACGGGAGTATCAGTGCGGCTAAACTGAAAGGCCAGATGCTCTCCCTTTTTGGCGGAAAGAACGCTTGTCAGCAGAACTCCGCTGGCGCTGATGTTGTTTACCGTAGCGGGCCAGACGCTGCCGTTGTAGGTTACGTCTACCGGGACGAACAGCGAGACCTTCAAATCCTCGCGCCTTTGTTGTTGAGACAGGGTTTCCAGCACCTCGCACCGGTAGGTGCGCAGCTCTCCTGACGGGACAGGGGCGGAGAGACGGCAGTGGCAGTGGGTGATACCCAGGATTGGATCGAAAAAAATCACCTCGACAGGGATATCAGAGGAAAAAACAGTATCCCGGGGGAGAGAGAGCAGCAGGCCGCCGGTGGGAGCATGGCTCACCGCAGCCCGGAGGGTAGGCATTCCCTTATTGCCGGGAATCTCTGCCTTTTTGCAGTGAATAAATGGAGTCATTGTGTCACACCTCTTTTTGCCTTGGCAAAGCCTGGCAGCATTTCCACTCCATTATATAAGAAAATCTCTCCGTGTGCAATGGGAAATTAGGAGGGCGGACACATATCCGAAGCCGGAAAGAGCCCCTGAAGACAGCCCCTCAGTGTGTGGAAAGAAAAAAATTTCCCCGGCTATGTTATTTTTTGCCCGGAACGGTCCGATAAAACTAATACGAAATACTTTTGATTGGATATAATGAACGTCCTCCCGCTCCCGGCGGGAGACATTCAGGAGGTTACAATATGTGGGTTACAAGACGAGATAGTTTTTCTGCCGCGCCTGTTGCCACGGCGGGCGGTGTGAGCCCGTCCGGCGCCAGACGTGCCAAGACGGCGGCCGCCGGTGTGGAGAACAGCTTTGACCAAATCACCCTGTCGGCCGGCCAGTCGGCCAGCCCCTCTTTCCGGAGCTTGGCGGCCAATCTGTCGCAGCAGGTGCGCACCTACAATACCACAGGCAAGATTCAGGACCTGCGCAATCAGGTGGCGTCGGGCACATACCGTCCCGACGCCCGGGAGACTGCGGCCCGGATGCTGCTGCTGTCGGAGGACGAGTAAATGGCGGTCTGGAAGGATTATTTAAAACTGATGACCGGTCTGACCCACACCCTTGAGGAGCTCACCCAGGTGGAGCAGGATAAAAACGACGCCGCTTCCCAGGGGAACCTGATAGCGGTTGAGGAGTGTATGAAGCGGGAACAGGTGCTCAGCCTGTCTCTGCGGGGCCATGACCAGAAGCGGGATAAGATACTTGCCGAATTGGGGCTGCAGGGGGTTGCGCTGAGCCAGATGGAGGCGCACAGCCCCGATGAGTTTCAGATGGAGACCAAACGGGTGATTGAGAAGCTGCGCCGGCAGTATAAGCTGTTTCAGGCCGCCAGTGAGACGGCGCGGAACACGCTGGAGATTAATCTGCGGGCGATTGAGCGCATGCAGGCTGTTCAGGCCGGAGACGCCGCCGAGGCGGAAGAGACCCGCAAACAGCATCAAACTGATTTTCGGGCTTAAGTCCCGGCTTTTATAAGATAAAGGAGAATAACTATGGCTGTTATTGGTACTTTTGGTTCTTTTACTGCCGCACGTTTGGGCATCTACGCCTCCCAGTCCTCCCTGAACGTGACGGGCAACAATATTGCGAACATCAACACAAAGGGATACACCCGCCAACGGGCGGACCTGGTGTCCCTTTACTCCGGGGGCGACTCCCGGTATCGCAACAGCTTCAACCTGAATATCGGCTACGGCGTGCTGGTGGACGGCGTGTCTCAGCTGCGGGACCCCTTTATGGATATCCGCTACCGCAACGAGCAGGCCAACGTGGGCGCTTCGGAGACCTGGCTGGAAAGCCTGGAGCTGCTGTCCCATACCCTGAACGAGGTAGGGCTGGGCGACGACTTCGGCGTTTTGGAGAAGCAGTTTAATGACTTTAAATCCCAGCTCCAGCAGCTCAACGGCGCAGCGGGTACAATGGACTACGACACCGTTACCCGTTCCTCCGCCGAGGTGCTGTGCCAGCTGTTAAACAGCTACGCCAAGGCGCTGGACACCGTGGAGAACAGTCAGCTGAAAAATTTGAAGGAGGACGTCAAGTCCGTAAACTCGATTCTGTCCCAGATCCGCAGTCTAAACGAGGAGATTCGCGAGGCCGGCATCTGCGGGGACAATGCGCTGGAGCTGCGGGACCAGCGGAATGTGCTCATCGACGACCTGTCCAAATATATGAAAATTGAGGTCAGCTACGACATGGAGAAGATCGACGAGTTCTCCTCTGTAGAGCGGCTGAATATCAACCTGGCCGACACCGGCAATCCTCCCGTCCGCCTGATTTGCGGCACCTACGGAACCCAGCTGGAGATGCCGGATACCGCCCCCAAGCGAAATTCCGGCTATAATTTTGAAAACCCCAACGACCCCAAGAACTTCAATCCTGACGGAACGAGGGTGCCCAGATATGTTATGCCGGACGGAACCCTTACAGATGACCCCGAACAGGCAGAACAGGTTGACAACGCGCAGACGGGCGACGAGAACAAGAATGAGAACCGCCTGTGGATGAGCCTGAAGCCCCTGGTGGACCAGAAGGGCCGCGTCTTTGAAAGCGTCGATGGCAAGGAGAGCGAGACGGTGGAGCTGGGCGACAATATGCTCTACGGCAGTCTCCAGTCCATGCGCGAGTTCCTCACCGGCAAGGGCGAGTTTTCCAGCAAGCTGGACATCAAGTACAACAAGGATGCCACCACCACCCGGGGCGTACCCTACTACCGCATGTCCCTGGACGCCCTGGCCAAGAAGTTTGCCGAGGAGTTCAACAAGGCCAACCGGTTTGACATAGACATGATAACAAAGGCTTATAAAATTGATGCCGGTCAGTTCCTCGACAAAAACGGCCAGCCACTCACGATCCAAGACAAAAATGGCAATGTAATAACCCCTAAGTATTTTGATGACCTGGCCAAGAAGATTGAAGACTCTTCCAACCCCGATATAACGCCGCCGGTCACGCCCCCAACGGAGGAGGAGATACAGGCCGCCTATGACGCCATGGAGGAGCTGCGGCAGAAGGGCGTTCTGAATGCTGAATACGCCTACTACAACGGCGGCGTGTTGTTCAGCAACAACGGAGACGGGGACGATACGACGAATATTACGGCGGCCAACATCACCATCTCCAAGAGCTGGTCTGTGGGCGACGTGCGCATCCTGGACACCAAGAAGCCGGACACCATAGTGATTGGTCCTGACGGCGGGACGACCCTGACCCACTCCACCGCCAACGACAACATCGCCCACATGATTAACCTGATGAATACCAAGATGGATTATCTGCCCCAGGAGATAATAGACGGAAACACCGCGGCCAACACCGGGCGCTATTTTAACGGCACCTTCCAGGAGCGGTTTTCGGACATGAATATCATTTTGGCGGTAGACCAGGAGTCCACCGGCAAACTGTACAGCACATACAGCGTCAAGTCCCTGAAGCTGGAGAACAGCCGCCAGAGCGTTTCCGGCGTGGACCTGAACGACGAGGCCACTAATATGATGATGTTCCAGAAATCCTACTCCGCTGCCTGCCAGCTGATGACCACTCTGGACTCCATGCTGGATAAGCTGATTAACGGCACCATCAGATAAGGAGGTAACCTAAGATGGGCTTTCGTATTACCACAAACATGATGATGAACTCCTACCGGTACAATCTCCAGGGCGCTACCAAGAAGCTCTCGGATTCCCGGGACATGGTGCTCACCCAGCGTAAATTCAACAGCTACGCCGAGGACCCCGCCGCGGCCACCCAGGAGTTCCGCCTGCGCCGGAGTTACTACGACACCTACAGCCAACTGAACAACACCAAGAATGTCTACAGCAAGTACAACACCGCCTGGAACAACCTCCAGGGCGTCAAGACCGACATGATTGATAAGACGGTCCTGCCCGGCTCGATTCAGGGCGACAACGGTCCCACCGGCGAGGCCCGCCGGGCCCTGGCGACGGTTCTGAAGGAAACCTCCGAGTCTTTGATCTTTGCCATGAACCAGAAGTTGGGCGACCAGTTCATCTTCGCCGGCAACGACGGACTGAACGTCCCCTTCACCTGGAAGGGCGAGGACCTGTACTACCGGGGCATCAACGTCAACTCCGGCGGACTGGTGGAGATGCCCGAGGATCCGGACCCGGTGGGTTTGCTGGATGGTGTGTCGGATATAGCGAATAAAATGGCTAACGGCGAATGGACAAAAACCGACGAGACGTGGTACCAGTACCTCGGCGGCGCGAAGAACGCGACGGTCCCCGAGGCGGGCACCCGTCCGGAGTGGGTGAACGATCTGTTGAAGACCCCAGTAGATGACACAACAGACGATACCACGAAAGAGTGGCTCAACTTTTACAACGACAAGGATAACTATATGAAGCTGAAGGAGCTGAGCGACGAGAAGCTTTATATAGATCTGGGCATGGGTCTGGCGGAGAGCAGCCCCAACAATGCCATCAACGGAAGCTATTTCAACAGTGCGCTGTGCGGTATTTCCTTTGTCGGTTTTGGCGTGGACGAGGACGGCGACTCCAAGAATTTGGCTTTGCTGATGCGGGAGTTCGCAGATGTTTTCCAGGCCTGGGACGAGGACATGGACCCCCAGGGCTATAACCCGGCGCTGGCGGGAGAGACCGCCAAGGGCCTGACCTCCGAGGAGATGGAGGCGAAGGCCTTCCGCCTGCTGGATAAGCTGAAGGCCAGCCGGGAGTATTTTACCGAGAAGTGGGATGAGCTGGACGCCCAGGCCGTCTTCCTCACCACCAACCAGGAGCGGCTGGAGACCCAGATGGTAGATACAAACGCCCAGATTTTGGATGTCATGCAGGTGGACCTGGCCGAGGCCATTACAAACTTCTCCTGGCAGCAGTATTGCTACAACGCCGCGCTGAAGATCGGCAATCAACTGCTCAGTCAATCGCTGATTGACTATATGGGCTGATGGACTATATGAGCTGAGTGAATTTTGTGATTTTCCTGTTGTGTGTATAAAGGTAAGGATGCCTTGTTAAAGTATACTAGAAGGGAGCGCGTATCACACAATGAAGCCGTTAATTGAGATCACAACTGTTCCCATTCAAATCGAAATGAGAACCACTAATGCCAAGCTTGAGTATGCCCGCGCCACCGCAGAGATGGAAATTACACGGGATAATGGAAATCTCAAGATCAAAAGCCGCCCCATCAAGGTCAATATCGACACATTTGAGGCCAGAAATTCTGTATCTCCCACGCTGGCCCGCTATCTGGAGCAGAACGCCCAGAAGGGCAGGCAGGCGGCCTATGAGGCCACCGCCACCTATGCCGGCCAGGGCCAGCTTTTGCTGCAGACCCAGGTCGGAGAGGAGCTGGTGACCCAGTTTGCCGAGGACGCCATGATGAAGGATGTCAAGACCAATGTGGGCATCGACTTCATCCCAAAGGTCGGGCCTGAAATCAACTGGGACCCGGGCGAGATGAACATTCGCTATGAGATGGATAAGCTGGCTATCGACTGGAAGATGGGTGAGGGCAGCTTTGAGTTTACCCCTGGCGACATTGAGTTCACCGTCACACAGCGTCCCGACGTGGTCATCAAGTATGTGGGCGGACCGATTTATGTGCCGCCCTCCTCGGATCCCAACTACGAGCCGGTGGATGTAAGAGTCTGATATACCGGGTCTCCCCCTCAGGGGGAGACCCTGCATAATTTACGGGGCCAGACCCTGAATAGGAGGAGCCATGCGTCTGAAAACCAAATATTTTGGAGAAATCGAATGCGCCGAGGAGGACAAGCTGAGTTTCCCTGACGGACTGTTTGGGTTTGAGGAAGAGAAGGAGTTTTTTCTCCTGCCCTTTGAGGGCGGACAGGGCAGCCTGCTCTGCTTTCAAAGCGCAGTTACTCCGGAGCTGGCCTTTGTAGCGATGAATCCCTTCAGTCTGAATCCGGACTATGCGCCGGTGCTCACCAGCAGTGAGCTGAAGGCCATGGGAGTGGAGCGAAGCGAGGACCTGTGCTTTTACGTTCTGTGTGTAGTGCGCCATCCGGTGGGAAACAGCACGGTGAATCTGCGGTGTCCTGTGGCGGTTAACGACCAGACCCGGCGGGCGGTGCAGATTATTCTGGAGGACGGGAGCTATCATATGCGTCACCTTCTGTCGGAATTTGGCCGGAAGGAGGAGGGCTCGCCATGCTGATTTTACAGCGTAAAGAGGGGGAGTCCCTTCTTGTGGGGAACGAGGTGGAGATCACCGTCCTTACCGTAGAGGCCGGACGGGTGCGGTTGGCCATTCAGGCGCCCCGCAGCGTTACCATTCTGCGCAGCGAGCTGAAGGTGGCCGCCGACACCAACCGGGAGGCCGCAGAGGAGGAGACGTCTCCTCTGGAGCTGCTGGATATTTTGAGGGAAAAGCACGAATAATGATCCAAATGGCCGTGTGTTTGTTTACATACGGCTATTTTTTTAGGGTCTGAAAAGAATTTTTGAACGCAGAGCGGGGTTAGCTGAATTTACCATTGCAATCGGTAAAGATATGCGGTATTCTATAAAATGCCATTGGGGAAATGTCTCCTTACAGGGAAAAACAGGTGGTCAATTTTACAAACCATTTGGTGAAATCTGCCGAGAATATATTTGCTGAATGTCTTGCAATGAGCGAAAAAATGCGTTATAATTAAGGCTGGGCTGTGCTCTGCTGTTAAGCAGGGATAGACGGCTGTAAATAGGATATAAAAGTCTGTCTGCACCCTTGCGTTTTTCGATCAGTCATGGTATGATAGTCGTCAGAAACTTGGGGGCGCTGCCGTATTTTGTGAAGGAAGGGGAGAGAGTCATGTCCAGCTTGCTGTACAGCAATTCCCAGCTGATGCTGGAGCGGGCCATGAATTTCCAGTGGACCAAACAGGTCACCATCAACGACAATATTGTCAACGCCGAGACCCCGAATTATAAGGCGAAATATGTCACCTTTGAAGAAGCCCTGGATGCCAGCATCCAATCCGCCCTTCACAGCGCGGACAAACGGCGGGCCGCTTCGGTGCGCTCCGTCATTGACCGGTCTCAGCCCATTGTCCATGTGGCCGAGCGGGAGAGCATGCGTATGGACGACAACGGCGTCAATATTGTTGAGCAGGAGACGGAAGCCACCCGCAATGCCTACCAGATGCAGTACACAATGGAAGCAATCAACAGCAACCTGTCCCTGCTCCGCACCCTGATTCGGGGGCAGTAACATAAAACGCGCCGCTCAGTAAGGATGAAGCATCCCTCCCCTCCGGCGCTTTCAAGTATATGTGGAGGAGATATATATGGCTTTTGTCAGCGCAATTGATACCATCGGTTCCGGCTTCACTGCACAGCAGCAGCGGCTGGATATCATCTCCGAGAATATCGTCAATATGAACACAACTCGTACCGAGAACGGGGAGGGCCCCTACCGCAGGAAGGTAGTGGTCTTCGAGGCGGACAACGGCGGCACCCGGTTCCGGGATGTGCTGGCTCGCACCCGTAACGGAAGGGGAGGGCGGTGGAATACGGAGCCTGAAGCCGGCGTCCGGGTGGTGGAGGTGGCGGAGGACCCCTCCGATTTCAAGCTGAAATACGACCCCAGTGACCCGGATGCCAATGAGGAAGGCTATGTGGAGCTGCCCAACGTCAATCTGGTGATGGAAATTACCGATGGCATGGCGGCCAGTCAGGCGTGGTCTGCCAACGTTACTGCGTTTAACCTTTTGAAAAGTGTAATCTCCAAAGGACTGGAGCTTGGTAAGTAAGGCCGTTCTAGGCCAGGCTAAATGGATGCCTGCGGGCAAGGAGCCCTAAGGCAGGAAGTTGGTCTGGCCTGGATTTGCGCTTTGGGATAGGGCGAATGCCCTCGATTTTCGATGATTTTTGGAGGTTTTTACCATGGAATTTACTCCCATTACCCCGATCCAGCCGCTGTTTGGAACGACTGAGTCCCAGTCCGGCAGGGATGTGGAGAACACCGGCGTATCCCTTTTCGCCAGCGTGTTTCAGTCTGCCATCGACAATGTGCGCGAGACAGACGCCAAGAAGGTGGACCTGGAGTATAAGCTGGCCACCGGCCAGATTGACAACCCGGCGGAGCTGACCCTGGCCGCCGCCAACGCTTCCAACGCCGCCCTGCTGCTGATGGAGCTGCGCAACAAGGCGATGGACGTGTATAGCGAACTGATGCGTATTTCCCTGTAAGGGACCTTTTTAAGATAACTGTCCGGAGGGATCCAAGTTGCAGAAATTTCAGACCAAGCTGAAAGAGCTTTGGGAAAAGGTCAAGGGCTTTTTCAATAAACTGAATAAGAAGATGCGGATCCTGCTGGGGGTGTGCCTGGTTGTGATCCTTGCCGCCGCCATTGTGCTGTTCCTGCAGGCGAATAAAAAGGAGTACGCTATCCTGTGTACTGGCCTGAACGCCAGCGACACCAGCACTGTGGTCAAATTCCTCAGCGACAACGGTGTGGCGGACTACCAGATTCAAGACAACGACACCATTCTGGTACCTAAGGGACGGGAGGTTCAGCTGCAAACCCAGCTGGTCCTGTCGGGCAACCTGAACTCCGGCTATCTGTATCCCTACTACACAAATAGCATAGGTCTCACCTCCACCAGCGCCGAGCAGGAACGGGCATGGCTGGTCTCGGTGCAGCAGCGGCTGGAGGCCATCATCCAGGGGGGATTCGAAGGTGTGCGGGAGGCCCATGTGACCATCAACCCAGGGACTGAGCGGCTCTATGTCCTCCAGGACAGCGCCACCCCCTCCACCGCGTCGGTGGTCATTACCGTGAACGGAAGCGAACGGCTGAAGGACGATGTGGTCAAGGCTATCCGCGATGCGGTGGCGCACAGTGTAGAGAGACTGAACATCGAAAATATCAGTGTTTCTGACCAGTACGGTCCATATTCCGACAACAGCGCTATTGCCCAGACCAACCAGGCGACCGCACTGAAACTGCAATATGAGGAGCAGATCAATAACAACATCCGCAGTCAGGTTCTCCAGACCCTGGGCCCCATCTACGGTTATGACAACATAAGCGTGGGCGTGGTGAGTAAGGTAGAGGTGAGCCGCAAGACGATTGACAGTACCACCTATAAACAGCCTGATGGCTCGGTAATCGGCGGCGGTCTGGTGGTGGGCGACCATCTGTTCTGGGAGGTCATCCGGGATGGCAGCGAGGCCGAAGGCGGCACTGTAGGTACTTCCACCAACTCTAACCTGCCCATCTACCCCAATCTGGAGGACGCGCTGAACGGCGATGCGGATTACGCCGGCTCACAGACCGACCGGGATATCGTGGTTGACACGACCAGGGAGCAGATGGATGTGCTGGAGGGTCGGCTGTCCGACCTGCGGGTCACAGTGTCGGTCAACGCAACAAGCACCAACGGCAATGTTATGTCTGTTGAGGAGCTGAAGGAGAGCGTGGCCACCCTCGTCGGCATCGGTGCGGAGAGCGTGGAGGCGGCTCAGGGCAAGGTCTTCGTCACCATCAAGCCCTTCTACGAAGAGAACCCGGCCAATCCCAATGGCCCCGGCGGTTTCTTCCTGCAAAACAGCTGGGTGCTGTACGCCGCCATCGGCGGGCTGGTGCTCTTCCTGGTGCTGCTGCTGGTTGTTATCCTGCTGGCCCGGAAGAGCAAAAAGAAGAAGCTGGCCAGACAGAGAGCGCTGGAGGAGGAGATGGCCGCCGCAGAAGCGGCAGCCGAAGCAGCCGCCATTCTGGCTGCTGCGCCGCCCACCGGCGGAGCCGATATCATGGAGGTCAATACCGAGAAGAGCATGGAGCTGCGTAAGAGTGTCCGGCAGTTCGCCCAGAACAACCCGGAGATTGCTGCTCAGATGGTGAAGGCCTGGCTGAAAGGAGAGGATAACGGTGGCTGAGGTCGCGAAAATGGAGCTGACTTACCCCCAGAAAGCGGCCGCTGTAATCGTCTCTCTGGGTGCGGATAAGGCGTCCGGTCTCTACCAGTTCATGGAGCCGGAGGATATTGAGGCCCTTACCCTTGAGGTGGCCCGGCTGGGTATGCTGGACTCGGAGCAGACCGAAGCGGTGCTCACCGAATTCTATCAAAACTGCATGACCAGCAAGGCGGTGACCGAGGGCGGCCTGGAGTACGCCCGCACCGTGCTGGAGAAGGCCTTTGGCAACCAGACCGCTCTGGCTCTGCTGGAAAAGGTAACCAAGTCCCTGAAAAACCGGGAATTTGCCTTCCTGGACAAGGCGGATGTCAAGGCCCTGTTCTCCGCCCTCCAGAACGAGCGTCCCCAGACCATGGCTCTGGTGCTGTCCTATGTGGACCCGGACAAAGCCGCGGGCGTCATCGAGCAGCTGGAGCCCCGCCGTCAGATTCGGGTGGTGGAAGCCATCGCCACCATGGAGAGCGCTTCCCCCGCCGCCATCAAGACCATCGAGGCGGAGATGGAGCGGAAGTTCTCCAGCATCATCACCCAGTCCAATGTCAAGGTGGGCGGCATCGACTATGTGGCCGGCATCATGAACAATTTGGACCGGTCCAGCGAGAAATCCATCTTCGACGGCCTGTCCGCCCACAATGCCGAGCTGGCCGACGAGATTCGCAAGCGGATGTTCGTCTTCGAGGACATCATTACCATGGACGACCGCTCGGTGCAGCGCTTCGTCCGGGACTGCGACCCCAGAGACCTGGTGCTGGCCCTGAAGACGGCCAACGCCGAGGTGGCCAACAAGCTGTTTACCAACATGTCCGCCCGTATGGCCGAGAGCATCCGGGACGACCTGGAGGTTACCACAAATGTCCGTATGAAGGACGTGGAGGACGCCCAGCAGCGCATTGTGGGCGTCATCCGGGATTTGGAGGAGAGAAACGAAATCATCATCATGAAGGGCGGAAAGGACGATATCATTGCGTAACATCCTAAAAGGGTTCCTGGAGCCCAAGGCGGAAGCCTATGTCCTGCCCGACGCCAGGGATATCCGTTTCGAGGGGGAGAATTTCGACCTTGATGAAGAAACGGAGGAGGAGCTCCCCCAGGAATCGCTGGACATCACTGTGGAAGGCGGGACGGAGGAGGAACAGCCTGAGCCGGAGCCGCCCCCCGAACCAAAGAAGGAGACCCCCGTCCACTATGCCCAGCTTCAGGCCGAACTGATTCTGAATCAGGCCCGGGAGGACGCGGAGCAGATTCTGGCCCAGGCCCGCCAGCGGGCGGAGACTGAGCAGGAGGAAATCCGGGCGGGCGCCCGGGACGAGGGCTACCGAGAGGGCTACGCCCAGGGCATCGCCAAGGCCATGGACGACTCGGTCCGGGACCGGGAAGCCACCGCCGCCCGGCTGGAGAAGGAGGTCCAGAGCTTTTTGGAAAAGGCCTCCCTGGCCCGGGAAGAGATGCTTCTTCAAACCCGGGAGGAGCTGCTGGAGCTGTGCCTGTCCATCGCCGAAAAGGTGGTGCGGGTGAGCCTGAAGAGCAGCAGCGAAGTGATTGTCCGCATGATCCAGACCGCCACCGAGCGGATGAAGCGGCAGGAGTGGGTACATATCTACATCTCCGGCTGCGACGCCCGGCAGCTGGCCCAGATATCCCCCGCCCTCACTACCACCCTGGGGGCCCTGTCCCAGCACATTAAGGTGGTCCCCATGGGGGACGACGAGGGCGGCACCTGTATTGTGGAAACCCCGGAGGAGATTGTGGACGCCAGCGTGTCCACCCAGATGTCCAATATCCGGGACGTACTCTATGACCAAATGGGGGGCTACTGGCCCCAGTAAGAGGAGATCGACGTGTTCCGAGAGCTCATTCCATCCGTCCGTTCCGCCGAACCGGTGGGCCGTACGGGAAAAATCGAGAATATCGTGGGCATGTCCATCGAGGCCTCCGGCGGCCGTGCCGCCATCGGCGACATCTGCCGCATCTACTCCAATGAATCGGGCGGCCAGATTCCCGCTGAGGTAGTCGGCTTTAAAAACGACCACATCCTCCTCATGCCCTACGCCAACATGAGCGGGATTTCCGCGGGCAACTTTGTCCGAAACACCGGTAAGCGGCTCACCCTTCCGGTGGGACCCTTTCTGCGGGGGCGGGTGATCAACGCGCTGGGCCAGCCCATCGACGGGCTGGAGCCCTTCCAGCGGGGCGACACCTTCTCTGTGGACAGCACCTACATAAACCCTATGTCTCGTCCCCCCATCCGGGAGCGGATGGAATTTGGAGTGAAGGCCATCGACAGCCTGCTCACCATCGGCAAGGGCCAGCGTATTGGCATCTTTGCCGGCTCGGGCGTGGGCAAATCCACTCTGATGGGCATGATCGCCAAAAACGTGAAGGCCGACATCAACGTGATCGCCCTGGTGGGCGAGCGCGGCCGGGAAGTTCTGGAGTTCATGCAGAAGGACCTGGGGGAGGAGGGCATGCGCCGCTCCGTGCTGGTGGTTGCCACCAGCGACCAGCCCGCCATGCTGCGGATGAAGTGCCCCAGCGTCGCCACCAGCATCGCGGAGTACTTCAGCGGCCAGGGCTACGATGTCCTGCTGATGATGGACTCCCTCACCCGCTTCGCCATGGCCCAGCGCGAGATCGGCTTGGCCATCGGGGAGCCGCCGGTGGCCAGAGGATACACCCCCTCCATGTACGCTGAGATGCCCAAGCTGCTGGAGCGCAGCGGAAACTTTGAAAAAGGTTCTATTACCGGCGTCTACACCGTATTGGTAGAGGGCGACGACACCAACGAGCCCATTGCCGACACGGTCCGGGGCATTCTGGACGGCCACATCGTCCTGTCCCGTCAGCTGGCCAACGCCAACCACTTCCCCGCTATCGACGTGGGGGCCAGTATTTCCCGACTGATGGTGGAGATTGTCTCCCCCGAGCACCGGCAGCTGGCCGGCCGGCTCCGGGATATCATGGGTGTGTACGAGAAGAACGCTGACCTGGTGTCCATCGGCGCCTACAAGGCGGGCACCAACCCCAAGCTGGACCACGCTCTGTCCAAGATGGACGCCATCAACCAGTTCCTGATGCAGGGGACGGACGAGGCCTTCTCCTATGAGGAGAGCCTGGAGCAGCTGCGGCGTATCCTGAAATAGAGAGATCATAAGAAGGAGTGATTTGACGGATGAAAAAATTCCGCTTTTCACTGGAAACTGTTCTGGATTACAAGAACCAGGCCCTGGACGCACTTCGGGCGGAGCATGGGGCCATCCTGGCACGGGTTCGGGCCCAGGAGCAGGTCATAGAGGACCTGGAGACGGAACACCGTCAGTCAGACGAGGATTTTACCCAGCGCAAGCTGGAGGGCATAAATATTGTGGATGCCATGGGCTATGAGACCTACCTCCGCTCTCTGGAGAATAAACTTCAGGAGGAGTACCGCAAGCTGGAAAAGCTGCGCCGTATGGAGGAACAGAAGCGCAGTCAGGTGGTGGAGGCCCGAAAGGAGACGGCCACCATTGAGAAGCTGAAGGAGCACAAGCTGGAGGACTACCGCAAGGCGGAGCAGAAGGACGAGGAACAGCGCATCGAGGAGTTTGTCTCCACCACCCGCGCCATGGCGGCGATGGGTATATAACAAGGTGAGTTACACCGTCTGGTGTTTCTCTATATAATGGGTCACAGGAAGGAGGTGAACGCAAATGAGCACGCCGCTTTCATTCTGTGACATCAGCGCACGGTATGGGCAGATGCCCGCCCCTCAGCAGAGTATTGAGGAGCAGACCGGCTGGAACCCCAGGCAAATCTTTTTGAATTACCTGCAAAAGGTCCGGGAACAGCGGGAAAAAGACGCCAAATATGCCGAAGAGGACGCCCTGATGGCCATGATCGACGCCATGAACGCTTCGGAGGAGGATAAGGCGTCCGGCAAGACGGAACAGACCCTGACCAATTCCCTGGCGGACGCGGGCAAAGCCATTGTGGCTCAGTCCGAGGAGATCATGGAGGACGGCACCAAGCGGACGCGGTGGGTGGACCCCACCCAGACCCTGACCGTTCAGGTCCTGCTCTCCTGCTTGGGAGACCGGTTCAACTTTGAACAGGTTGACCAGGTGGAGGAGAACAACCGCGAGACCCTGGAGCAGGAGGAAGACGAGATGCGCCTGGAAGTCACAGAAGCGCAAAACCCCAGCGAAACCAGTGATCCCACTCAAATCGGAAAGGAGGTGTAAGAGAGATGAATGTTACAGACCAGTGGATGTTGGATCGGATGCAGCAGATGGCTGCCAATCTGGCCGCTTCGATGCCCCAGGTGGGACAGAACGCCGACACGTCCAAGCCGGAGAAGGGCGACAGCTTCAAGGACCTGATGGATAAGGCCAAGGACCAGCAGGTGGAGTCCCCCAAGAAGGACAGCTCCGTGAAGAAGAACGACAGCGTTGAGAAGAAGGAGCCGGCCCAGACCGTGCAGAAGACCCAGAAGACCGTACAGACCGACCCGGCAACCGGACTTCGTCAGATCGACGTGACCCCCGAGGAGGCCGCCCTTCTGGTGGCCGGATACGCCAAGCTGTCTCCCCCCATGGAGGACGGTACGGTGTGGATGGTAACCGTGCAGGATGCAAACGGCAACCCTGTTTTGCCCCTGGCCGAACAGGAGGGGATGAACGGAGCCGCATTCCTTGGAACGGACGGATTCATTACCCAGGGTGAATGGGTTTTGGATGAGATTACCCCGGAGTTTACCCAGGCGCTGGAGCAGCTGCTTCAGAAGACAGGCGATTCCCGTTCTGCGGAGAGCATTATCGGCATGTTGGAGGAGAAAATGGGCGACGCTCAGTTTGCTCCCTCAATGGAACTGACCGTTAAAAACGACGATCAGGAGGACGCCAGCCTGGACGCTTCGGTCATGGCGGATCAGCCCCTGTTCAAGGACGTGAAGGCCGCCCCTGTGAAGGTGGGCGAGAACTTCCAGCTGGATACCCAGCAGCCCGACATGGACGACAACCTGGCCAACACCATCCGCTTTGCGGCCCAGCAGGGACTGCGGCAGCTGGAGATTAAGCTCAGCCCCGAGAACCTCGGCAATCTCACCGTAAAGCTGACCCAGGCCACCGACGGTACACTTCAGGTGGTGCTCCACGCGGCCAACGCCAAGGCGGCAAACCTGTTGAATCAGCACATTGACAACCTGAACGCGGCCCTCCAGGGCTACAGTCAGAATAGCGAGGTCCATGTGGAGGTCCAGCGCGGGGAGGACAGCCAGCAGGCCCAGCAGCAACAGCAGCAGACCGACCCCAACGGCCACAACCGTCAGCAGCAGGAACAGCAGAAGCAGCAGGAGAGCAGCCACAGCGGTGATTTTATCCAAAAGCTTCGCTTGGGACTGTTCAGCCTGGACGATGTGGATTAAATTCAGGAGGTGAACAAACTTTGGCAGATTCTATAATGCCAACCGGAATGGATATCAACTACCGCAGCAGGGCCAACTCCACCAGCAGCGATTTTGACGCCTATGTGAACCGCTGGGAGGAGCTGGAGAAGGAAAAAGCCCTCTACGAGGACAAGGGCACCCTGTCCTTCACCGATATGCTCGGCCTGATGGTAGCCCAGTTCCAGAACCAGTCCATCGACAACCAGGCCAGCACCACCGACATGATGAACCAGCTGGTGCAGATGAGCTCCATGCAGGCCATGACCGAGGTGAGCACCCAGATTAAGGAGCTGACCCTGGCCAACGTGATGGCTTACTCCGCTTCTCTGGTAGGCCAGACCGTCACCATCGGCGTCTGGAACGAGCAGACCAAAAAGCTGGAGGAGATTGTGGGTGTGGTGGAAGGCGCTGGAACCTACAACGGCGATCAGGTGATCTATGTAGGCGGCAAGGGCTACTACCTCAGCGATATTATGGCTGTAGGCAAGCTGCCGCCCCCCAAGGACGAGAAGCCCGGCGACGGTGAGGACGACAAGACCGACGGCACCAACAACAATACCGACGGCACCGGCACTGACAATAATACCAATACCGACAACACCACCGGCACTGACAATAATACCGACACCGAGGGCGGAGCCAGTTCCGGCGCGGACGGCGGCGCGGCAGGCTGAGAACCAGGGCCGGGAGGGAGTCCGGCCGCAGTAAGCGGACAGGAGGTCCGCGAAGAAAGTTGAGGAAGCATCATGGCAGAACGCATCAATTCCATCCAGGGCGTGTCCCCGGTGGAGCGCGTCCAACGGGTCAGCCAGATCAACCGGGCGGCATCTGGACAGTTTGGCGCTCTGCTGAACCGGGAGATACAGACTGCGGCAGAGCCCGCGATTTCCTTCTCCAAGCACGCCCAGAGCCGGGCGGCGGAGCGGGGCATACAGGTGGATGAAACCCTGATGGGGCAGCTGGCCGATTCGGTGGAGCGGGCCCAGGCTAAGGGAGCCACCAATATCCTGGCTTTTGACGCAACCCGTGCCTTCATCATCAACGTCCCCCATGGGCGGGTGATTACCACCATGTCTCAGGAGGAGATGGAGGAAAACATCTTCACAAATATCGACGGCGCTGTACTGCTGAAATAACGCAAAAGCAGGACCTTTATGGATGCTTTGGTCCCCTGCCCGACTGACAGGGGGCCGGCAGCGCAACAGAAAGGAAGTAATTTAGCGATATGACAGGCGCAATGTACGCCGCCATCGGCGGCCTGAAAGCCCATATGACCAAGCTGAACGTCATCGGCAACAACGTGGCCAACGTGAATACCGTGGGCTACAAGGCCCAGCGTATGACGTTCCAGGAGTCCATCTATACCACCAGCAAGTCCGGCGCTAACGGCGGCTCGACCCGGGGCGGCAACAACCCCTCCCAGATCGGCTACGGCTGTTCCGTGGGCTCCATCGACCTGAATATGAGCCCCTCCACCTATGCCCCTACCGGCGTGGGCCTGGACTGTATGCTCACCGGCGAGGGTTTCTTCATGATGGGCGATAAGCTGGAGTTTACAAAGGACGAAAACGGTGCAATCATCGGCAGCAGTGCGATTCGGAGCGGCAATGATGTGTCCAGCCTGGACCTGACCCGCGTGGGTGACTTCTGGGTGGACCCCGACGGCTATATCTGCAACCGCGACAACAAAGTGCTCTACGGCTTTGCCCGGGTGCAGAACCCCAATTATAAACCGGATGCTACAGAAGCTGATATAGAACAAGCGAAGAAAGACGGCAAAGATATCACCAGCGAGACGATTATCAGCACCGAGCTGGTCCCCCTGCGTGTACCTCTGTCCGCCGCGGCCCCGAAGACTGAGGATGAGGCAAAGCTGTGGAAGGAGGGCGACCCCGTCTATCCCTATCTGAGTAAGAATGAAGGCGGTTTCAACATCTATCCCGCCCCCGGCGATACAGCGGATGGTTCGGTTAAGGAAGGCCAGTCGCGTTTGCCGGTGGCGGAAAATACCGCGGAGAACCGGGTTTCGGATGTGCTGCCCATTCAGCTGAAGAGCATGCAGGTTGGCCCGGACGGCTCCATCACCGGTATTGCGCCCAACGGCGACACCGTTGTAATCGGTTACGCGGCGGTGGCCACGGTAGACAGCCCCGACGGCGTGACCCACATGGACGGCCGTTACTACAAGGCCATGGGCGGCGCGGGCAATGTGCGCGTGTCCTGCCTGGGCCTGGATTTGACCGGAACCGGAGGAGTTGCCTACCTGGGCAATCAGAGTGCGGATGACGCAGTTGCTAACGATGCAATTCTGGTGGAGAAGAAGACCCAGATCAAGAACGGTGGTCTGGAGGCCTCCAGCACCGACGTGGCCAACGAGTTTGCCGAGATGATTACCACCCAGCGCGGCTATCAGGCCAACACCCGCATCATCACCGTCACCGACCAGATGCTGGAAGAACTGGTGAACATGAAGCGGTAATTTTTCCGGTAGGGACGCTTCATGAAGCGTCCGCATAGCGCATGAAGCGCGGCAATACCAACCGGAAAAGAGAGCGTTACCAAGCGGACGCATCGTGATGCGTCCCTACGGGGGATTCCGTCCGCACGGAGGAACTCCGACAAACGGAATCCCCCCTTTAAAAAGGGAGACCAGCGAGGGAAACCGCCCGCCCAGCGGGCAAGGAGAGGAAAGGAAGGTTTGTCATGATTCAACTGACGAAACGAAATGGAGAACGGTTTTTAGTCAACCACACCCAGATTGAGAGCATCGAAATGATCCCCGAGTCCAAAATCGTCATGATGAATCGTGACTATTTCATCGTGCGCGAGGACCCCGACACCATCATCAAGCGCATCGCGGAGTACACCGCCAAGGTGCAGGACGTACACCGCGCGCTGACCGTCGTGGACCGGCGCTGAAAAGCGCCGGCCGCGGGGCGTGTTTGACAGGCGTCAAGCCTGAAGCGCGGGGGGCAGTGTGCCCGGAGAGACCCGACGCCTTTCAAATGCGCCCTGAGAGAAATAAAATATGCCCCCAGCGGGGGAGAGGAGCGGACCTATGAATATCACCTATATCATTGGTACTGTAGCTGCCTTTGCGGTCATGATTATCGGTATGATGCAGGGCGGATCGGGCGGCTTTATCACTGTAAGCCAGCTGTGGAACTTTATTGACCCGGCCAGTGTGTTTATCGTCATCGGCTGTACCTTCGCCGTGCTTATCGCCAGCTTCCCCATCAGCGCCCTGACCGCCGTGCCCAAGCACTTCGCGGTTATCATGAACGCCAAGCGGTATGACCCCATGGCCATCATCGACAAGCTGGTGGAGCTGGCCCAGATCGCCCGGAAAAGCGGCCTGCTGGCCCTGGAGGAAAAGGGCAACCAGGAGAGCGACCCCTTCTTTAAGCAGTG
>CANSXE010000002.1 GCA_947650875.1 uncultured Bacillota bacterium | reverse complement strand
CTCCGCCCCGCCCTGGAGAAGCCGGAGTGGAACGACCTCACCACCTGGATTTCCCAGCTGGCCGAGGCCAAGAAGGGAAGCCGCGCCCTGTGCTACGGGGCCTATCGCAACGTGGTGCTCACCAACAAGCAGATTATTTTTGAGCGCAAGTGCGACGAGGAGCGGGTGCTGGTGGCCATCAACGCCGACTCCTCCCCCTACACCGCCCACTTCGACG
The DNA here is from genome assembly GCA_947650875.1 of uncultured Bacillota bacterium. Classification (GTDB taxonomy): domain Bacteria; phylum Bacillota; class Clostridia; order Oscillospirales; family Oscillospiraceae; genus Lawsonibacter. The sequence goes on along the minus strand of CANSXE010000002.1, from coordinate 65,331 downwards.
CCGGCTGCGGCCTGGCGGTGGACCTGATTTCCGGGGAACAGCACGACTTCGGCGGCGGCTCCGAGCTGCCCCCCTACAGCGCCTTCTTCTGGAAATGTGAGCGGTGACGGCTATGAAGGCCTATACGCTGACCCCGCTGGAGCGGGATGTCTTCGCCGAAATGGCCCGGCTCAACAACACCGAGCCGGAGATAATCTACAAAACCTCTACCCACAGCGACCGGCGGTATATTTTCCACTACTTTGGCTACAAAACCCGTCCGCCCCTGACGGACATCTCCCCCCTGGCCAGGCTGCGGGAGCTGGACGAGGTGACCCTTTACGACTGCCAGGTGCGGGACATCTCCCCCCTGGCGGAGCTCACTGGTTTACGGCACCTTACCATCAGCGGCGGGCCGGAATTTCTCCCCTGCGACCTGACGCCGCTGAAAGAATTGCAGACCCTGAGCCTTCACACCACACCCCGCTGCAATATGCCAAAGCTGCCTGGCAAACTGTCTTCCCTCTCTGTGACCGGGATCGACGATCTGGAGTGTCTGAGGGGCATGGAGTCCCTTGAGTGGCTCTATCTCAATAATAACCCAGGCCTCAGCGACCTGTCCCCCCTGGCGTCGTGTCCCAATTTGACAGAGCTGTCCGTTGTGGATACCGCCGTCTCCGACCTGTCCCCTCTGGCGGGGCACCCCAGCCTGAAGGAACTCACGTTAAGCTCCACCAAGGTGACCGACGTGTCCCCGCTGGCGGCCATCCCCACCCTGGAGATGATCTGGCTGTACGGCACGGCGGTGGAGGACGTGTCCTGTCTGGCCGCCCTGCCGCAGCTCCGCGACCTGAACCTGCGCAAGACCCAGGTGGTGGATCTGTCCGCCTTCCAGGGCCGGGAGCACATCCTGGGCATCGAGCGGAAGAAGCTGGGGCTGAAAAAGGCGGGCAAGTCCGCCGAGGAGATTAAAACCGCCATAGAGGAGGTCCGGGCGCGGCTGGAGAAGCTGGGGATTACCCCCCGGCCGCCCCTGAAGCGGACAGACATCACCGCCTTTCAGGAGAAAACCGGCGTGAAGCTACCCAAGGAATACACGGCCTTCCTCACGAAGATCGGGGACGGCTTCCAGGTGAAGTTTGACGCCTTCCTCTACAAGTTCCCGCCCCTGTCGGAGGTGCTTTACGACCCGGAGGGGATCAAAAAGCGGTTCTCCCACCGGGAAAGCTGGTGCTGGGAGGACGACGACTCCGCCACCGGCCGGAAAATCGCCGCCGCCACCACAAACGGGCAGATTGAACTGGTGGACCGGGGCTGCGGGCAGTCCTACCGGCTCATCGTCTGCGGCGGGGCCAAGGGCGAGGTGTGGGACGTGGCCGACGTGGGGATCGCCCCCTACGGTAACGGCCTGGACTTTCTGGACTGGCTCCGGGATTTTCTGGACGGAACCGCCCCCCAATAGACGAACAGGCCCCGCCTCACGGCGGGGCCTGTGTTGGTTTATGGCTCTCCATACAGCAGCTCAAAGCTCTCGTAGTGGTCGTCGGTGTAGTAGACCAGCCCGTCATTGGAGAAGACGATGCGTTTGGCCCCCCGGGAGTTTCCCCCCACAGTGTCGATGTCGCACTCGGTATAGGTCCGGCCCTGTTCTTTGGGCAACAGCCCCTCCCGGTTACCGAAGCGGGCCCCGCCGATGGCGGTGCCTTCGCCGGTGTACCGCTCCACATTGCCGCCGCTCCAGCCGGCGTCCTCCGCCTCGTCTTTGGTCACATAGTTGTCGGGCAGGTCGCCATACAGGTGGATGTACAGGGCCACCTCCTCCTTGGAGGAGTACCAGCCGTCCTCGTCAACGGTACTGTTGCCCTCGCTGCTCTTGCCGTCGGGACGGTTGCCCTCCACCGAGCCGCTGTTATCCCAGAGCTGACTGCCGTCCGGGAAATTGCCCTCCTGGCTGCCGTCCTCCGGCGGCTGGCTGCTCTCCGGCGCTGAAGAGCCGTCCGGCACAACGGCCCATATTGTGTCGTTGGATGCCTCAGGGACAAAGCCCTGGTCCGTACCGCAGGCGGTGAGACTCACCAGCATCAGCAGGGACAGAATCAGCCCCGATGTACGTCGTTTCATAACAAATCACTCCTGTTTCATTCGCTTAAAGTCCAGATAGTTCTCCAAAATCAGGGACGCCGCCATGGCGTCCACAATTTTTCTCCGCTTCCGGCCGTCTTTGCCCTGGTTAAACAAAATCTGGTGGGCGTCGATGGTTGTACGCCGCTCGTCCCAGAGAATAACCTTCATGCCGGTGACCTCCTCCAGGGCGGCGGCCAGCTCCCGGTAGAGACCGGCTTTTTTCCCGTCGGTGCCGTCCATGTTTTTGGGGAAGCCCAGCACCACCTCGTCAGGGCGGTGCTCCTCGATGAGCCGGGCCAGCCGGTCCACCACAACCTCCTGCCGCCAGCTGTTGATGGTGGTGGTGGTCCCCGCCAGAAACCCGGTGGGGTCGGACACCGCCACCCCGGTGTGGGCGTCGCCGTAATCAATGGCCATGATGCGCATGGTATCTCTCCTCTCTTCCAGCCTATTATAGCGGAAAACTCGAAAAAGGGCAAGTGGGAACCCTTGACTTCCCGGCGCTTCCCCCTCATAATAGAAGAAATGACCGAACAAGGGGAGATCACAATGGACTTTTACGCCACCCTGGGGGACCCCTGCGCCAAGCGGGACATCCTGGACAAATTGTTTCGGGCGGGAATGACGGGCATCCGGGTCAATCTGTCCCACACCAGTCTGGACAAATGCGCCCCCCTGCTGGAGGAGCTGTACTGGCCCGCCGCCCGGCGGGCGGGGCGGGAGGACGCCCACCTCATTCTGGACCTCCAGGGCCCGGAGCTGCGGGTGGGGGAGCTGCCCCGGCCCATCCCCCTCCGGGAGGGGGACGAGGTCCTGCTGGGAGACGGCGGCATCCCCGTCCCCCAGGGCATCCTCAAGTCCGCCCGGCGTGGACAGCAGATTTCCATTGACGACGGCGCCCTGCTCCTGGAGGTAAAGCGCTCCAGCCCCACCGTGCTGCTGTGCCGGGTGGTCCGGGGCGGGCCGCTGCTCAGCCGCAAGAGCCTGTCCATCCTGGGAACCGACGTGGACACCCCCACCCTCACCCCCGCCGACCTGAGCAACCTGCGCCAGGCGGGGCGGTACGGTACAACCCATATCCTCCAGCCCTTCGTCCGGGGGCGGCAGGACATCCGCGTCCTGCGGGAGACCTTGGACGGCCTGGGCCTGAAACAGGTCCAGATCATGGCCAAAATCGAGGAGCACCAGGGGCTGGAGCACCTGGACGAGATTATCGGTGAAGCCGACCAGCTCTGTATCGCCCGGGGGGACCTGGGCAACTCCATGCCCCTGTGGAAGCTGCCCGCCATCCAGAAGGACATCGCCGCCCGGTGCCGGGCGGCGGGCCGGGACTTCTGCCTGGTGACCCAGCTGCTGTGGTCCATGGAACAGCGCCCCGTCCCCACCCGGGCGGAGGTGAGCGACATCTACAACGGCGTGCTGGATGGGGCCTCCTCCCTGATGCTCACCGGCGAGACTGCGGCGGGCAAGTGGCCTGTCCAGGCTATGGAGTATTTGGTGCGGACGGCAAATGAAGCGCGCAGGTAAGACGATAAAACATACATAGCGCCGCCCGGCTGGGCGGCGCTTTCGTTTACTCCAACTTGTTTTCATCCACCGGGGTCTCCTCCGGCTGAACGGGCGGCAGCTCCGATTCGGGCGGCTCCCCCTCCTCAGGGGACTGCTCCCCAGGGACCTCCTCCGGCCCCTCCAGAGCGGCGGGGGGCTTGATCTCCTCGCTGACCATGTGGATGGCCTTGGCGGGGGGCTCGATGTCCCCGGGCAGGGGCTTCGCCCCCTTGCGGGTGGAAGCGTAGGCGTCCTCCACCAGAGCCGGGTCCCGGCCCTCGATGATAGCCACCATCTCGCCGCCGGTGATGGTCTCCTTCTCCAGCAGATAGGCCACCACCTTGTCCATGTCCTCCCGGTTTTCCCTGATGACCTCCACCGCGTCCTTGTAACACACGTCCAGAATGGCCTTCACCGCCTTATCCATCACAGCGGCGGTGTCCTGGGCGCAGTCCAGGCCGTAGCCCCCGTCCAGATACTGGCTGCGGACCGAGCCCAGGGCCATCATTCCGAACTCCTCGCTCATGCCATACATAGCAACCATGTTCCGGGCGATGTTGGTGGCCTCCTGGATATCCTGGGACGCGCCGTTGGTCATGGTGTCCATGACCACCTCCTCGGCGGCCCGGCCGCCCATGGAGACGGCAATCTTGGCCATCAGCTCCTCCCTGGTGCGCAGGTTGGTCTTGTCCTCCTCGGGCATGAGCAGGGTGTACCCCAGCGACCCTTCCGTGTGGGGAACAATGGTGATCTTCTGCACCGGCTCGGCGTTCTTCTGCTTGTAGGCCACCATGGCGTGGCCCACCTCGTGGTAGGCCACCAGCTTGCGCTCCAGTTCGGTGAGCACCGAGTTTTTCTTCTCGCTGCCGGCGATGACGAACTCAAAGGAGGCCAGCAGGTCCTCCTGGTTGACGGCCCGGCGGCCGTGGCGCACCGCCCGGAGGGCGGCCTCGTTCACCAGGTTGGCCAGGTCGGCGCCCACGGTGCCGGCGGTGGCCAGGGCGATCTTCTTCAGGTCCACGTCCTCGCTGAGGCGGATGTTCCGGGTGTGAACCTGGAGGGTGGACAGGCGTCCGGCCAGGTTGGGCCGGTCGATGGTGATGCGCCGGTCGAAGCGGCCGGGGCGGAGCAGGGCCTTGTCCAGCACCTCAGGGCGGTTGGTGGCGCCCAGGACGATGACGCCCTTGCCGGGGTCGAAGCCGTCCAGCTCGGCCAGCAGCTGGTTCAGGGTCTGCTCCCGCTCGTCGTTGCCCCCCATGCGGTTGTCCCGGGACTTGCCGATGGTGTCGATCTCGTCGATGAAGATGATGCAGGGGGCCATTTTGCTGGCCTCCTTAAAGAGGTCACGGACACGGCTTGCGCCCACGCCCACGAACATCTCCACAAAGTCAGAGCCGCTGATGGAGAAGAAGGGCACCCCCGCTTCGCCGGCCACCGCCTTTGCCAGCAGGGTCTTGCCGGTGCCCGGAGGGCCCACCAGCAGCGCGCCCTTGGGCAGCTTGGCGCCGATCTCGGTGTATTTCAGGGGGTTGTGGAGGATGTCAATGATCTCCTCCAGGCTCTCCTTGGCCTCGTCCTGACCGGCCACGTCCCTAAAGGTGACGCCGGTCTTTTTCTCCACATACACCTTGGCGTTGGCTTTGCCCACGCCTCCGATGCCGCCCATGCCCCCCTTGCCGCCGATGCCCCGCATGAGGAAGACCATGGCGCCCACCATGATGACGATGGGCAGGATGGTGGTGAGGAACAGGTAGAGAATCTGGGAGGAATTGTCCACCGGCGGGGTGTGGTGGTCCACACCATGCTCATTGAGCAGGTCTTCCAGTCCCAGGTCAGCAATAGGGGGCGGGGTGGTGACATACACCGTCTCCCGGTTGTTCTGGAGCGGCACCCAGGCAAACATGTTGTTCCCCTGCTCCTCGTCCTTGTCCTCGGGAATGTAGGCCTTAGCCTGCTCCTCCACCCCCTCCTTGAGGGTGATGGTAAACAGGCTGCTCTCCAGCTTCACCGACTCCACCAGGTCAGCCGCCACCCACTGGCGGAAGGTGGAGTAGGGCACCTGCTCCTGATTGGAGCTGTTGTAGGAGCTGGTGCAGCTGCGGAAGATCAGCGTGAGAAACAGCGCCCACAGAATCAGCGAAATCAGGCCAAAGGTATTCTTTTTGTTATTTCCTTTATCTGGTTTCAAAGGAGCGTACCTCCAATTTTCTGCATGATACAAAACAGGTCAGAGGGTATCATACCACAGTCGGGAAATAAAAACAAGAAAATACCGTGTAAACTTCCGGTAAACTTTCTGTGACTTGCTTTGTCGATTGACATTCTCATTTCCCTATTATATAATAAAATTCACCATAGAGACTGCGCCGGGCAGAGCGAACTTTTTCCTTTCATAGCTCGACGAAGCGATAAAATTAGGTGGTCGTGTCACATCCGATGCCGACGAGGCTGGGATGTTGCCCTTCCGCATACATCCTGATACCTCCTTTGGCATCATAACCCTGCAAGGAGGTAGATATTATGGTATCTTACGATATTTTGATGCTAATCCTTGCCCTTTTGGGCATCGGCGTCAACGTAGCCGGTATCATCATCCAAATCGTAAGCGCCAGAAGGAAGTAAGAGGAAAGCCACCTACTGCAATAGGTGGCTTTCTTGCTTTCTGGTGCTCACAACACCGCAAGCGATTAAGTTAAATCTATAGCGACCGCCTAACAGTCTCTATGGCTTTATTATATCATTTTTTTTAAACTTGTCAACAAATAGAAGTGGATGCGGCTGATTTTCGCCGCACATTTTTATGTAAGCGAAAATTTGCCCTTCCATCCAGAAAGTAAATGTGATAAAATATATAATGTATGATTTAAGATCGGAAGGACTGGATACCTATGAACAAACGCCCCCCGCTGCGCCGCTCCGCCCCTGTGGAGCAGGAGAACGACGGCATTATTGAGGGCCGCAACGCAGTCACCGAGGCCCTGCGGGCCGGGATAACCATCGACAAAATCTTCATCGCCAAGGGGGAGACCGACGCCGCTCTGGGCCACATCGCTTCCGCCGCCCGGGAAAAGGGCATCGTGGTGGTGGACGCCGACCGGCGCAAGCTGGACAACATGAGCCGCACCCACTCCCATCAGGGCGTGATCGCCCAGGCCGCCGTCCGGGAGTACGCCACCGTGGACGATATCCTCAACGCCGCCCGGGAGAAGGGGGAAAAGCCCCTCATCGTGGTGTGCGACGAGCTGTCCGACCCCCACAACCTGGGGGCGGTCATCCGCACCGCTGACGCCGCCGGGGCCCACGGGGTGATTATCCCCAAGCGCCGGTCCGCTGGTCTGACGGCCATCGTGGGCAAGACCTCCGCCGGGGCGGTGGCCCACGTCCCCGTGGCCCGGGTGCCCAACCTGCCCGCCCTGCTCAAGGAGCTGAAGGAGGAGGGGGTCTGGGTCTTCGGGGCCACCATGGGAGGCTCCACCCCCCTGCATCAGGCCGACCTGAAGGGGCCCGCCGCCATCGTCATCGGCAGCGAGGGCTCCGGCCTGGGCCGGCTGGTGGAGGAGACCTGCGACTTCACCGTGTCCATCCCCATGTTCGGCAAAATCAACTCCCTCAACGCATCCGCCGCCGCCGCGGTGCTGCTGTATGAGGCGGTAAGACAGAGAATGAACTGACCAAGGAGTCCCTTTCATGAGCGACCAAGAAAACAAACAGAATAAGGGCGAGCTCATCGACATCAAGTCGCTGATCGGAGACGCCGACGGCGGGGACTTCACCCTGGACGATATTCTCGCCGAGTACGGCCATCCCGTTTCCGACAAAGTCCCGGACAATGTGGTTGCCTTCCCCGGCAGGCGGACCGCCCCGCCCCCGGAGGAAGCGGATTCAGCGGAGGAGCCGTTTTTGGAGGAGGAGCCGTTTCCAGAGGACGAGCCCCCGGAGGAGGATATCCCGGAGGAGGTCTCCCGCATCACCCCCTTTCCCAAAAAACGGAACCGCCTGTCCGCCCTCGTCCACGACCTGAACCAGAGGGCGGACCACTACGCTGACCACATGTTTGAGGAGGACGAATCCATCGACAAGGAGGAGGTCCGCCGTCTGGAGCGTCTCATCCCCGGCACCGACCAGGAGGAAATCGACGACGAGCCCCCCTCCCCGCCGCGGCCCAGGCGTCAGGAACCTCCGCCCCCTGACATCCCCCCCTCAGAGCTGGCCCGGCGGTACGGCAAGGGGCTGAAATGGATGCGGACCCGGGGCCTTCTGGTTTTCCTTCTGGCTGCCGCGGCCCTGATTCAGTCCCTGGCCCCTGTAATCGGTCTCGCCCTCCCGGAACAGCTGAATCAGCCCCAGCTTCAGTGCGCCCTCTCCACAGTCCTGCTGGCCCTCGGCGTTCTGCTGGCCGCCGACGCATTGACGGCCGGCATCGTCCGGGCCTGTGTTCTGAAATTCGGAATGGACACCTTGACCGCCCTTGCCTGTATCTTTACCCTGGCCGACGGGGTCCGGCTGGCCACAGCTGACGAGCCGCCCCAGCGGCTGCCCTACTCTCTGGTATGTCTGGCGTGTCTGTTTTTCCTGCTCCACGGCTCCTACCATAAAAAATGCGCCCTGCGGCTGGCCTGCCGCACCGCTTCCTCCTCGGCCACCCCCTACCGGGTCACCCTGGACAGGGGCAAGTGGAGCGAAAAGGACACCTACGCCAAGTGGTCGGGCAGTCAGGAGGATTTCGGCAGTCAGATTCAGTCTGACGACGGCGCCCAGCGTATTTTTCGCCGGTTTTGTCCCCTGCTCGCCGTGGGAGACGTGGTTTTCGCCCTGATGGCCTCCACCGGCGGCGGACATCCCGAACGGCTCATCTGGTCCCTGTCCGCCCTCTTTTCTGCCACCGCCGCCTTCGGGGGCGCACTGGCCTATGGCCGTTCCTTTCACAAGGTAATCCGGCGGCTGTCCCCCAACGGGGCCGCCCTGGCCGGCTGGCCGGGGGTGGCCGCCTCCCGCAAGGGCTGCTGTGTTTTGATTACCGACGGCGATCTCTTCCCCCCCGGCTATGTGGAGCTTAACGGCTACAAGGTCATGTCCGACTACCCCGCCGAACGGGTGATGGCCTATACCGCCACCCTCATCCGGGACTCGGGCAGCGGCCTGACCACCCTGCTCCACAACCACCTGCGGTCTATGGGCGGACTGATGCGCCGGGCCGAAGGCCTGCAATGCCACGAGGGCGGCGGCCTGTCCGCCAACATCCGGGGCGACCAGGTGCTGGTGGGCTCCGCCGCATTCATGAAGCTGATGGAAATCCGCCTGCCCCAGGGACTTAACGTAAAAAATGCCGTCTTCTGCGCCATCGACGGCAAGCTGGCCGGCATTTTTGCCCTGAGCTACACCTTGCCTGACACCGTATTTCCCGCTCTGGAGTCTCTGATGATGGAACGGGTGGAGCCGGTGCTGGCCACCCGGGATTTTAACCTGATTCCCGCCATGCTCCACCAGCGCTTCAAGCTGGCAGCGGAAAAGATGGCTTTTCCTCCGGTGGAACGCCGGCGGGAGCTGTCTGACCCTGACCAGGAGCATGACGGCGTTCTCACCGCTCTGCTGTGCCGGGAGGGCCTGCTCCCCTTTGCCGAGGCCATCACCGCCGCCAAGCGGCTGCGATGGGCAACCCGGCTGGGTGCGGTGCTGTGCTGTGCCTGCTCCCTGCTGGGCATGGCACTGGCTGCCTATCTCACCTCGGTGGGGGCCTACACATCCCTGTCCCCTCTGAATCTGCTGGTCTACATGCTCACCTGGCTGGCCCCGGTCTGGTTTTCATCCGGATGGGTCCACCGTTTTTGACAAAAAACATCCCCGACCGTCGGTCGGGGATGTTTTCGCCTTTAATAGGTCAAAACCCGGTGTATAATTTCCGCCATGTCTACCCTGGTCAAGGGCTGTGTGGGGCTGAGCCGGCCGCCGCTGGTGGGCAGGTAGCCCCGCTGAACGGCAAAGGCCATAGCCTTCTGTGCATAGCCGGAGACACTGCTGCCGTCGCCGTAGGAATACAGAACGCTGGTGCTGCCATCGTCCACATTCCAGCCTGTCGCGCGCATAGCCCGCTGCACGATACAGATGGCGTCCTGCCGGGTAAGGGCGCTGTCAGGGGAGAAGTAGCCCCCTCCCGTACCGCTTACAATGCCCCGGGCCGCCAGGGTATTCACCGCCTCGGCATAATAGGCGCCGTAGGGCACATCATAGAAGGTGCCGGAGGTGCCGCTGGGGCTCAGGCCAAAGGCTATATAGACCATCCGGGCAAAGTCACCCCGGCGGATATGGCTCTCCGGCCCATACTGGCCCGTGCTCAGGCCCCGGGTAATGTTGTGGTCATAGAGGTAGTCCACCGCCGCCTGCTGGGCCGCGCTGTAGCCCGCCATATCGTTGAAATAGCGGGAGTTGTAGCTGGACGAGACCGTAATCAGCACCTCGCCGTCAAAGGTGGAGCCATTGGAGTTCGTTCCGGTGTATGGAATGGACACCGTTCCGCTGTAGCCCACCCGCGGGACAAAGGTCAGGTCGGAAATCAGATTGCTGCCGCTGACCCGGTAGGTGGTCCCGATACTGGCCTGCCGGCCGTAGTTTGATGAATTGATGTATTGATAATACAGATAACCCTCGTTGGAGGAGGGCATGGAGCCAAAACGAATACTGCTCAGGCTGCGGCCGCTCAGGGCGAAATCGCTGGCCCGGAAGTCCACCGGATCGGTCCGGGTGGAGTACCGCACCGTAACATCCGCCGTGGCCCGCTCCACGTCAATCTCCACCGTTCCGTTAAAGTTGCCGCCATTGCCGGTGGCCGTCGCCCTGAAGTCGATATAGACTGTTCCGCTATAGCCGCTGGCGGGGACGAAAGCCACCCGGTCCAGGTCGCTGGCGGAGATGGAGGTGGAAGAGGTGATCCGGGTGCCCTGGCTGGAGCTGGAGCGGTAATTCCGGTACAGCGAGCCCTGGCTGGAGCTGGGAATCTCAAAGCGGACGGAGCTGATATCCCGGTCGGTCTCCCACTGGGAAAGATCGTCAAAGTCATCCCTGTCAAAGACCGCGGCGGACTTGGAGTCGGTGGAGTAGCGGATGTTTCCGCCGCTGCCGGCGGAGCTGCCGTCAGACGAGATGGTAATCACCCCGTTAAAGCTGCTGCCGTCGGTGGCGTAGCCAGTGAAGGGGATATCCACCACAGAGAAGCTGTTGGACGCCCGGAAGGTCAGGTTGTCGATGCGGGGATTGCTGCTGCCGTTATAATAACGGGTATTGGTCCGGGCTGTGCTGTTGTTGTAATACAGCGTACCGTCTGAGCTGCCGGGCAGGTTCTGGAACATCACATAGTTCAAGGCGCTGCCGGTCAGGTCCCGGGACAGTCTGTTGAAGTGGGTGTCGTCAAAGTCCACCGAGCGGCCCGGCGTACAGGTGTATTGGATATCCCCGGAGCCTACGCCCCCCCGGACGTTGATCTCCACATTGCCGGAGAAGGTGGTGCCGTCGGTGCTCTGGGCACTGAAGGGAATCCGCACCGTGCCGATAAAGTTCTCCGCCGCCACAAAGGTGAGCCGGTCCAGCCGCGGGGTGCGGGTGCCGTAGTAGTAGACCGTCCCTGCGGCGACCGGGGTGCCGGTACTGGTGGTGGAGCGATAGTCGTAATACAGCACGCCCTCGCTTCGGCTTGGCATGGCCGTGAACTGGAGGAAGCTGATGTTCTGGTAGCTGTCCAATACATCGTGACAGTAGTCGTTAAAATCCTCGTCGTCAAAGCGGACCGTACCGCCGGTGGTGATGCTGTAGCTCAGTCCGCCGATGTTCGCGCCTGAGTTCTCCTGGGCCACCTTAATAACCACCTGACCGGTATAGGTTTTGCCCGGACTGCCCGAGCTGCGGCCGGTGTAGTAAATGGTCACCGGTCCCGTGTAGCCGGGCGCGGGGACAAACCAGATATCGTTCAGGTCACGGTATCTGTACTGGGTGGTGGTGGAGACAGGCCGGCCATAGTCACTCGTACCGGAGTAGTTGGTATACAGCGTACCCTGGCGGACGGGCGGCGTGGCAAAGGTGACATAGTTCAGGCTGGCGCCGGTGCGCTCCTTGCACACCCGGTCAAACTCGTTGGCGTCAAACTGGACGGCGGAGTTGTACTTGGTGTCCAGGGTAATGTTGTCGGCGCTGCCTTCTCCGCCACCGCCCCCCGGCTCCACCTCAATGGTGATTTTACAGGAGTAATTCCCCCCGTCCTCGGTAATGGCGGTGTAGCTGATGGTCACCTCGCCGCCCACAAAGGTGGTTTTCGGCACAAAGGTGACGTCCCGAATGTCCCGCTGGCCCGGCTTGACATTGCGAACATAGTAGTTTTCAATCTGAGCCACACCGGCGCCGGGCTCGGCTTCGGAGTTATACTTGTAATACAGTGTGCCCTGGGCGGTGGAGGACACCATCAGGCCGGTGATGTAGGTCACCTTCCCTGCCAGCTGGCTGCTGAAATCGCCGTACAGCTCGGTGAAGGGCAGGGTGTCGTTCCTCCCCAGCTTTCCGCCGTCCACCAGCGTGCTGGGGTCGGGCTCCACCTGGACGGTGAAGGTTTCAATATACCTTCCTTCGTTGGCCCGGACCTCAATGGTAGCCGTTCCCACCCGCAGGCCCTTCACCCGCGCGTTCTTGCCCGTCCCGATGATTTCCGCGGTGTAGCTGTCCCGGGTGCTGAAGCTCAGGGTGCTCTCTCTGGCGTCGCCGTAACACTTCACAACACCGGCCAGATCGGTCATGCCGTTCTCGTCCACCGGGAGAGGGTCCTCCATAATTTCGATGCCGCTGACGACTACCGTCAAGGGCGCTGATTTCACCGACGGGTCGTCCTCCAGATAGGCGACAACGGTCGTCTCGCCGGGCTTGTGGGCGCTGAGCACCTTTGTAAAGTTGTTGATTGTGACAACTTCCTCATCCGCCGACTCCCACGCCACAACCTGCCCTTCCGGCTCGGTGGTAACGCTGAGCGTAGCGGACAGCCCCTTTATGGTATAAAGGGGTGACTTCGTGTTAATGGTAACCGATTTCGGCTTATTCGTATCGTCGGGCTTATCGCCGCCGTCCTCCCCATCCGCCCACGCCGCCGGGGCGAGACTCAGGCACAGAACAGCGGTCAGCAGCAGCGACAGCCAGCGGCGGCCCAGAGATGTTTTCACGCTGAAACCCTCCTTTTGAGGTCAAATTTACTTCATGGAACGGCGGGAGCGGACCGGGGGCCCGCTCCCGTGGGGTTCATCACTTTTCCACACCGTTTACCTTCACCTGCAGCTTGGGAACAATTGCAGACACTGGATTCTGACTGTTTGTGCCGGTCGATTTGACTACGCTGATCTCCAGGTCGCACGGTGTATACATCGTTCCGGTGGCCTTGTCATAAATTTTCAAGCCGTTGATCTTAATGCTGCCGAAGGGCACGCTCTTCAGCTGAATGGTAAGGATCCTGCCGTTTACCGACGCCGTAACCTGTTTGCTTGCGCTGTCAGTCTCTCCCGCGGCCACCGTATACTTCGCCCCGCCCAAAATGGCGTTCCCGGTGACGGTGGTACCGCTTGCGTTTTTCACGGTGATCGCCTGGTCGTAGGGCAGCGAAATGGTTGCATTGTAGTAAATGCCGTTGCCGGGCCCGGTTTTGCCCACGCTGCCCAGCACCGGGGCGGTTGGGTTGGTATTGATAATGTTTCCGCCGCCATCCCAAACGATATCGCCGTAAATCTTCTGTCCGCCTTCGTTACCAAAGGTAACGACGAAATAAGGCTTGTAACCGCTCCTTGTACCACCACCGGCGATTGCTTCCGTCACGCGCTCTCTGCCAATCTGGATCGTGAGCCGGTCCGTCCTTGCGTTACCCTTATATGCGGCAATATTTCCGTTGGTCAGGAGGGTAAAATAAGCACCGTTCAACGGGATTTCCTTAAAGTTGATCGTAAAGTCCTGAGGCCCGCCAGTCCCTGTCAGCTTAGTCTTGATAGTGCTGTCTGATATGTTGTATAGAATACCGACTGTGGCAGGTTTGGAAGGTGTAGTCGTAGCCTCAGTTTTGTCACCGCCCGACGTTACCTCATAATCTGTTCCATTAGCGCGCCAATATACAGCCTTTGTAAAGTGGAGACTTATTGCTCCCGAAATCGTCTTCGCGGCGCCTGTAGTAGTGTCCGTGTCAAACCTGACATATCCTCCGATGCTGGCATCCCCGCTCAGGCTTGGCGCCGACAAATCCTGGAGTATAACGCCGCTGTAGGCTCGGAAGCTGTCTATGGCCCATTCGCCGTTATCGCCGGCCTTGCTGCCAATGTTGTGGCCGGCCACCAGAATCAGATAATCGTTGGGTTCGGGCAGCACATTATCTCCATTTGTCACCCAGTCGGCCCTGGCCGTAAAGTCAGTGGGACGGGTCTGCACGTCCCCTTCATTTACCTTGCCCGTTCCCGACGGGGTATTCCGCACAAGGGTCTCCACCTTTTGCCGATCGGCGGTGGTGGCAAACACATCGAAGACAGTCAGTCCATCGTATTCCGTACCATATTTTGCGTTGTCGGGAATATCTGTGGGGCCACCGGTTTCTCCCACTCCATAAGCCGTGGCGGCATCGTAAGTGGTTGTCAGGGCCTTCAGCAGAGTGTCAATATCATTATATCCCTTTATAGCATTCGCCCCATCTGTCGTTGGTACTGTAAACGAGCCGCTCAGTTGGTTTTCGCCCTGGCCCTTTGTGAATACGATCCAATGCAGGTCGGAAGACACATTGAGGTAAGAGTCGGCATCGTTGCTGTAACGGGTGCGGATATTCACAATGCCCTGCCGGGTATCGTCCAGGCTGATTCTGGGCTTTGTCGTCTTGGCGGTTTTGAACTTGTAGACATACACCTGGGACCATTCGCCCGTTGAGCTGCCGTCGGTCTTGGCCTCCAACACAAAGTAGACATAGTACTCCGTCTCCGCCTCCAGGCCGCTCACCGGAATCCCCACCGTACCCGAGCTGTTGTAGTCAAAGGAGTCCTGCTGGGGGTATGTCTGCTTGTCGTAGTACTTGTCGTGCTCAGCAATCTCCAGGGCCAGGGGATTGGTAACAGTCAGCTTAGCCTTTCCGCTGGCGTCTTGCTTATAATCAGCCGCCTTTGGATCAAAACCGTCTGTCGGGACCTTTCCCGGCACATCTTTGTCAGCAACTGGATTGCCGTTTTCTTTCAGCTCCAGGGTAATACCCCTTGTAGCGGGGGAAATTACATAGTGGACCGTACCCTGCGCGTTCAGGTTTACAAACATATAGGCAAAGGTATCGCCTACAATCGCAAGCTTGTCTGTGTCATATTTTGGTTTGCTCTTTCCTGTTTCATCGGCGCTGAACCAAGGCATGTTCTCCCGGAATTCAGGGGGGCGGGTATTTGTGAAGGGTTTTGTAATTTCCAGATGATTGGCCCCGTTATTCTGATTCAGACCAATGTTTGCAACGCCATTATCCTGTCCCAATCCACTCGCTTCACAGTTTTCCCGCTGCCCCGGCTGGTTGGCCAGATAAGCGATGGCGGTGTTCCGGCCCGCTTCAACGTAAATATCCAGCGTTACCGGCTCGCTGAAGTTTTTATACTCCGACTGATTGCCGTCTCTGGTAATGGAAATGACAAACTCATAATACAACTCTTCGCTGAAGTTTCTCAGCTCAGGGAATCCCTTGGACGCATTGCTTTGACACCCGTTGAAATCCTTTCCCACAGATACGCCGTTGCTAGCCTGCACATTTTTCTTACTGCCTAAAAAACGCCAGCCGTTTTTATCAGGCTTATCAGTGTCAGGAATTTCTACAAGATAATCTTTGAACACATTATCCGCATACTCTAGGTTGGCTGCACCCTTTTCAAGGGCCTCCCCCTGCTTGTTGGTAATCCGGTAATACAGGTCGAAGTCGATGGAGGTATCGGTGTAGATCAGGATATCAAATCTGTTGGAGGGGTCTGTGTTTTTTGTGGACTGGGGACTCAGCCGGAACGTAACGTCATTACGGGCATACTCCGGGTCATCGGGGTGCCGCCCTGACTCAATATTGCTTCTCCACACGGGCAACTCGTCCACGCCCGTATTGCGCATATACACCTTGGAGAACGCGGTGGTAAACGGCTTAATGGAGTGCTTCTCCTCCGCGTTGGTATAGTCCACAGTGGTGTTGTTCCGGTCAACCGGGTTCATCTCAGGGGAGGTATCCGTGATAAAATTGAACCTGAAAAAGTACTGCTCGCCGTTGGCCAGTCTCACGGCCGGTTTGTCCGGAGCGCTCTCAGTGCCGGGGAAGGTGACCACGATCCGGCCCTCGCCCTTTGTCGTAACGGTGACCTTGCTGTAATCGACCACCCACACATCATCAGCCGGCTCCGGGTCGTCCTGCTTTGTCGCCACTTTCTCAGGCGTCTGCGACTCAGGGTCAATCCGATACAGGACAATAGATGTTTTCAGCGCGTCGAGAAACAGCTTTATATCAATGCTCGTCATCTCACCCGCAGTCTCAGCCTTGACCTTGTTATTGTAGAGCGTAAGGAAGTCCTTACCCTCTCCGCTGGCGCTGCATCGGATGTTCTCGCTGAACTCCAGCACAATATCAGTGGAGGCCCAGGGGCTGTTCGGGTCGTCCCGGCTGGGCACCGAGGTAAAGCTCTGGGTAATCACCGGGCCGTTGACGTCCTTTGTATGGATGCCGCCCTCCAGCTTATACACCTTTATCGTATAATTTCCGGCGGTATCCTGGGCCAGGTAGTACAGGTCATAGGCCTTCTCCGCCTTCAGGCCGGTAATATTAAACTTAACCTCCGTCTTGCCCTGGGCCGCCGTCTGCCCTCTGGCCAGAGCGCCCATACCGCTTTTCACGCAGAGCTTGGCATACTCGCTGTCCAGCTTGGAGCTGACAACATTGCCCGTCTCCGGATCAATCTCGTTGTCCTCAGAAAGCGGGTCGCTGTTCATGTTGGGCAGAGGATACTTGGCGCCCGACTCCACCACGGCCCAGTAGATGGTGCCGTTCTCGTTTAAGGTTGCCGCCACAGGCACAGTGGTCTCCTGGGCATTGCCGTCCACATGGAGGTCCACAACAAACTCCGGCGGCGTCTCGTCGGGCACCACGAAGGGCAGCGCCTGCACCGCAGAGCTGTTGGCGCCGTTCACGTCGGTGAGCCACAGGTAGAGGACGTAGTTTTTCAGCTCCTCCAGCCGCTGGTTGTTCACGGTGAACACATCCTCGGTGTTCTTGGTCACGTCCCGCACGCCGTAGCCCAGATTGCCGATCACGGCAGCGGACTTCAGCTCGTTGACCGTAGGTGCCTGAGCCCCCTGGGGCAGCAGGGCGTAGTACAGCTTACAGGTCTTTGTGGGCATCACCGTCACCTGGGCCACGTCCCGGGTAGTCCTGGACATGTAGGGATACCCCTGGGCAAAGGCGGGCACGGTGTTGTCCGGGGTGGAGAAGGAGATCACCTTCACCGGGCTGGTCCTGCCCTGCTCATCCCGCAGCAGAGCGGACAGATAGTAAGAGCCCGCCACCGTCAGACCGGTCACCTGAGCGTTAACCACGGTATTGCCCGCAGCCGCAGCCACCGAACCGCCCTGAATCGCCTTGGAGCCGTAGGACGGCGGATTAATCAGCTCCTCCTCTCCGATGGAGCCGTCGCTGATGCTGCTCACGGCCCAGAACACGGTACCCTTCTTGTTGCCGGAGAAATCGGCCCGGAAGCTGGTGGGCGCGATATCCTTGGCAGCCGGATAGCCGGACAGCAGCCTCGGGTCTGTAGAGCCCTCCTCCGCAGCGGTGCTGTCCATGATGATGCCGCCGATGCTGGCGTCCAGACCGGGCCGGATGTAAATTTTGTCAGGCAGCATAGTCACCACGCTGCCAGGGGCATTGACGTTCAGCTTCCCGATGTCGCCCTCACCGATAACGTTGGTCCCGACGTCCAGGTTCAGCTCCTTCACCTCGGCGTTGCGGTCAATCTGTACAGTAGAGTTGGTGGCTTTCTCGTCCACGGTGAGCTTGGCCACCGTCCCCTTCGCCACCTGAACGGTGGACTGAGGCGTCTTATTGACAACGTTCTTGATCCGTCCGGCCAGGGTGAGACGGATGCCCGGCTCGCCCTCCAGGCTGATGTTGAGAAGGCCCTTGTCGTCGGTGTTATTGTCCTCCAGGTAGGCGGAGGTGCGGACAATGGTATTGCCAATCTCGGTGATGCCGTCCGCCCGGACGGTAACCGTCTTGTTGCGCATATTATCCACCAGCATCTCTCTGGCGTTCACATTGCGCATAATCACGCTGGCGTCTCCGCTTTCGCTCTCGCCGCTGCTGCTGACGATAATCCGGCCCAGCACATTTACGTTCTCCAGCTTGATGCCGCCCAGGCCCACGCCGCCGGAGATATACAAATCTCCGCTGATGGTGGTGTTGCGCAGGGTGACGTCAGGGGCAGTGATGGTCACGTTGCCGAAGACGCCGCCCAGCTCGTAGGTGCCGCTCTGGCTGACAGGCGTTCCGAGACACTGCGTAATCAGCACAGCCATCTGCGCCTTGGAGACAGCTGCCAGGGGCTGGAAGGTGTTATCCGGATAGCCGGAGACAATATAGTTGTCCACAGCGGTTTTGATGGTGCCCCGGGCCCAATCGCTCACGCTGCGGCTGTCGGTAAACGCCAGGCTCTCGCCCGCCGTTGACTTCAGCATCATGTTGCGGCCCAGAATGCACACCGCCTGCTCCCGGGTCAGGGAAGCGTTGGGGGACGCGGTGGTGGCGGAGGTGCCCGCCATATAGCCCGCGGTATAGGCGATGGCCACATCGTCATAGAACCAGTCGGTGCTCACCACATCGGTAAAGGGGATGGGCCCCACCTCGGTATATCCGTAGGCGCGGTTTACAATCGCCGTAAATTCCGCCCGGGTAAGGGGGGCATCCGGGTTGGTGGTCTGATCCGGGCGAATAATACCCCAGTCCACCAGCTGGTCCAGGTAGCCGTCGGCCCAGTGCGCTTCAGCGGGCACGGTCAGTCCGGGCAGCAGTCCGAACAGCATAACAGCGGCCAAAAACAGGGAAAGAGCCCGCTCCCTCCAGGTGCGGCTCTGGGTTTTAGTTCTATGGGACATTATGTGGTTCTCCTTTCTGTGTTCCAGCGAAAAAGCGGGGCCGTCAGCTCCGGCGTCATCATATCAACAAGATCAGTCAGCGGAGTCAATCTGGATACTGAACACCGCCTTACGGATAAGGGCCTCCTCATCCTGAATCAGATCCACAAATTTGGAGGCGTACAGGGGCTGCTCCGTGGTGTCGTCCGGCAGCTCCCGGAGAATCTGCGTTTTGACAATCAGCGGGGCGTCGGTCACGGGCAGGACCATCTCTACAATCTCCCGGTCCTCCAGCGCTCTGTCGGCCCAGAAGGCGATGCCGCCGCAGCTCAAATCCTTTGCCTTGAGCGTCCGCTGCCCCTTCCAGCGCCCGGTGACGGGGTACATCACGCTCTCAAAGTCGGTAAAGATGCGCAGGTTTTCCCGGGCGTTGGGCCCCAGGGCGGCGGTGGGCTGGATGACCATTTTGTCATCCCGCTGGCGAATGATAACGCCCACCCGGTTGGGCGTACTGTCGTCCATGCCGATAAGCTGAATCTCCCGATGCTCGGCCACCTTATCCTCCTTGCCGCCCAGAATACGAATCTGGAGCACCTCGGAATTGGGCGGGGACTCCAGCACCGCATTGGCCAGGGGGGTGCTTTTGCTGTCCAAAATCAAATAAATCCGCTCTGCCATTTTAGGACTCTCCTTTCTCTGCTTCAGAGGGCACAACGGGCTGTGCCGCCGCCTCTGCCTGCTTTGTCAGGGCCTGACGTTCCCGCCTGGCCTTGTCTGGATCGTTGGGGTCAAAGTTCAAAAAGTAGACGTAAATCTCCACGATGGCATGGTACAGCGCATCCGGAATCTCCTGGCCCAGGGCCAGCTGAGACAGCATGGTGGCCAGAGAGTTGTCCTCATAAATGGGGACGCCGCTCTCAGAGGCCACCTCCACCATTCGCTCGGCCAGGTAGCCCATTCCGGAGGCCACCACCACCGGGGCGCCCTCCCCTTCATACTTCAGGGCCACAGCCCGGTTGGTGGCGCGGTTATCATATCTTGACATTAATGCTGTTCTCCCCCTCAAAGATCCGGGGGAATACCCCGGAGATGGTCAACGGCCGGACCATCTGCTGAACTTGAACCGCGTTGGCGGTCAGGCCGTTGTCGGTAATAATACGGGCCAGCTCCCCCTGGACCATCTGGGAAAAGGGGGCCACCCGTTCCGGACAGAATACCTGCACATCCACCTTCTCTCCCTGACAGGTGAGCACCATATCAAAGAAGCCCAGGTTCTGGATGTCGATTTTAAACAGGAAACGCAGAACATTTTCCCGCTCTCCCCTGCCCCGCTTCAGGTTCTCCTCGGCGTCAGGGTCCACCCACATCTCGGAAAAGGCCATTTTCCCGTCCCACTCCATGGGGAGCAGCACATGGTTCAGCGGCATGTGAACGCTCTCATTCACCAGGAAAGCGGAGACAATATTCCGGAACGCCTCCTGCACCTCGTTGCCCGAGCCGTTTTGGAGGGCGGTGTGCGCCGCCCGGGCCAGCTGGGCGGCAAACTGGTCCCCCTCGGCGGCCTTGGCAAAGCTGCTGCTGTTCAGCAGCCGCAGCAGCGCCTCGTCAGACAGCCCGCCCAGCTTCTCCCGCAGGCCGGGACTGCTCATCATCTGATGGAAGGCCTGGAGCAGGCTGTCCTCCCCGCCGTTCTCCAGTCTGGATACATCCAGGGCCAGCATGGAGATCAGCGTACGGGACAGGCCCATGTCGTTGGTCTTGCTGGTGTAGCCCGACAGGAAGGTGAGGATAGAGCCCTGAAGCAGCTTCAGCGCCCCCGCCCGGTTCCCGGCGTTGAGCAGCTCCTCCAGCTGGGATACCATGGGCAGCAGCTGGCTTCCATAGCTGGCGGGGATGGCCCGGGTCAGCCGGGTCAGGGTGCGCAGCAGGTTGCCCTGAATATGGTCGGTGGAGGAGTAGTCGGTGTACTTCTTCAAAAATTGCAGGATATTATTGCGCACCGCATCTGAGTTGCTGTTGGCGAAGGCCTCCCGCAGAACGTTGAACAGCGCCCCGCCGAAGCGGGTGCCGTTGGCCATTTGAGAGAACAGAAACTTGCCCAGCTCCGCCTCATCCATCTTCAGCATATTGAGCAGGGCGCCCATCTCGCCGGCCAGCCCCTCCTCGATGCCGGAGGAGACCACCGTCCCCTCGTACATGGCGAAGAGGGTGGTCAAACTCTCCCTCAGCTCGGGCGTGCTGGCCAGACGGCGGAGGAAGGCCGCAAAGTTGGAGTCGTATCGAAGGCCCTGGGCGGCGTCTCCGGTGTCCTGCCGCTCCGTCCGGTTGTCCGACCGGCTTACCCGATTCAGGTCCGGTGCGTTCTGAATTCGGGGATCATTGGTGGAAACCGGCATATTTCGGTTTACATTGTTGTCGTTATGACCCGGTACCGGGTTGGTCACACCAAGCAGATCTGGCATTGGCGACACTCCATTTCAGTAAAAGTTCGTTTTTTTTTCGGCGAAACTTAATTTTCTAATTGACACTGCCGATATATCGAGTATGATTAGATATGGGCGGGGTTACTATGCCTGCGGGCCATCCCTTCGCCCAAAACCAAAAACCAAATGAGAAAAGGTGGCGTTTTTATGGGCAGCGGCAACGACAGCATTCTGGATATGTACTTATATGAAACCAACACTCTGCTGGAGCAGCTGGACGGCATCCTGCTGGCGGCGGAGGAGGCGGATACATTCTCCGAGGATAATGTCAACGAGATATTCCGTATCATGCACACAATCAAGGGTTCCTCCGCTATGATGGAGTTCAACTCCCTGATGACGGTAGCACACCGGATTGAGGATATGTTCTTCCTCGTCCGGGAAAAGGGTATGGACGTGGTTCCTGAACAAACCCGGCCTGATCTGTTTGATATGCTGTTCCAGGCGGTAGACTTTTTCCGCAGTGAAATTGAGAAGGTGGAAAACGATGAACCACTCTCTCAGTCTATCGACCACATAGTAAATAAAATTAATAGCCTGATTGATAAAATTCAGGGCAATTCTGCCGCGCCTGCGGCGGATATTCCGGCTGCGGCGGAAAGCGCCCCGGCTGAGAGCGCCGCCGCGGAGGAGACCGCTCTTCCTCTGGCTGACGCCGTCAATCAGGATTATCCCTACGGCGTCCACGTCTTCTTCGACGAGGGCAGCGGAATGGAGAATCTGCGCGCCTTTATGCTGCTCAACGGCATCAAGGACTACTGCGGCGACTTTATCTCCTACCCGGATAATGTGGAAACCGACCCCTCCACAACTGATATGATTGCCGATCAGGGCTTCCTGATCTGGTTCCGCACCCCCGAGGACCGGGAGATGTCCCTCCCCGCCGTGAAGAACGGCGGCTCTGTCCGGGAGTATCAGCCGGTAGACGCCGCCCGCCCCGCCCCTGAGACACAGGCCGCGGTGCACGACTCCCGGGCTCCCTCCGCCCCCGCCGCCGCGGATGCCCCCAAGGCCGACGCGGCTCCCGTCTCCGCGGCCAAGCCGGCCCCGGCGCCCGCGCCGGGCCAGCAGCACGCTAAGGAGAGTCTCATCAGCGTCAACCTGGCCAAGCTGGACCAGCTGCTGGCCGTGGTCAGCGAAATTGTCATCACCGAGTCTATGGTCACCTCCTCCCCCGACCTGCGGGGACTGCGGCTGGACAACTTCACCAAGTCCGCCCGTGACCTGCGCAAGCTCACCGACGACCTTCAGGATGTGTCCATGTCTCTGCGCATGGTGCCCGTTTCCGGCACCTTCCAGAAGATGAACCGCATCGTCCGGGATATGAGCAAGAAGCTGGGCAAGCGGGCCAAGCTCACCCTCATTGGCGAGGACACCGAAGTGGATAAAACCATTGTGGACGCCATTGGCGACCCCATTATGCACATCGTCCGCAACTCCATGGACCACGGCCTGGAGGAGCGCGAAGCCGACCGCATCGCCGCCGGCAAGGACCCGGTGGGCGAGGTGATCCTCTCCGCCCGGCACACCGGCAGCGAGGTCATTATCGAGATCAAGGACGACGGCCAGGGGGTTGACACCCAGGCCGTGCTGAACAAGGCCATCCGCCAGGGCCTGGCCGCCCCTGACCACGAGTACAGCCAGAAGGAAATTCTCAACTTCCTGATGATGCCCGGCTTCTCCACCAATACCGAGGTCACCGAGTACTCCGGCCGTGGCGTGGGCATGGACGTGGTGAAGAAGAACGTGGCCGACGTGGGCGGCACCGTGTCCATCTCCAGCGACTGGGGCAAGGGCATGACCACCACCCTGAAAATCCCCCTGACCATGGCCATTATGGACGGCATGGAGGTGTCGGTGGGTGATTCCATGTTCACCATCCCCATCAACTCCATCCAGTCCTCCCTGAAGGTCAGCGCCGAAGACGTCATCCACGACCCCCACCAGGGTGAAATGGTCAAGATTCGGGACAACTTCTACCCCATCATCCGGGCCAAGGAGCTGTTCTGCATGGAGCAGGGCTGCGACAATATCGAGGACGGCATCCTCATGTGGGTGGAGTCCGGCGAGCACTCCTACTGCCTGTTTGTGGATGAGCTGCTGGGCGAGCAGCAGATCGTGGTAAAGCCCCTGCCCAGCTACATCAACAGCTTCAACGTGAAAAATTTCGGCATTACCGGCTGCAGCATTTTGGGCGACGGCAGCATCAGCATCATTCTGGACGTGACCAACGTATACACCGCCGCCCACAATATCTATTAATTCAGGACGGCAGAAGGGAGAGTTAACTATGTCCAAAACCAACGACTTAATGTTCGCGACCGAGGCTCAAATTGACGAGTATACCGATCAGCTGCCCGAGATCGCCACCGAAAAATATTTGATTTTCTCCTCCGACGGCCTGATGTATGGCATTAAGGCCGAGCTTGTGAAGGATATCAACACCGACTATACCATCACCTACCTCCCCAAGGTGCCCAGCTATGTACGCGGTGTTATCAACCTGCGCGGCCAGATTGTCCCCATCGTGGATATCCGGCTGCGCCTGGGCAAAATGCCCAAGGATAACTTTTGCTGTGTCGTCGTAAACGTAGACGGCAACGAGGTTGGCATTCTGGTGGACATGGTGGAGCAGATGGTAGACGTACCCCTGGAGGCAATCCTGCCCGTTCCCACCAGCAGCGGCCATGCCATGGTCTCTGGCATGTGCACCCTGGCCGACGGCCACACCATGCTGGAACTGGACTGCGAACTGCTGCTCCACGACTGATTCAGAATGCACAAACTGAAAGGGAGGGAGCGCTGAGATGATACAGACTATCTCGGATGAAGATTTCCGCAAACTGACAAATTTTATTAAAACCCAATATGGCATCACGCTTCAGGAAAAGCGGCAGCTTGTTACCAGCCGGCTGTCCTCCTTGGTATCGGAACAGGGCTTCAACGACTTTGGCCCCTTCGTCAGCAATCTGCTGAAGGAGCGCAACCCCCAGAAAATGGAGCTGGTCCTCAACCGTTTGACCACCAACTACACCTTTTTCATGCGGGAAAATGAGCACTTCGACTTTTTTACCAAGGTCATCATGCCCGAGCTGGTGCGCAAATACCAGAATAAAAAGTCTATCGCCATCTGGAGCGCCGGCTGCTCCAGCGGCGAGGAGCCCTATAACCTCACCATGTGCATCAAGGAGTTTCTGGGGCTCCAGGCCAGTCAGTGGGACACCCGTATTCTGGCCACCGACATCTCTCAGCAGGCCCTGTCCAAAGCCAAGCAGGGCATCTATGAGGTGCCGGACACAGTGCCCGCCATCTGGCGGAAGAAATACTTCAAAAAGATCGAGGGCAACCGGTACGCCGTCACCCCCGAGGTGCGCAACAACGTAATTTTCCAGACCTTTAACCTGATGGACCCCATCAAGTTCCGCACTAAGTTTGACGTAATCTTCTGCCGCAACGTGATGATCTACTTCGATCAGCCCACCAAGGACGCCTTAGTGCGCCGGTTCTACGACGCCACTGTCCCCGGCGGCTATCTGATGATCAGCCACTCAGAGAATCTGAGCAAGGACGCCCCATACATAACAATCGCTCCGTCCACTTTCCAGAAAAAATAATTGTTGTCCCGATCCATATACCTGGTCGGGATGAGCTTGAGCCCCCTGAAAAAGGAGAACTTGCCATGTTGTCAGCCAGCAAAAAAATCCGTGTCTTAGTGGTGGACGATTCCATTTTGGCCCGTACCATGATTTCAAACGGACTGAAGACCTCCCCTCAGATTGAGATTGTGGGCACCGCCTTCAACGCCCAGGACGCCAGGGCCAAAGTCGAACAGCTCAAGCCCCACGTTATGACGCTGGACGTTGAGATGCCCGGTATGAGCGGCATTGAATTTTTGAAGCAGCTGCTTCCCGTTGTTCCTCTGCCCGTTATCCTGGTCTCCTCTCTGAACCTGCGGGTATTCGACGCCCTGTCTGCCGGTGCGGTAGACTTTATCCGCAAGCCTGAGCCAGGGCAGAACGAGGCCTTTGTCCGGACCCTTACCAGCAAAGTGATCACCGCCGCCACCGCCAAGGTCCGTGTCCAGTCCGCCCCCCTGATTACCCCCGCCAAACCGGCGGTCTCCTCCGCCGGCGGGGCCCGGCTGCCCACCACCGGTACCAAGCCCGCCGCTCCAGCTCCCCCGCTGCTGGGCAGCCGGCCCTCGCTGGACAGTGTGATCATCGCCCTTGGCGCCTCCACCGGCGGCACCGAAGCCACCCTGGAGGTCATGAAGCGGCTTCCTGCCGACATTCCGCCCATGCTCATCGTCCAGCACATGCCCGTCGGCTTCACCCAGATGTACGCCGACCGGCTCGACCGCCTGTGCCATATGGAGGTGCGTGAGGCCAAAAACGGCGACGAGCTGCGCCGCGGCCTGGCCCTGCTGGCTCCGGCGGACTTTCAGATGCGCATTGTCCGTTCCGGCTCCCGATACACCGTCTCCTGCCAGCCCGGGGAGAAGGTCAGCGGCCATCGTCCCTCGGTAGACGCGCTGTTCTTCTCCATGGCCGAACAGGTCAAGTGCAAAATGGCCGGCATCATCATGACCGGCATGGGCCGGGACGGCGCCGACGGCCTTCTGAAGATGCGTCAGGCCGGGGCCTACACCATCGGTCAGGACAAGGAATCCTGCGTGGTGTACGGCATGCCCATGGCGGCCTACAACATCGGGGCCGTTCAGATTCAGGGCTCCTGCGAGGATATTGCGGGAATTCTCCTGCGGCAGCTGCAAAAATGGTAATAAAAATCGCCCCGCCGGCCGGCGGGGCGATTTTTATTGCTCCTTTTGCGGAAAAACGATACCGCTCACACTGACGTTGACGGCGGCGACCTCCAGCCCGCTCATGGACTCGATGGCGTTCTTCACCGCTTCCTGAACGGCCTTGCCCATCTCGGGGATGGTGTGTCCGTAGGCCATGAGGATGGACATGGCGACAACCACCTTCTCCTCCTCCAGCTTGACGTGAACCCCCTTGGCAGCGTTCTTCTTACTCGGGTTAGTCAGACTGCTGACGCCCTCCACCTCCAGCGCGGCGGCGGCGGAGATGGCCGCCAGCACCTCTTCCGAGATGTGGATGTTGCCCAGCTCATCAGAGCGGGAGACGTAATCCTTGCTTTCGCCCATTGTGTTACCACTCCTGTTTCCAGTTTTCAAAACGGTATCGCTATTCTACCACACTTTTGCCCGTTTGACAACCTCACAGAAAAAAAACTCCCGGAAACCTGTTTTTCCCCCAGAACTTCCCTACTCCACCTCAATAATGGTCACCTGGTCGGCAGTATATCCGGCAGTCTGCTTCACCACGTCCAGAATTTTCGCGGTGTCCGCCTCGGTCAGCCCGCCCTCCGGGGCGGAGACAGCCAGAGACAGGGCGTCCTCCCCGATAAAGGCCACACAGTCGGTATACCCCTTGGCCACCACCAGGTTCTCAATCTGGGCTTCGGTGACGGTGTAGTCGGCCATGGTCTGAATGTTGTCGTTGAGCTGGGTCTTTACCGCTTCGTCGGCGTCCTCCCGGGCGGCGGCGTCCTGGAGCAGAGACAGCGCGCTGTCCCGGGCCTGCTGCCGGTTGAGCCGGGCGGTGGCAAAGTAGGCGCTGCTTTCGGCCCCGGTGTCCTGCTGGACCTCCCCGCCGGTCTGGGTCTCCCCGGAGCTGTCGCCGGCGGCGGTGCCCGTTGTGGCGGAGCTGTCCCCCTTCACCAGCGGGTCCTTGGTCTGGTTGCCCACCATAGTGGACTGACCCAGGGTCTTGCCCGCGTCGGTCTCCTTGCCGTAGTTCCAGTTGAGGTATACCGCCGCGCATACAAACAGGGCAACGGCCGCTACCACCGCATTTCGTCTCCACAGCTGCGACCAGTCGCTTTTTTTCGTTCTCATAATCGTTCCTCCTTGTTTTTTGATTCCTCCAAAGGCTTCCCGTTCAGGGCGAATGCCTTCTATCCCCCCTGACACACCGAGATCCGGTCTGAGCCCAGTCCGGTGAGGGCAGACACCGCTTCGATCAGTTTCAGGCGGATCGCGGCGTTTCCGCCGCCGGGGCACACCACCAGCGCCCCCCGAAACTCCGGGGCCACCGTCTGAAGGGGAACCACGGCCTGCTGCCCGGAGCCCTTTCCCACCGTGACCACCGTATTGGAGCCGCCCCCCTCGCCGTCCCGCTCCTGGTTGCGGGCCACCACCTGGCGGCTCCCTCCGTCCAGGGTAAGGACCACCTGCACCTCCCCCGCCCCTTCGACCTGAGACAGGGTGCGCCCCAGCTTTTCCTCAAAGGCATCCAGGTCGAAGGCAGTCTCCTCCTCCCGGTCCGGAGCCTTCGGACTGTCCCGTCCCCCGGAGGGCAGCAGCAAGAGCACAACCCCCGCCGCAATCACCAGCAGTACATACGAATACTTCCCCAGCGCCCCCTTCCACCTCTGAGCCGCCTCGGGCCACTTCCATTTCACGGCAGTTCCTCCTTATCTATGTAAATCTGAGCCGAGTCCGGAACGCCCAGGTCCTCTGAAATAATCCGGATCAGCTGAGCCTGAACCTCGGCCGTCTGAGGGCCGGCGACCTCCGTCCGTACCGGGAGATACAGTCCGTCCTCTGACAGTGCGCACTCCACTTGAACCGTACATGTCAGCCCAAGCCCTGCCGCCTTGTCCACAATATATGCGGCATACTCCTGTTCTATGATGGTTTTCATCTGGCTGTTGACTTCGTTTTTCAGCTCCTCCTCCCGCCATTCCGCGCCGGACAGGCAGCTGTCCAGCCAGCGCTGGCCCTCCTCCGCGTCCAGGCTTGCCCCAGGGGACAGCACCGCCCCTATGAGTACCAGGCCGCACACCAGCTTTCCCACCCGTTTTATCGCCCCCTGCGGCATAAGGGCGTCGGCCACCGCACACAGGAGGGACACGGCAATCACAGCCAGCAGCCAGCTTCTCACCGCCGTCACGGGACCACCGCCTTTACTGCGGACACCAGGCTCACCAGCAGCACCAGCGCCCCGGCCCCGGTCATCCCCAGTACCAGCCCAAAGGCAGAGCCAATGGCGTCAATCAGGCCGGACAGCCTGGGCTGGGCCACCATAGCGCACAGGGCGGCCGCCCCCTTATACACCAGATACTGGACGGCCAGCCGCAGAAACGGGGTCAAACACACGGCCAGCACCACCAGCAGCCCCGTCATCCCCACAGCGCCCCGCAGAACTCCCGCCCCGGCCAGCACCGACTCAGAAGCGTCGGCCAGAATCCCCCCCACCACCGGGATGGCCCGGGAGATAGCCAGCTTGGCCGCTTTGACGGCGGAGGCATCCACACTGCCCGCGATGGCCCCGCTGGCGGTGAGGTAGCCCACAAAGGCCAGCAGCAGGGCGGTCAGAACAAAGGTAACCGTCCCTTTCAGCAGGTCCGCCACCTTTTTCAGCCCCGGATTGCCCACCGCGGCGTGGGCGCAGCTCACCGCCACAAAGGCATAGACCAGAGGGATCAGCAGCCTGTCCATAGCGGTAATCAACAGCTGGGAGAACAGCACCGTGGCCCCCTGCCGGGCGGCTGCGGCGGTCACCCCTCCGGTGGCCGCCGTCAGCACCGCCACCACAGGCAGGAAAAGGGAGGAAAATTCCTCCATCCGCTCCATGGTATCCCGGCCCAGACCGATCATAGCGGACATATCCGTCATGGTCAGGGCGGTGATGGCCAGCGCCCCGGCGACGGTTACCGCCATAAGGCCGCTCTCCTCCCCCGCCCTGGCGCTTCCGGCCAGGGCGCACAGCAGCACCACTGCCACCAGCTTGGCCGCGGCGGACAGGCTGGCCCGAAGGAGGGTATTCAGCTGCTCCAGCGCGTCGCGGAACAGGTTAGACAGCCCCTGGTCCAGGGTGGCATCCCGGTCCACGCCGCAGCTCTCCGCCGTCTCCCAGACCTGCTCCAGACCGGGGACGGTCAGCTCCGCCCCCAGGGCGGGGACCACACACAGCGCGGCCAGCGCACAGAATATCAGCATATGTCTCATATCAGCAGCTCCCCCATCAGCTGGGCCACCGCCCGGACCAGGGGCAGGGCGGCCAGGAGGGCCAGCACCGTTCCCGCCGTCTCCACAAAGGCCGCCACCCCTCCCTCTCCCGCCGAGCGGCAAATTTCCGCCGTCAGCCTGGTGAGGATGGACAGCGCCACCGTCTTCACCACCGGCTCCAGCAGTGTCTCAGACAGGCCGGCCTGGTCCGCCAGCTCCTCCATCAGGGCCACAACCGCCCCCAGGCCGTTGGCCACCAGAACCAGCATCCACACCCCCGCGGCCAAAACCAGCAGCAGGGCCAGCTCCGGGGTGTTCTTCTTCAATACCGCGCTGAGCACCACCGCCGTCACCCCCACGGCAGTCAGCTTCGCCATAGCTTCCATCACAGCCCGAACAGGTCCTTCACCAGGTCGAAGAGACTGGCGATCTCCTGGACCACCATCATCAGCACCACCACCAGACCCGCCAACGTGGTCATCATGGCCTGTTCGTCCCGCCCTGCCCGGCTGAGCACCTGGTTCAGCACCGCCACCAGAATACCGATGGCCGCAATCTTGAAGATCAGATCAACTTCCATGGAATAGGTTCGCCCTCTTTCGTAATTTGAATCGGCAGGGACGCATCACGATGCGCCCCTACAGCAGCAAAATCACCAGAAATGCCCCGCCGGACAGCCCCAGGACCTGATACACCCTTCCCTGTCTCCGGCTGTCTGTCTCCAGGCGGGCGGCCAGCTCTCCCAGGCGGCGGCGGGCCGCGGACAGGGTCTCCCGCTGGCGCTCTCCCTCATACCGGCCCAGGGTGTTCCCCAGAGGGAGCAGAATAGCCTGTCCCTCAGGCGTCAGCTCGGCCCGCTCCCGGACCAGTCTCCTCCACAGACTGGAGAAATCCTCCCGATCCAGGTTGTCCAGCCCCTGTGTACAGCCCTGAAACAGCGCCCTGGCCGGTCCCTGACTGTGGGCGCCCCCCCGCTCCAGCAGCCGGGACAGGGGCGGCGCGTTCAGCTCCAGCTCCCGCTCCAGCAGGGCCAGCCCCTCCTCCATCCGCCGGACCGCCCGGCCCCTTCTCCGCAGGACCGCAGCCGCCTGAAAGCCCAGTATCGCTCCCCCCGCCGCCACCAGAACGGCGCCCATCAGACGTATCATCTACCTCAGCTCCTCTACAGTATAAACTCGCCGCTCCCCCTCCCGGCGGATGCGGACCAAAAATCGAAACAGCCCCTCCTCCAGCAGGGGGCGGTACAGGGGCCGGCGCTCCAGAGCTGTCCGGTCCTCCCCGTGGGCAGTGGCCAGCAGGGTGACGCCGCACCCCGCCGCCATGGTAAGGGCCCGCACATCCTCCGGCGCGGTGATCTCATCCACTGCCAGCACCTGGGGGTTCATAGCCCGCAGGAGGAGCATCAGCCCCTGGGCCTTGGGACAGCCCTCCGCCACGTCGGTGCGCCGGCCCACCTCCATCTGGGGCACGCCGTTGTACATGGCGGCCACCTCTCCCCGCTCGTCGGCCAGAGATATCCGCAGGGGGATACACCCCTCCCCCTCAGACACCGACCGGATCAGGTCCCGGAGGAGCGTGGTCTTGCCCAGCCCCGGCGGGGCCAGAATCAGGGCGTCGGCCAGCCGGCCCCCGGGACACAGCCTGTCCAGCACCGGGGCAGCCGCCCCCTTCACCTGCCGTGCAATGCGCAGATTGGCGGAGGAGATGTCCCGCAGGCCGTGGATTTCCCCGTCTCGCAGACTCACCGTGCCGCACAGGCCGATACGGTGGCCCCCCTCAAAGGTGAGGTAGCCCCGGCGCACCTGGTCCAGCACCGCATGGAGGGAGGCCCGGCTGGCGATCTCCACCAGCTGCTCCAGCTCCCGCCCCTCCACCGGAGCCCCGCCCAGGGGGCGCTCCCCCTCCGGCAGCACCGCCGTCATGGGCCAGCCCGCCCGCAGGCGCAGCTCCTCAGCCCGGCCCCGCTCCCCCTCCGTGAGGGACAGGGCCTCCTGCCGCAACCGCAGGGGCAGGGCCTGCACCGCCTGCACAAAGCTGTCCGCCGCTGTCATCTGTATCATGCTTCTCACCCGCCTTTGTCCCATCCTATGAGGACAAGCCGGGGGTTATGACAAAAGAAAAACCAGAGGGACAAACGCCCTCTGGACAAAAAAAGATCAGCCTTGCGAACATTGTCGAAGGCTGATATAATATTTCCGGGTCCTTCCCCTGAAAGGGGGTGAATGTCGTGGATATTCTGCTCAACTTTTTCGTGTCGGTAGGGGCGAGCATAGTTGGCAACTATGTAAGCAAGTGGCTTAACCGGCACCGCAAGGACCGCTAAGCCGAAAAGGGAACCCGGAGGGCGCAATCCTCCGGGTTCCTTTTTGCGTGTCTGCCGTAGTTCTGCTCAACTCTTGGCAGTAGTTATTATACCACCATTCCCTAGTATATGCAAGAAAGATTTTTAACTATTATATTTGGTACCCCCTCCGAAATACCGGCCGGTATACCATACAGGGCAGGGCTTGTACCCCTGCCTGTCCCCATAAGGGGATAAAACGGCGCCTGCAGGGTCCGCCCTTTAAACGCTCCCATTCTTCAAAAAATCGCTGAAAGCCTTCAGGTCCCGCTTTGTCTCCTCCGGGAGCTGGTTATACTCCTGGCCGGTGACCGCCCCCTCCAGGGCATACAGATGCACCAGGCACACCCGTGGAAAAGTCTTCTTCAGTCTGAAAAAGGCCTCCCTGGCCCCCGCCTCCGCCAGCTGTTCCGGGGATTCGATGCCCACCGCCACCAGCTTCCAGGCCATCTCCCGGCCGATATTCCGCATGGATGTCAGCTCCGCCACAGCGTTTCCTCCCTCCTGTCACCCTCGCCTGCTGGGGCGAGCGGCCCATACCGTTTCCAATATTTTACCACACAGCCCGGTCCGGCGCAATAGCCTTGTTATATCTGACAAATTCCCGTCCGCTCTCCGGCTGGAATCGGGAAATATGGAAAAATCCCTTCGGGAGAATTGAAATTCAAACTTCACTGTGATAAACTGTCAAAGAACACACCGGAGGGAAGCAGTATGATTCAAAAATGGAACGTAACCATCCCTGAACTCACCGGGAATGAGTCCCGGGGGGTCTATCTCTATCTCCCGGCGGACTACGACTGGTCGCCGGAGCGGCACTATCCTGTGCTGTATATGTTCGACGGCCACAACGTCTTTTTCGACTCCGACGCCACCTACGGCAAGAGCTGGGGGCTGGGGGAGTATCTGGACGCCTTCCAGGTGCCCCTCATTGTGGCGGCGGTGGAGTGCAACCACCACCCGGACAACGGGCGGTTGTCGGAATACTCCCCCTACACCTTCTACGAGCCCGATTTCGGCCATGTGACGGGCCACGGCAGGGTCACAATGGACTGGTTTGTCCACACCTTCAAGCCCTCCATCGACCGGCAGTACCGCACCCTGCCCGACCGGCCCCACACCTTCATCGCCGGCAGCTCCATGGGCGGGCTGATGAGCCTGTACGCCCTGCTGGAGTATAACCAGGTCTTCTCCCGGGCGGCGGCCCTGTCCCCCTCCCTGTGGGTGGCGCCGGACCGGCTGGCCCGGCTGGTGCGGGGGGCGGAGGTGCGCTCCGACACGGTGCTTTATATGGACTACGGCTCCCGGGAGCTGGGCAATCACGAGCTGATGCAGGGGCAGTTTGCCCGGATCGCGGGCCAGCTGCTCACCCGGGGGGTCCGGCTTACCTGCCGCATCGTCCCCGGCGGCGACCACTGCGAGGCCAGCTGGGAGAAGCAGATCCCCTTCTTCATCGAGACATTGATGTATGAGCTGGATGTCTGACTGTATAGGCGCACACTGTGTGCCCGCCTGCCCCTAACTATCCTGCGGGCGGACCATGTCCGCCCCTGCAAAACGGAGGTTTTTATATGAAAACGGAGTATCTCACCGATTACAGCCCCGCTCTGGGGCGGGATATGGAGTGCATGGTCTACGGCCACGCCGGCCGGCCGGTGCTGTATATCCCCTGCCAGGACGGCCGTTTCTTCGACTTCGGCGACTTCCACATGGCCGAAACCCTGGCCCCCTGGATCGAATCCGGCCAGATTATCGTCTTTTCGGTGGACACCATCGACAAAGAGACCTGGTCGGACAAGGGCGGGGAGCCCTATTGGCGGGCGCGGCGGCATGAGCAGTGGATGGATTACCTTACCAAAGAGATGGCTCCCCGTATGCTCGACCGGACCGGGCAGGATGGGATTCTCTCCTTCGGGTGCAGCCTGGGGGCTACCCACGCCGCCAACCTCTACCTGCGCAGGCCCGATCTGTTCAACGGAATGTTGGCCCTCAGCGGTATTTACAACGCAGATTACGGCTTTGGCGGCTATATGGACGAGGTGGTTTATCACAACTCTCCGGTGCACTATATGGCCAATTTTCCGGAAAATCACCACTATATCGACATTTTTAACAGGCAGCGGGCCGCCATCTGCGTGGGGCTGGGACCCTGGGAGATTCCCGACACCACCCGGCAGCTGGCCGACATCTTCTACCGGAAGGGTATCCACACCTGGGTGGACTTCTGGGGCCACGACTGCGCCCACGACTGGCCCTGGTGGTATAAGCAGGCCGCCTATTTCTTCCCCTGGCTGCTGGGGGGCGAGCCGGGTCAATAATGTCCGCCAGCGGTGGATTTTATACGCTCCGTATTTTTCGCCTGAAATAATACACCTGTTTTCGGGCGTTTTTGGTCCTTTAGGGGGCAAAAATAGGTCCTGAACGGTCCCGAAAGGGTACCGTCCGCCGCTGGCGGACAGTATCTTCCGGGGCCTGTATGGGATGTGTGTCAGACAACATAGAAGGAGAGGGTACCATGTCAAACGTCATTTTTATTTCGCCCAACTTCCCTACCAATTACTGGCAGTTTTGCCGGGAGCTGAAGAACAACGGGATGAACGTGCTGGGCATCGGAGACCAGCCCTATGACGAGCTGTCCGGTGAGCTGAAGGACAGTCTCAACGAGTACTACAAGGTGGACGCCCTGGGCGACTATGACGCCGTGTATCGGGCGGTGGCTTTCTTCATCCACAAGTACGGCCGGATCGACTGGCTGGAGAGCAACAACGAGTATTGGCTGGAGCGGGACGCCGCCCTGCGCACCGATTTCCACATCACCAGCGGCTTTCAGACCGGCGATATTCCCCGCATCAAGTACAAGTCCCGGATGAAGGAGTACTACCAGGCCGCAGGCATTCCCACCGCCCGTTACCATATGGTGGACGACCTGAAGGGGTGCAGGGCCTTTATCAAAGAGGTGGGGTATCCTGTGGTGGTCAAGCCGGACAACGGCGTGGGGGCCTCCGATACCCACAAGCTGGACAATTTGCAGCAGCTGAAGGATTTTCTGGCCACTAAAAATTCTGACATTACCTACATTATGGAGGAGTTCATTTACGCCGAGGTCAACTCCTATGACGCCATCATCGACTCCCGGGGGGAGCCCATCTTTGAGACGGGCAATGTCACCCCCATCTCCATTATGGACATTGTCAATGAAGAGGACAACTCCATCTACTACATCGTCAAGGACCTGCCCGCCGACACCCGGAAGGCCGGGCGGGCCACGGTGAAGAGCTTTGGGGTAAAGAGCCGTTTTGTCCACTTTGAGTTCTTCCGTCTCACCCGGGACCAGGAGGGGATGGGGAAAGCGGGGGACGTGGTGGCCCTGGAGGTGAATATGCGGCCCTGCGGCGGGTTCAGTCCGGACATGATGAACTTTGCCAACTCCACAAATGTGTATAAAATCTGGGCGGATATGATCGCCTTTGACCACTCCGACGTGGAGGACGGGCCCCACGCCTTCTGCGCCTTCGCCGGGCGGCGGGACGGCAAGCCCTTTGTCTATGACCACGAGGCCATTATGAAGAAGTACGGCCAGCAGATGAAGCTGGTGGACCGCATCCCCGACGTGCTCTCCGACGCCATGGGCAACCAGATGTATGTGGCCACCTTCCCCACCCGGAAGAAGCTGGACAAGTTCTATCACGACGTTCTGCTGTGTAAGGAGGGGTAACTCCGCCCCGGTATGTGCCGGACGAATTGCTGACTGTCAAAAAAGCCTCCCTCGTTGAGGGAGGCTCAGTTTATCAAAAGATTCCTATTTATAGGAATCGGCCAGGGCCTGGAACTTGGGCAGGGCCCGCCGGATGGTCTCGGGCTGGACACAGTAGGAGATACGCACATGGCCCGGAGCGCCGAAGCCGCTGCCGGGGACAAGGAGCAGGTCCAGCTTTTTCGCCCGCTCGCTGAATGCCATGTCGTCGGGCTCCAGGCTGCGTGGGAACAGGTAGAAGGCCCCGCCGGGCTGCACCACATGATATCCCATCTCCCGCAGGGCGGAGACAAACAGTTTGGCGTTTTCCTCATAGATTTTCAGGTCGGAGGTCATGTCGCAGCAGATGGACGTGACCTGCTGAAACAGGCCGGGGGCGCACACATAGCCCAGGGAGCGGCCCGCGCCCGCCACCGCGGCGTAGACGTCCTCCCCCTCGGAGACCCCATCCGGGACAAAGATATAGCCGATACGCTCGCCGGGGAGGGAGAGGGATTTGGAGAAGGAGTAGCACACAATGGTATCCTGATAGATATGGGGCACCCACGGGGCCTCAAAGCCGGCGTAGACAATCTCCCGGTAGGGCTCGTCGGAGATGAGGTAGATGGGGTGGCCGTAGGCGGCGCTCTTCTCCGTGAGGATGGCGGCCAGCCGCTCCAGGGTGGCCTTGGAGTACACCACACCGGAGGGGTTGTTGGGGCTGTTGATGACCACACCCTTGGTATGCGCGCTGATTGACTGCTCAAAGGTGTCGAAGTCAATCTGGAAGGTCTCAATCTCCGGGGGAATCAGGACCATTTTGGCCCCGGCGCCCTCGATAAACACCTTATACTCCGGAAAGTAGGGGGCAAAGACGATAAACTCGTCCCCGGGGCAGGTCAGGCCGTTGAAGACGCAGCACAGGGAGGCGGCCGCCCCTACGGTGAGATAGAGCCGGTTCGGGTTACAGCCGGCGTGAAAGCGCCGGTTCAGCGAATCTGCAAAGCGCTCCCGGGCGTCAGCCGCCCCCTGGGCGCTGGTGTAGGCGTGAATCAGGTCGGGCTGCTCCCGCAGCAGACGGATGGCCGTCTCGTTTACGGCGTCGGGTGCGGGGACGCTGGGGTTGCCGATGGAGAAGTCAAAAACGTTTTCCGCTCCAATTTCAGCGGCGCGGACCTTTCCGTACTCAAACAGCTCACGGATCACAGACCGGGCGGTGCCCAGCCCCTTCATTCGTTCAGAGACCATAAAAATACCTCCTGGCTCAGATTGATACGAATTATTATATCACAGCGGTTTATCGGAGTAAAGTGGAAAAATACACGGGTATGCCGGGGGAAACTTGCAGAAAATTGCTAAAAACTGCCAACCGCTGAGAAGTTGACAAAGAAAAGATTAACAAAGATGACAAATTTGGAAATTTCTGACCTTTACAACGAAAGGGCTTGGCGCTATAATTTGTCTAATATAAAGACGGCATCTCTGTGAAAGGGGGCGGTATTGTGCAGATTCTGACAGGAAAGGCGATTATGGAGCAGATCGTGGCCGGCCAGCTTTGCTTCTACCGCCGGCCCGCGCCCCAGGTTCAGCTCTACACCCGGGGGGACTGGCGGCAGGAGGTCAACCGCTTTCATCAGGCCCAGCAGACCGCCATTATGGAGCTGACCACCCTCTATCATCGGGCGCTGAATCAGGTGGGCGACGGAGTGGCCTCCATTTTCCTCATCCATGGCATGCTGCTGGAGGACCACGACTATGTGGAGACGGTCCGGGGACTTATCAACGGCCAGGGCGTCACCGCGGAGTACGCCGTTCAGATGGCGGAGGTCAGCTTTGCCGCCGCCTTTACCGCTATGGACAGCCCCTATATGCAGGCCCGTGCGGTGGATATCCGGGATATCTCCCAGCGGGTGCTCCGGGCGCTGATGGGAGGGCGGCAGATTCTCCTTATGGACGAACCCGCTATTCTGGTGGCCGACGAATACCTGCCCAGCGAGGTGATGGATTTCGACCAGCGGCGGCTGCTGGGCCTTATTACCCGTAAGGGCAGTTTGGACAGCCACACGGCTATGCTGGTGCGGGCCTACCACATTCCCGCCATTGTGGAGGTCAATGTGACCCCAAAATGCGAGGGACACCTGGCTGTGATGGACGGCTACACCGGAAACGTCTATATCGACCCGGAACAGGAGCATCTCACCCAGCTGCGGGAGATGTATCAGGCCAACGGACGCCCCAAGAGCTATGCGTCTGTATAGTCTCAACCTTTTATCAACCAGCTTTTGGAGATATATCATGGGTTTATTCAATCTTTTCAGCAAAAATACAAAGGAACAGCCAGCGCAGGACAGCGGCGAAGCCAACGACGCAGAGGAGCTTGCACGTTATTCCGGTATGCGGGTGGAGGTCACATCGGATGCCGGACAGCTCCTCTTTGTGGCAAAACTGCTGGGTCTGCGTGAGAACAGAGCGGAACTGCACCAATATTCAGAATCGGAACTCTCCCAGATTTCCGAGCCCATCCACGCCAAAATCCGGGGGTACAGCGACCATGAGCGAAAGGCGGTCTATCTGGAGGGCGTTATCACACCCGGCCCCAGACATATATGGCAGGTTGAGGAATTAACCGTTGTCCGAACCACCAACGACCGCGCCTTTTTTCGACTGGACACAAATCAGAACGCCACCATCACCATGTTCAGCGGGCTGTCAATGGGAGAGAAGCCCTGCAAGCTGCTGAATATCAGCATAGGCGGGGCCAGTATCAGCTCGGAGCACAGATACCACGAGGGCGACAAGTTTTTACTCAAGGTCAAGCTGCTGGAGGACAGACCGGAATCGGCTATGTTCAGCCAGGTTGTGCGTGTGATTGAAAAAGAGGACGCCAAATTTGAATACGGATGCTCTTTTTTGGAGCTGACCGAAGCCGACCAGGAACAGATTACAAAGAATATTTTTACAATCCAGCGCCAAAAGAGGGCCCGCACCTGATTATAAAGCCTGCTTACTGCCTGCCGGACAGCACACCGGCAGGCAGTAAAACGATGAAAAAACCCCGGAATCTCAGTGATTCCGGGGTTTTCCTGGTGCGCGAGGCGGGAGTCGAACCCGCACGCCCTTGCGAGCACTGGCACCTGAAGCCAGCGAGTCTACCAATTCCACCACTCGCGCGTGTGGCACTCGTTCAGCGCAAGAGAGATAATACCACACTTCCCCCCAGGTGTCAACACTTTTTGCAAAATTTTTCTTTTCTTTTTTCCCGGGGGTCAGCCCGGAAAAAACGGGATTTTTCTCCCTGCTGCATATTGACAGGGGCGGCGCGCCTTTGATATACTTGAAACATACGGCAGGAAGCCGTAAAAGGGACCAGAAGGTCTTGTCATCTGCATAAAATATGGAAAAACGTCCGGCCCGGAAGACCGGACGTCTGCCAGAAGGCATACCGTACCGGTATGCTTTTTTGCTGTTTAGGAGGAACTTATATGACCCTGGACCAGTTTTTTCAGGAAAACCCCAAGGCGGCCCTGGCCTTTTCCGGCGGGGTGGACTCCGCCTACCTGCTGTGGGCGGGGCTTCAGGCCGGGGCCGAGGTGTGGCCTTACTTTGTCAAGACCCCCTTTCAGCCACAATTTGAGCTGGAGGACGCCTACCGTCTGTGCGAACAGCTGGATGCGGACCTGATTGTGTTGGATTACGACATCCTCGACCAGGAGACAGTGGTCTCTAACCCGCCTGACCGCTGCTATCACTGCAAGCGGTGGATGTTCTCCAAGCTGAAATGCTATGCCGCCTCGGAGGGCTTCTCCCTGCTGATAGACGGCACCAACGCCTCCGACGACGGCGGGGACCGCCCCGGTATGCGGGCGCTGGCGGAGCTGGAGGTCCGCTCTCCCCTGCGGGAGTGCGGTCTGACAAAAGCACAGATTCGGGAGTTGTCCAGACAGGCGGGGCTGTTCACCTGGGACAAACCCTCCTACGCCTGCCTGGCCACCCGGGTCCCCACCGGACAGGCCATCACCCGGGACAGCCTGGAGAAGGTGGAGCGGGGGGAGGACGCCCTGTCCCGCCTGGGCTTCCGGGACTTCCGCCTGCGGCTGACCGGGGGGGGAGCCAGGCTCCAGCTGCCGGAGGGGCAGCTGGAGCTGGCCCTGGCGCGGAGGGCAGAGATTTTAGCCGCTCTGGAGCCGGATTTTTCAGAGATTGCTCTGGACCTGCGGCCCAGAGTCCCCATTGACTGAAGGAGGTATTTATGGACAACCGGCACGACATTTTACAGCTGCTCCGCCAGGTGGCGGAGGGCTCCTCCACCCCGGAGGAGGCCTTGTCCCGGCTGAAACGGGAGCCCTTTGCCGACCTGGGCTACGCCAAGGTGGACCTCCACCGGGGGGTGCGCCAGGGGGCGGCGGAGGTAATCTATGGGGCGGGCAAGACTCCGGAGCAGATTGCCGGCATCGCCGGGGCCATGGGAGAGAGGGGCTGCCGGAACGTCCTCATCACCCGCCTGTCCCCTGAAGCGGCGGAGCTGGTGGCGGAGACCGTCCCCCTGGACTACCACCCCACTCCCCGGCTGGCCGTGGCCTATCCCGGGGAGCGGAAGGCGCTGGGCCACATCGTGGTGGCCACCGGGGGCACCAGCGACATGCCCGTGGCCGAGGAGGCCGCTCTCACCGCCGAGGTGCTGGGCAACAAGGTCACCCGGCTCTACGACGTGGGGGTGGCGGGGCTCCACCGGCTGCTGGCCAACCTGGAGCCGCTGATGAATGCCCGGTGCGTGGTGGCGGTGGCCGGGATGGAGGGGGCGCTGGCGTCGGTCATCGGCGGGCTGGTGGACTGCCCCGTGGTGGCCGTCCCCACCAGCGTGGGCTATGGGGCCAGCTTCGGCGGGTTGTCCGCTTTGCTGGCCATGCTCAACTCCTGTGCCTC
The DNA here is from genome assembly GCA_947650875.1 of uncultured Bacillota bacterium. Lineage (GTDB taxonomy): Bacteria > Bacillota > Clostridia > Oscillospirales > Oscillospiraceae > Lawsonibacter. The sequence goes on along the minus strand of CANSXE010000002.1, from coordinate 25,048 downwards.
CGGGTGCAGCGTGGTGAACATCGACAACGGCTTCGGGGCCGGGTATTTAGCCAGTATGATAAACCAAATGGAGGGAATTTCATGAAAACCTTATATTTAGAGTGCAATATGGGGGCGGCGGGAGATATGCTCATGGCCGCCCTGTACGAGCTGCTCAGCGAGGAGCAGAAAAAAAGCTTTTTGGATACCATGAACGGCCTGGGTCTGCCCGGGGTGGAGGTGGCCCCGGCGGCCGCTAAGACCAGCGGCATTGCGGGCACCCACATGCGGGTGACGGTCCACGGCCACGAGGAGCATGAGCATGACCATGAGCATCATGACCACGATCATCATGACCATGAGCACCATCATGAACACCACCACCATCATCACCACGCCACGCCAGGGCATATCGGGGAGATCATCGACGGGCTGTCCCTGCCCCGGGAGGTAAAGGATCGGGCTCGGCAGGTCTACGACGCCATCGCCCAGGCCGAGGCCCTGGCCCACGGGTGCGACGTGGGGGACGTCCACTTCCATGAGGTGGGGGCGCTGGACGCGGTGGCCGACGTGGTGGGGGTGTGCTATGCCATGTACCTGCTGGACCCCGACCTGGTCACCGCCTCCCCCGTCCATGTGGGCAGCGGGACGGTAAAATGCGCCCACGGTATTATGCCCGTCCCCGCCCCCGCCACCGCCGCCCTGCTGAAGGGAATCCCCATCTACGGCGGGGAGGTTCATGGGGAGCTGTGCACCCCCACCGGGGCCGCCCTGCTGAAGACTTTCGTTCAGGTGTTCGGACCCATAGTGGAGATGGATGTGGAGAAGATCGGCTACGGCATCGGTTCCAAGGAGTTCGAGCGGGCCAACTGCGTCCGGGCCTTCTGGGGGGAGGAGGAGCCCCGGGAGTCCGGCGACATTTCGGAGCTGGTGTGCAACATTGACGACATGACACCCGAGACCCTGGCCTTCGCCTGCCAGCGGCTGCTGGAGGCGGGGGCGCTGGACGTGTACACCACCCCCGGCACCATGAAGAAGGGCCGGCCCGGCTGGGTGCTGACGGTGCTGTGCGGCCCCGAGCAGGAGAACGATATTGTCCGGCAGATTTTTACCCACACCTCTACCAACGGCCTGCGCTCCCGCCTGTCGACGAAGTATTTCCTCAAGCCTGAGCATATCCAGGTGCAGACCCAGTGGGGGACGGTGAGGGTGAAGCTGGCCCGGGGCTTCGGCGTCTCCCACGCCAAGCCGGAGTTTGAGGATGTGGCCGCCCTGGCCCGGGAGCACGGGCTGCCCTATGAGACGGTGTTTCAGGCGGCAATGGAGCAGGCGAAGAAACGGTAGGGACGCTTCATGAAGCGTCCGCCTGTTCCCGGAAAATGGCCGCAGTAAAAACAGCCTTTTCCCTGTAAGACGGACGCATCGTGATGCGTCCCTACGTCGAAAACGGAGGTTATCCATGAAAAAAACAATTCCCATCCTCCTGGCCTTTCTCCTCCTGACCTCTTGCGGAAAAGGGAGTGAGAGCGGCTTCTCCCCTGAGCCGGGGCACTCCGGACTGCTGACGGTGGTCCTCCCCGCCACCTCGGAGCCGGCGGCGGGCTTTGACCCCGCCTTTGGCTGGGGCGCGGGGGAGCATGTCCACGAGCCGTTGATCCAGTCCACCCTGACGGTGACCAATCCCGACCTCACCATCGGGTACGACCTGGCCACCGCCATGGAGGTCAGCGGGGACGGTCTCATCTGGACGGTAAAAATCCGGGATGATGTGAAATTTACCGACGGGGAGCCCCTCACCGCCCGGGACGTGGCCTTTACCTACAACACCGTAAAAAATACCAGCTCGGTGAATGATTTTACCATGCTGGACCGGGCGGAGGCTGTTGATGATTACACGGTAGCCTTTCGCATGACCCGCCCCTTCTCCATCTGGCCCTACACCATGGCGGTGGTGGGCATCCTCCCGGAGCACGCCTACGACCCCGCCGCCTACGGCTCCAACCCCGTCGGCTCCGGGCGGTACATGCTGAAGCGGTGGGACCGGGGCCAGCAGGTCATTCTGGAGTATAACCCGGACTACTACGGACCCCAGCCCCGGATGGAGCAGGTTACCATCCTGTTTATGGAGGAGGACGCCGCCTTTCTGGCCGTCCAGGCGGGCCAGGCCGACCTGGCCTACACCTCCGCCGCCTACTCCGACCAGAGCGTGGACGGCTTTTCCCTGCTGTCCGTTCAGACGGTGGACAACCGGGGGATCAACCTGCCGGTCTGGAACAATGAACTGACCTCCGACCCTCTGGTCCGCCACGCCATCAATCTGGGATTGGACCGGCAGAGGATGATTGACAACGTGCTCAACGGCTATGGCACCCCCGCCTACAGCGTCTGCGACGGCCTGCCCTGGTGGTATGCCGTTACCGCCGAGACGTCCGATGATCCGGAACAGGCCAAAGTTGTTCTTGATACGGCGGGGTGGCTGGCCGGGCCGGACGGCGTCCGGGTGAAGGACGGGGTCCGGGCCGCGCTGACCATCCACTACACCGCCGGGGACTCGGTGCGCCAGGGGCTGGCCGCCGAGCTGGCAAACCAGCTGAAAGAGCTGGGCATCGGGGCGGACATCAAGGGCGTGGGCTGGGATACCGCCTATGACGACGCCCTCAGTAATCCTCTAGTCTGGGGCTGGGGGGCCCACACCCCCATGGAGCTGTACAACATCTACCACACCGCCCCGGGTTCGGACAGCGCCCTGTACTCCCCCTACGCAAATCAGGCCGTGGATGAGCTAATGGACGCGGCTCTGGCCTGCACCGACCTGGAGGAGTCCTACGCCCTGTGGCAGCAGGCCCAGGAGGAGATCGCCGGGGATGTGCCCTGGGTGTGGCTGGTGAATGTGGACCACCTGTACTGGGTCCGGGACGGGCTGGCGGTGGCAGAACAGAAAATTCACCCCCACGGACACGGGTGGTCCATCGTTAACAACGTCGATCAATGGAGCTGGGAGATGTAGGGCTTGCGGATGCGTTCAAGCTGTCCGCAGGGCAAAAAGAAACCGGGGTACGCCCCGGTTCTGTGTAGATTATTCGTGTTTGACGTCCTGCAAAATGATTTTTCGCCCCTCCACGGATTCAAGGCACTCGACTATCTTATCGTCACCCATGCCCTGCGCCCGGAGCCAATCAATGAGGTTCAGCAGCTCTCTGGCTGTCATTGTCTCCACCTCCTTCCCTGTCCCTTATCTCTTTTAAAATATTATAACCCTTTCAACAGAGGGACACAATGTACCAAATTCACAAAATAAGACAATGGACCTTGTGAAATATCCCATTTAGAGGAAAAATCAATGAAACACCGACTGAAATTCACAATAAAAAAGCTGTTTCGCATGGCGCTGCTCCTTCTGGGCGTCAGTCTGACGGCCTTTCTGCTCATGGACGCATCCCCCCTGGACCCGCTCCAGACCAATATCGGCCAGGCGGCTCTGGGGACCATGAGCCCTGAGCAGATCGCCAGGCTGGAGACCTACTGGGGGGTGGATACCCCGGCGGCGGAGCGGTATGTGGGCTGGCTGGGCGGCGTGCTCCGGGGGGACTTTGGGCTGTCGCTGCTCTACCGCCGGCCGGTGCTGGAGGTGATCGGCCAGCGGCTGGCCGGCTCCCTGTGGCTGCTGGTCTGCGCCTGGATTTTGTCCGGGGCGCTGGGGCTGGCTTTGGGCGTGGCCGCCGGGGCCAGCCGGGGCCGGTGGCCTGACCGGCTGGTCCGGGGCGGCTGTCTTACCGTCTCCAGCACCCCGGCCTTCTGGCTGGCCCTGCTGCTGCTTATGGTCTTTGCCGTGTGGCTGAAGGTGCTGCCCATCGGCCTTTCCGTCCCCATCGGGGGGGCGCAGGCCACCCTGGCGGAGCGGCTACGCCACGCCCTCCTGCCCGGGCTGACCCTCTCCATAACCGGCGTGGCCGGTATCGCCCTCCACACCCGGGAGAAGGTAATCGACGTGCTGGACAGCGACTATATCCTCTTCGCCCGGGCCCGGGGGGAGGGGCACATCCTCCGCCGCCATGTGCTGCGCAACGTGGCCCTGCCTGCCATCACCCTGCAATTTGTCTCCATCGGTGAGCTGATCGGCGGCTCGGTGCTGGTGGAGCAGGTCTTCTCCTACCCCGGACTGGGTCAGGCGGCGGTGGCCGCCGGGCTGGGGGGCGACATGCCCCTGCTGCTGGGCATCACGGTAATCACCGCCGCCATCGTCTTCGGCGGCAATCTGGCCGCCGACCTGCTCTATGGGGTGATCGACCCCCGCATCCGAAGGGGGGCGGCCAGAGGATGAGGACAAATCGCCGGGCAGACACCCTGTTTCTGTTGATTTTTGCAGGTATATTCCTGTCTGCAATTGCTTTGGCCGGGGGGCTACTGACCGAACCGGCCGGTGCGGCCGACTTTACCCGGAAAAATCTCCCCCCCTGCCTTGCCCACCCCTTCGGCACCGACTGGATGGGCCGGGATATGCTGGCCCGCACCGTGGCCGGGCTGTCGCTGAGCATCCGGGTGGGGGGGCTCACCGCCCTGCTCAGCGGAGGGATCGCCCTGCTGCTGGGGACCGTCTCCGCCGCCTGCGGGCCCCGGGTGGACGCCCTCGTCTCCTGGGTAATCGACCTGGTGCTGGGGATTCCTCACATCCTGCTCATTATCCTGGTCTCTCTGGCCTGCGGGCGGGGGGTCTGGGGGGTGATTGCGGGGGTGGCCCTCACCCACTGGCCCTCCCTGGCCCGGCTGGTCCGGGGGGAGGTGCTCCAGCTGAAGCAGGCCACGTTCCTCCGGGCCGTCCGGCGGCTGGGGGTGTCCCGGGGGCGGGTGCTGCGCACCCATCTGCTCCCCCACCTGCTGCCCCAGCTTTTCACGGGGCTTATCCTCCAGTTTCCCCACGCCATCCTCCACGAGGCCGGGGTCACCTTTCTGGGCTTCGGGCTGTCCCCGGAGCGGCCCGCCATCGGGGTTATTCTGGAGGAGAGTATGGGCTATCTGGCCGCGGGACGGTGGTGGCTGGCCCTGTTTCCGGGGCTGTCGCTGGTGCTGGTGGTGATGCTGTTCGCCGTGGCGGGGGAGCGGCTGCGTCTGCTGCTGGCCCCCGCCAGCGCCCAGGAGTAGGAGGAAGCTATGGAACCGATTTTATCTGTGGAGCACCTGTCCGTCACCTTTACCCGGTACGGCCGGGGGCTGAACCGGGTGGAGCTGAATCCCATCCGGGAGCTGTCCCTGGCGGTGGAGCCGGGCCGGGTGACGGCGGTGGTGGGGGAGAGCGGCTCGGGCAAGAGCCTGCTGGCCCACGCCGTCCTCCACCTGCTGCCCCGAAACGCCCGGGTGGGGGGGAGCATCCACTATGACGGCGCACCCCTCACCCGGGAGCGGGCAGTGGCCCTCCGGGGCAGGGAGATTGCCCTGATTCCCCAGGGCGTCACCTGGCTGGACCCCATGATGAAGGTGGGCGACCAGCTCCGCCGGGGCCGGGGCGGCAGTGCGGTCCGGGACCGCTGCCGGGCCGCCCTGGAGCGCTACGGACTGGGGCCCGGGGCGGAGGAACTCTACCCCTTTCAGCTGTCCGGGGGGATGGCCCGGCGGGTGCTCATCGCCTGCGCTGTGGTTGACCGTCCCCGGCTCATTGTGGCCGACGAGCCCACCCCCGGACTGGATGTCCGGGCCGCCGGGCGGGTGCTGGGCCACTTCCGGGAGCTGGCGGAGGAGGGGGCCGGGGTGCTGTTCATCACCCACAACCTGGGGCTGGCCCGGACCGTGGCCCATAAGGTTGTGGTCTTTCGGGAGGGGCAGACGGTGGACGAAGTCCCCGCCCGCTGCTTTCAGACCGGCGAGGGACTGACCCACCCCTACAGCCACGCCCTGTGGCGGGCCATGCCGGAGAACGATTTTGAGGTATAAAAGGCTCCCTCTCTGAGGGAGCTGTCAGCCCGCAGGGCTGACTGAGGGAGTGATTTATCCACAAACTCCCTCCGTCACGGCTTTGCCGTGCCACCTCCCTCTAAGAGGGAGGCTACGAAAGGGGCTGTATCCATGACACTGGAAGCTAAAAACCTCACCTTCCGCTACCCCCGACGGGGGGCAGCGCCGGTGCTGGAGGGGGTGAGCATTACCCTGCGCCCGGGGGAGCGGCTGGGCCTGTCCGCCCCCAGCGGCCGGGGGAAGACCACCCTGTGCAAGCTGTTGGCAGGGTGGGAGGAGCCGGAGGATGGGCAGGTGCTGCTGGACGGCGCGCCCCTCTCCCGCCGGGGGTTCTGTCCGGTGCAGCTGCTGTGGCAGCACCCGGAGGAAGCGGTGGACCCCCTGCTCAAGCTGCGCGTCTCCTTATATGAGGCCGGGCCGGTGGACCCCGCTGTGCTGGAGGGTCTGGGCGTTCGGGAGGAGTGGCTGGAGCGGTACCCCGCGGAGCTGTCCGGCGGGGAGCTCCAGCGCATCTGCGCCGCCCGGGTGCTGGGGCCGGAGCTGAAATTTCTGCTGTGTGACGAGACCTCCGCCATGCTGGACCTGATTACTCAGGCCAGGCTCTGGCGCTTCCTGTTGAAGCAGGCGGAGGAGCGTGGGCTGGGGCTGCTCATCGTCAGCCACGACGCCGCCCTGCTGGACCGGGTCTGCACCCGGGTGCTCACCTGGGAGGAGATAGCAGCGCCCCGCCGGACCTGAATCCGGCGGGGCGCTGGTCTGTCGGTTTCTGTCAATTCATGGGGACCGCCTGAACGCCGGCGGGCAGGGTGGTTACAGGGGACTTGGTTGTGGGAACGCAGCTCAAATCCAGCGTGAGCTTGACGCTGGCAGAGCTGTCCTCCATGGCCATATCCATGTCCACCGTCACCTTGTCGGGGGCGGCGTGCTCGGTCATGGTCATGGTCATCTTCGTGCCGTCCTCCTCAACCGCGCAGGTCATCTTGATGTCGGCGGACACGATGTCGTCTCCCCGTTTGGTGAGGGTGACGGTCATATCCCCAACGTCCTCCAGCTGCATCTGGGCCACATAGGTGTTCCCCTTCTGGGTGAAGGCCTGGTCGCTGAGCATGTCCACATAGATCTCTGTCACTCCGGCCACGCCGGCGTAGCTGTATTCGCTGTCGTTCAGGGGCATGGCCTGAATCACTGCGGTCAGGGTCTCCCGGATGGTGGCGTCCTCTTTCAGCTGGGTCAGCTGGGTCATGTCCAGCGCGCCGAGGAGCTGGGCCTGATAGGCTTTCAGGTCCACAGAGTACCAGGTGTCTTTGGCCGTTCCGGTCAGCTCGGCGGGCATCGTCAGGTAGAGCATGCCGGACTCCACGTCCATGCGCACCTCGCCCTTCAGATCAGACAGGGTGGCCAGCATCTGCTCCAAAAGCACCTGTTCCAACGGGGATAGGCCGCCACCCGCCGCCGCCAGCTCAGACAGGCCGGACAGCTTCAAATTCCAGTTCATCTGAAGGCCCTTGTCGCCGGTAACGCCGTCGATGCTGCCCTTGGCGCTGACGGGCACAGGCAGAAACTCTCCGCTCTTATCCCTTATATCCAGGGCCAGGGCGCCGGTCATGGCCATGTTCTGGTTCTTCTCCTGCCTGGCGCAGTAGGCGGCGAAGTTGTCCATCAGCTCGAAGGTGGCATCCCCCAGCAGGGTGTCCACATCTACGATGATAACGGTGCTGGTATTGCTGTCCCAGCCCACGCTGCAGCCGAAGGACTCGGCCACAAAGCGGACAGGTACATAGGTCCGGCCGTTCTTCACATAGGGGGTCACGTCCATCTCCACGGTGCGGGTCTGGCCGTCTTCCACAACGGCTGCCGTGTTCTGTCCCAGCACCATGGACAGGTCCACCCCGTCCCGCTTGGCGGAGACGGTGCTGGTCTGGGCGTCGTAGCCCACCTCGGCCCCGATGGCCTCCAGCACCGCCCGGAAGGGCAGGAAGGTGCGGCCATTGGTAATTTCCGGCGCCGCGTCAGTGAAGGCCAGGGCCTTGCCGTTAAGCTGAACGGAGACATCCCCCGGCTCTGCCGCCAGGGCGGTGCCGGTCAGCATCACCGTCAGTACCAGCAGGGTAATCAGTGCCCCGCTCAGTCGCTTCCAAGCTTTCATGTTCAACAACCTCCTCAATTTTCATTTTTTGGGTACATCCTTTCAAAAACAACTTTATTATAGCACAGTCTCCCACCCTGTTCAAGGGATTTTGCCCGCCTTCTTAAAAAAACAGCGCCCTCCTTTTGGTGAATATCACAAAATTGCGCCCTCCGGATTTCCTCCAGAGGGCGCAGCAGGTTTTATTTCTTCCGTTTTTTCTTGTCAAACAGCCCCTTCAGTCCCCCCTCGGGGACCTCCTCGCCCATGGCGGCGGCGAAGGCGTGGAGGGCCGACTTCTGCTCCGCGTTGAGGGAGATGGGTACCTGCACCTTCACGGTGACATACTGGTCCCCCCGGCGGCTGCTGCGCAGCTCGGGAATGCCCTTGCCCCGCAGGCGGAAGGTGGTGCCCGTCTGGGTGCCGGCGGGCAGGCTGTATTTCACCTTGCCGTCGATGGTGGGAATCTCCAGCTCGGCCCCCAGGGCCGCCTGGCAGAAGCTCACCGGGCACTCATACAGCACGGTGGTGCCCTCCCGCTGGAACTGGGGGTGGGGCTTCACCTGCACCCGCACCAGCAGGTCGCCGGCGGGGCCGCCGTTGGTCCCCGCGTTGCCCTGGCCCCGCATGGAGACGGCCTGGCCGTCGTCGATGCCCGCCGGGATGGTGACGGAGAGACGCTGTTTCTTCCGCACGCTGCCCACCCCGCCGCACTTTTTGCAGGGGGTGTGGATCAGCTTGCCGGTGCCCCGGCACTTGGAGCAGGTGGTGGTGGTGGAGAAGGCGAAGCCACCCGCTCCACGCTGGATGCGCACCTGGCCGGCCCCCCGGCAGTCGGGACAGGTCTCGGCGGTGGTGCCCGCCGCGCAGCCGGAGCCCTTGCACTCCTCACAGGGCTCGGTGCGGCTGAGCTCGATCTCCTTGGTGCAGCCGAAGGCCGCCTCCTCGAAGGTGAGGGCCAGGTTGACCCGCAGGCTCTCCCCCTTCTGGGGGCCGTTCCGGCGGGTCCCCCCGCCGAAGCCGCCTCCAAAGCCCCCGCCGAAGAAGGAGCCGAAGATGTCGCCCAGGTCGATGTCCCCCATGTCGAAGCCGAAGCCGCCGCCCCCGCCGCCATAGCTGGGGTCCACCCCGGCAAAGCCGAACTGGTCGTACCGGGCTTTCTTCTCCTTGTCGGAGAGGATGCCGTAGGCCTCGTTGATCTCCTTGAACTTGGCCTCGGCGTCCTTGTCGCCGGGGTTTACGTCGGGGTGGTACTGCTTGGCCAGCTTGCGATAGGCCTTTTTCAGCTCCTCGTCGGATGCCCCCTTGGACAGGCCCAGGACCTCGTAATAATCTCGTTTTTGTTCCGCCATTATGTTATCACCTCTGGATTTCAGGCTTTCGCCCAAAAGCCTCCCTTGTCAAAGGGAGGGGGACCGCCGGGCAAAGCCCGGTGGTGGAGGGATTCCGAAATCCCCCCGCCGCTTTGCGGCCCTCCCCCCTTTAGCAAGGGGGGCTATTTTTTCGATGAAAAATTTTACTTCTGGTCGTCGTCGATGACCTCGTAGTCCGCGTCTACCACGCCGTCGCCGGCGGGGCCGGACTGCTGACCGCCGGTAAAGCCTGCGCCGCCCATGTCGGGGCCGGGGCCGGCCTGGCCGCCCGCCTGGCCGTAGATCTTGGAGCCCACCTCGGCAAACTCCTTGTTGACGGCCTCGGTGGCGTCCTTGATGGCGTTGATGTCGGCCCCCTTCAGGGTCTCCTTCAGGTGGTCCAGAGCAGCCTGGACCTTGGCCTTGTCCTCGGCGGGAATCTTGTCGCCCACCTCGCCCAGGGTCTTCTCCACCTGATAGGCGGTCTGGTCGCCGGCGTTGCGGATGTCGGCGGCCTCACGGGCCTTCTTGTCCTCGGCGGCGAACTGCTCGGCCTCCCGCATGGCCTTGTCGATCTCCTCCTTGCTCATGTTGGTGGAGGAGGTGATGGTGATGTGCTGCTCCCGGCCGGTGCCCTGGTCCTTGGCGGACACGTTGACGATGCCGTTGGCGTCGATGTCGAAGGTGACCTCGATCTTGGGGTCGCCCCGGCGGGCGGGGAGGATGCCGTCCAGCATGAACACGCCCAGCTGCTTGTTGTACTGAGCCATCTCCCGCTCACCCTGGAGGACCTTGACCTCCACGGAGGTCTGGTTGTCGGAGTAGGTGGTGAACACCTGGCTGCCGTGGGCGGGGATGGTGGTGTTGCGGTCGATGATCTTGGTCATCACGCCGCCGGCGGTCTCGATGCCCAGGGACAGGGGGGTGACGTCCAGCAGCAGCAGGTCCTTCACGTCGCCGGTGAACACGCCGCCCTGGAGGGCCGCGCCCATGGCCACGCACTCGTCGGGGTTGATGCCCTTGAAGCCGTCACGGCCGGTGATGTTCTTCACCGCGTCCTGAACCGCGGGAATCCGGCTGGAGCCGCCCACCAGGAGGACCTTGTGCAGGTCGCCGGCGGACAGCTTGGCGTCCCCCATGGCCTGGCGCACGGGACCCATGGTGGCCTCCACCAGGTGGTGGGTCAGCTCGTTGAACTTGGCCCGGCTGAGGGTCAGGTCCAGGTGCTTGGGGCCGGTGGCGTCGGCGGTGATATAGGGCAGGTTGATGGCGGTGGTGGTCACGCCGGACAGCTCGATCTTGGCCTTCTCGGCGGCCTCCTTCAGCCGCTGCATGGCGACTTTATCGCCGGACAGGTCCACGCCCTCGGCCTTCTTGAACTCGGCCACCATCCAGTCCATGACGCACTTGTCGAAGTCGTCGCCGCCCAGGCGGTTGTTGCCGGCGGTGGCCAGCACCTCGATGACGCCGTCGTCAATGTCCAGGATGGACACATCGAAGGTGCCGCCGCCCAGGTCGTAGACCATGATCTTCTGGGCTTCTTCCTTGTCCACGCCGTAGGCCAGAGCCGCGGCGGTGGGCTCGTTGATGATGCGCTTGACCTCCAGGCCGGCGATCTTGCCCGCGTCCTTGGTGGCCTGGCGCTGGGCGTCGGTGAAGTAGGCGGGGACGGTAATCACCGCTTCGGTGACAGGCTGGCCCAGATAGCCCTCGGCGTCGGCCTTCAGCTTCTGGAGAATCATGGCGCTGATCTCCTGGGGGGTGTAGTTCTTGCCGTCCACGCCTACCCGGTAGTCGGAGCCCATCTCACGCTTGATGGAGGCGATGGTCCGGTCGGGGTTGGTGATGGCCTGGCGCTTGGCCACCTGGCCCACCATGCGCTCGCCGTCCTTGGAGAAGGCGACCACAGACGGGGTGGTGCGGTTGCCCTCGGCGTTGGCGATGACGACGGCGTCACCGCCCTCCATCACCGCAACGCAGCTATTGGTAGTACCTAAGTCGATGCCAATGATTTTTCCCATAATGTTTTTCCTCCTAAATATATGAAAGATTGGTGTTAACGGATTGTAGGGGCGCACATTGTGCGCCCGCTCTGGAAATCTCGGGGGACGCGGGCGGACAATGTCCGCCCCTACAGCTCTAACGCAGGAGCAGCGCTCCCACGGAAAACAGAGCGGATAGCCAGACCAGCAGCCCGGCGCTGAGCATCAGGGTATAGGTGATGTTTTTATAGGACCTGCACATGTTGGTCTGACCTCCTCTTTTGTCAATTTGCAACCTGCACCATGGCGAACCGGATGACCTTCTCCCCCAGCATAAAGCCGGCCTGGAAGACCTGGGCCACGGTGTTCTCCTCCAGATTCTCGTCCTCGATGTGCATGACGGCGTTGTGGAGGTTAGGGTCGAAGGGTTTTCCCTGCGCCTCGATCTCGGTGATGCCCAGCTTGGCAAAGACCTCCTTCAGCTGGCTCATGATCATCTCCACGCCCTTCTTATAGGCCTCGTCGGCGGTGTCCTGCTTCAGGGCCCGCTCCAGATTGTCGTAGACGGGGAGAAAGGCCTGTACGGTGTCCGCCTTGGCGTCGGTCCAGAGATTTTCCTTCTCCTTGGCGGTGCGCTTGCGGTAGTTGTCGTACTCGGCGGCCAGGCGGAGGAACTGCTCCTTGGGGATCAGCTGCTCCTGAGCGGGGGAATCGGTCTCCTCGGGGGCGGTCTCCGGCCCCTCGCCGGGGGTATCTGCCTGAGTATCGGTTTCCGGGGTCTCCAGCTCCTCAGTCTGCTCCTCCAGGACTTCCTCAGGGGTCTCCTGAACAGGAAGCTCTTTCTTTTCTTTCTTCTTACTCACAATTCATGCTCCTTCACGGCTCATAATAATGTTATGGAATTGACAGCGGACGCATCATGATGCGTCCCTACAGGCGGGACATTGTAGGGACGCTTCATGATGCGTCCGAAACTTCACTCCTCCGAGTCCCCCTCCGGGGCGGGCAGCTCCTTGCCGAACATCCGGGTGAGACTGTCGGCAAAGTAGGACAGCCGGGCTGTCACCTTGGCGTAGTCCATGCGGGTGGGGCCAACCACCCCGATCACGCCCCGCATGTTGTCCCCGATGTCGTAGCTGGCCATGACCACGCTGGTGTCCTTTAGCGCGTCGTTTACGTTCTCCGGCCCGATGAGGATGTTCATATTCTTGCCACTGTCCAGAGTGGCGGGCAGACGGGGGACGTCGCTCTCCTCGCTGAGGTAGGCCATCAGGGGTTTCGCTTTGTCCAGGCTGCGGTACTCCGGGTGCTCCAGCAGGTGGGTGATACCGGCGGTGCGGAACTTCTGCTCGCTCTGGCCGGCCAACACCTCCATGGCGAACTCCACCACCAGGGCGATGAGCTCGAAGGCTCCGGGGGCGGTGCGGGTCTCCATTTTGTCCAGCGCTTCCTCCATCTCCTCCCGGGACAGGCCCACAAAGGAGGAGTTGAGGACGGCGGACAGCATTTGCAGCTGAGGGTCGGACAGGCCGTCAGGGATGTGGACCAGCTTGTTCTTCACCACGCTGTTGTCCGTCATGACCACGGCGATGAAGGCATTTTCCTCCACCATCAGCAGGTCGAACCGCTTGACGGTGATGCGCTCCTTGGCGGCGGCCATGGTGAATACGGGGTAGTCGCTGATTTGAGACAGCACCTTGCCCGCCCGGTCGATAACCCGGTCCAGCTCCTCCATTTTCAGGTTGAGCGCGTCGTTGATGCGCTGGGTCTCCTGAAGGGTGAGCTGCTGGCGGTCCATCAGCTCGTTGACGTAGAGCCGGTAGCCGGCGGCGGAGGGGATGCGTCCGGCGGAGGTGTGGGGCTGCTCCAGGTAGCCCTGATCGGTGAGGTCGGCCATCTCGTTGCGGATGGTGGCGGTGGACACGTCCAGCCCGGCCAGCTGGGCCACGGCCTTGGAGCCCACCGGCTCGGCGGTGGCGATGTAGGTCTCCACAATGGCGCGGAGGATGCGCTTTTTCCGGTCCGACAGTGCCACGGCACTCACCGCCTCTCGTTTTTATCAGTTTAGCACTCATATTCCTCGAGTGCTAAAGATAATGTACCACTCCCCCCGGAAATTGTCAATAGCCACTTTATGAATTTATTATAAACAAATCGTCCCCGGCCATTCCTTGCAGAACAGCCGGGGTTGTGCTAATTATTCTCTTCTTCCTCCGCCGCAAGATACATCTCCTCACATTTCCGCTGAGCATCAATAATAATGTTTAATGCTTTCTCGCTGGCCCGTACCATGGTCTCGTACATTTCCTTATAATCTGCCATATTTATCACCTCGTTCAAAGTATATCATAGTTTACTAAGTAGTACAATATAAACTTTGACAATGTATTACAATAAAAATAAAATGTAAGTCGAGGTGATACAGTGGGAGTTGAGAAAAAAGTTTACAGCTTTCGCTTAGACGAAGGTATGGTCAATAAGTTAAAAGATTATGCGGCACAGGAAAACCGCAAATTTTCTAATTTAGTCGAAACTATCCTGCTAAAATATATCGCTGAGCGTGAAAAAGAAGACTGACCGCCTGCCGGAATTGACAGGCGGTCAGTTTTATGTCTGGTTTGCGGTCTCAACATATACGTCAATCAGTTTTTTGATCTCCTCTTTGGTATAGCTCTCTTTGGCGGGCTCCCGGTCTATAATTTTATGAAGATCGTAAGCCATAGCCTTTCGGGTCTCTCTCCGTTCTGATTCGGTGCCCATACTTTCGACCTCCTTTAGTCTTCCAATGTGGTTTGCAGGTCAACCAAAAGGACCTCAATTTTCTCACGCAGCTTTGCCGGGTCATCCTCCGCAAGACCTTCTTTTAAATCCCTGATAACCATTCGCAGAAAACCGTTGAATTGCTTGTCAGTCTGGCCCATACAGCTACCTCCTATTATAAATTATAGGTTTATTATACCGCAAATTTGGGTCCTTTGCAACTGTTTTTTAAAAGCTCAGAACCTGTCCGGTAGCCAAAGCGTGACAGCCGGGGCCGAAGCGCTGCTTCAAAAGCTCCAGGGCGGTCTGGCCGGTACAGTGGCCGGTGTAAATCTCCTCCACTCCCAGCTCCTTGAGGGCGTCGGCCACCTGGAACACATACTCGGGGGTACAGTTCAGCGCCCCCTGTCCCTTTGCGGCCATATGGAAGCCGCCCACCACGGCGTACACCTGTTTCCCGGGCAATTGGTCCAGCACCTCCCGGACGATGGGGACGATCCCGCTGTGGCTGCACGAGTTAAAGACCACCAGCCCCTTCTCCCCCTCCAGCACCAAAGACTGCTCATGCCGGAAGTCATCCTGGACAAAATCGTCTTCCCCCCGCTTATAGAGCAGGCCGTCAGACCGGCCGGAGCCGTCCGGGGTCTGGACCCGATCCGGGACCAGCCAGGCCCCCTCCATCAGGGGATACAGGCCCTCCACGGATACAAAGCGGTCCCGGGACTGGGCCCAGATGTCCCGGTGGACGCCGATAAAGTAGGGTCCGTCCTTCCCCATAGAGAAGTAGGGACCGTCCGCGCCGGGGCGGGCGTATACCTTGGCATGATCGTTAAGCTGGAAGAACCGGCGCAGGCCGTCGCCGTGGTCATAGTGACCGTGGGACAGCGCCGCCAGCTCCACTGCGGACAGGTCCACCCCCAGGGTCCGGGCGTTGTCGGCAAATTTCCCGGAGGAGCCGGCGTCCAGCAGCAGCTTTTTCCCCCGGTACTGGATGTACAGGGACAGGCCGTGCTCCGGCGTCAGGCCGCAGCCCTCCAGAGCGGTGTTTTCCATCAGAACGGTGATTTTCACAGGGGTCCCTCCTTCTTTACGATCTCGTCAGGTCCCGGACCCAGCGCCCGGAGCGCAGACGGTGGATACCGATGAAAAATTTCACGGCCTGCTCCAGGGGGAAGGCCAGATAGACCCACAGCACGGTGGTTTTCAGCACTAAACCGCACAGGGCGGCGTAGGGGATGGCCACCCCCCACAGGGGGCTGATGTCGATGAGGGTGGCCGCCTTCACGTCGCCCCCGCCCCGGAGGACGCCCACGATATTCACCGTGTTAAAGTCCTTCAAGGGCATGGACAGGGCCATGACGGTCATCATCATCGTGGCCACCGAGGCCGCCCCGGGGGAGAGCTTGAACAGGGGATACACCCAGGCCGGGGCGGCAAGCCGGACAAAGAGCATCAGCAGGGCGCCCAGCGTCAGCCCGCTCATCACCGCCAGGGTGTTCAGGGACTTGCCCACGTCCAGAATCCTGTCCGCCCGTCCCGCGCCCACCTCCCGGCCGATGATGATGGAGGCGGTGGAGGCCAGCCCGAAGGCAACCACCATGGTGATCTTCTCCACATTGCCGGCGATGGTATAGGCGGCCAGAATCTCGGTGCTGCCCGCCATGTGGCCCATGATGGTGGGAAAAACCGAAGTGCCGATGCCCCACATGGTCTCGTTGCACACCACCAGGCCGCCGTATTTGAGGAAACGGCGGGTCATGTCCAGCCCGGGCCGGAGGAGCAGGTGGAGATGGACCCGGAAAAACCGGTTTTTCATCATGTGGAGGATGACAATGGTGACCTCCAGCAGCCGGGCGATGAGGGTGGCCGTCGCCGCTCCCCGCACCCCCATGGCGGGAGCCCCCAGCTTGCCGAAGATGAGCACCCAGTTGAGGAAGGTGTTGGTGGCCATGGAGGCCACCAGGATGTACAGCCCCAGCTGGGGCCGCTCCATGCTGCGGTAGGCGGCCACATACATCATGGTGAAGGCGTTGCACACATAGGAGAAGCCCACGATGGAGCCGTACTGGGCAGCCAGGGCAATCACTTCCGGCTCGTTGCCGAACAGGCTGAGGAATTCCACCGGACACACCAGCAGCACCCCGGCAAAGAGGGTGGACACCACCAGCACCACCCACAGGGCCACCCCCAGCACCCGGTTGATGGACTCCATCTCCTGCTTGCCCCAGTACTGGCTCACCAGCACGGAGGAGCCGCTCTGGACGCCGAAAATGAACATCTGTAAGGCGAACAGGGGGATGTTGGCCAGCGTTACCGCCGCCATGGGGACCTCCCCCAGCATACCCACCATAAAGGTGTCCGCCATGCCCAGGGCGCTGGTGATGAGGTTTTGCAGCACGATGGGCAGGGCCAGCAGGACCACCTGCTTGTAAAATCCCGGTTTTTGCTTCATGTACGCGAACATGAGAAAATGCTCCTTCTTTTTTTAAGATAAGGTTGTAAACAGCCCCTCCCTGACGGCCTTCAGGCCGTCCATGAGGGCGTCCACGTCCTCCCGGGACGTATCATAGGAGAAGCTGACCCGCAGAGCGCCGTCCAGCAGGGCTTTGGGCAGCTTCAGGGCGGCGAAGACGTGGCTGGGCCTGCCCCGGTGGCAGGCGGAGCCGGAGGAGAGGTACACCCCCCGGTCGCTCAGAAAGCGGACCACCACCTCGCTCTTGTAGCCGGGCAGGGAGATGGGCAGGATGTGGGGCGCGCCGTCGGGGACCAGGACCTCCGCTTCGGGTATCTCCCGGGCCAGACGGTCCATGGTATAGGCTTTCAGCTCCGCCATGCAGGCGGCGTCCTTCTGAAAGGAGACGGCTCCCAGCCGGGCGGCGGCGGCGAAGGCGGCAATCTGGGATGTGGCCTCGGTGCCCGAGCGGTAGCCGCCCTCCTGTCCCCCGCCCCGGATGAGGGGGGGCAGCCGCACACCCTTGCGCACATACAGCGCCCCCACCCCCTTGGGGGCGTGGATCTTGTGGCCGCTGACCGACAGCAGGTCCACCCCCAGCTCTCGGGGGGTAAAGGGCACCTTTAAAAAGCCCTGGACTGCGTCGCAGTGGAGCAGGGCGGGACAGCCCGCCTTTTTGATGGCTTGGGCCACCTCTTTTACGGGCAGGACGGCGCCCAGCTCGTTGTTCACCAGCATCATGGACACCAGGGCCGTGTCCGGCCGGAGGGCGGCCGCCGCCTGGGCGGGGTCGATGCTCCCCCGGCGGTCGGGCTGGAGGTAGGTCACCTCGTAGCCCTGACGCTCCAGCGCTTTGAGGGGCTCCAGCACGGCGGCGTGCTCGATGGCGGTGGTGATGATGTGCTTCCCCGCCCGGCGGTTGCACTCCAGCGCCCCGGAGATGGCCCAGTTGTCGCTCTCCGAGCCGCAGGAGGTGAAATAGACCTCCTCCGGCCCGCAGCCCAGGGCTCCGGCCAGATCGGCCCGCCAGAGCTTCATCCGGTCCGCCGCCTGTTTTCCCAGGGCGTATTGAGACGAGGGGTTGCCCCAGCCCTCGGTCATGGTCTCCAGCGCCGCCTGGGCGGACTCGGGCCGCACCGGCGTGGTGGCGGCGTTGTCCAAATAGTGGAACATGGCGTCCACCTCCCGAAATTGCAGTCAGTATCGGCTATTTTATGCCCTTCCCGGGGGAAAGTCAATCCCTTTTTGCCCGTCTTTCACATTGTCGTACAGCCCGGCCACGGGTGTGTCCTATTCGCAGATTTTATGTAGGGGCGGACATTGTCCGCCCGCGGGCGCACACTGTGCGCCCCTACAAATCGTGCCAATTCCCCTGACTGTGATAAAATGCGCGGTAGGACACCCCCCCCGGCCACAAAACACTTGCCAGGGGCGAAAAAAGACAGTATAATATCTCAGCGAAAAAATTTTTTCAAACCTGGGAACCTTTTTCGTTTTTGCTCGTCAAACCTCACAGAACCCAAACAAGGGTCAATTATAACCCCAACAGAAAAGGAGTTTACTTACTATGAAAAGACGTATCTTTGCGGCGGTGCTTGCCACCGCTATGGTCCTGTCCCTGGCCGCCTGCGGCGGCGGAAACAAGGGCGGCAGCTCCTCCTCCAACCCGGGGAGCGGCTCCGACGTGAGCACCATCGCCCCCGGCGGCAGCTCCAGCCAGCCCGACGGCTCCAACCCCGACGGCTCTCAGCCCGACGCATCCACCCCCGACAGCTCCCAGCCGGATGGCTCCAACCCCAGCGGCTCGGGCAGCAACGGAGACCTTCAGCCCCTTCCCACCGTTACCATCACCCTGAATAAGACGGAGGTCAAGCTGACCAAGGCCGGGGCTACCTTCCAGCTGCGCTACACCGCCGAGCCCGACACCGACGGCATCGCCACCTTTACCTCCAGCGACAAGAAGATCGCCACGGTGTCCAAGGACGGTACGATCAAGGCGGTCGCTCCCGGAAAGACCACCATCACCGTGGAGTACGACGGCGCCAAGGCCACCTGCGCCGTCACCTGCGACTGGAAAGAGGAGACCAAGCCTGAGCAGAAGCCCGACCCCAAGCCCGATCCCAAGCCGGACGGCAGCGGCAGCGGTTCTTCCTCCGGCTCCGGCAGCTCCAGCAGCACCCCCGCCACCAACGTGGACCTCCAGGCCTTCTATGACGCCACCACCGGCAAGTATGAGTTCGGCTTCCTGGAGCTGGCCGACAGTTCCATTCTGGACAATGTCTACCCCGGCCTGTCCGGCATCAGCGCCGAGCAAATGCTGGTCTATGTCTGCATGATCTCCATGAACAACGGCGAGTTCGGTCTGGTCCAGGTGAAGGACAGCAAGGATGTAGACGCGGTCAAGGCCGCCTTCCAGTCCCGGATCGACTACATGGTGGGTGACGGCAACGGCCCCGGTGGCGCGCAGTACCCTATGGCTATGGACCAGTGGGAGAATAACTCCCGTATTGTCTCCAACGGCAACTATGTGATGATGGTGGTCCACGAGAAGTGCGACGATATCGTCAATGAATTTAATGCTCTGTTTTAAGGTATCCTGAAAAAGGGCCGCCGCCCTCGGCGGCCCTTTCTTTCCCGAAAAAACGGGCCGGCAAAGGGGCCGGTCCCTGTAAGCTGAGGTGTCCGCTATGGTCTTTTCCACCCCCATTTTCATGTTTTATTTCCTGGTTTTCACCCTGTTCCTGTACTATATCGTCCCCCGCAGGGGGCGCAATGTGGTGCTGCTGGCCTCCTCCCTGTTTTTCTACTGGTGGGGGGAGCGGGCCTATGTTGCGATTATGTTCCTGTCCACCGCTATCGACTACACCCACGGCCTGCTGGTGGAGCGGTGCAAGGCCAGAGGGAACGACAAAGGCGCGAAAATGGCAGTGGCTTCCTCCATTGTGTTCAACCTGGCCCTGCTGTGCTTCTTCAAGTACTGGGACTTCATCGCCGGCTCCCTCCAGTCGGTGGGGCTCACCTTTATGCCGGTGCTGGGGGTGCATCTGCCCATCGGCATCTCCTTTTACACCTTCCAGACCATGAGCTACACCATCGACGTCTACCGCGGCGACGCCCGGGCCCAGCGGAACATCCTCAACTTCGGCACCTTTGTCACCCTGTTCCCTCAACTGATTGCCGGTCCCATCATCAAGTATAAGGACCTGGGGGATCAGATCGACCGGCGGGACTACTCCGCAGATAAATTTTCCTCCGGGGTGCAGATCTTCATGGTGGGTCTCGGAAAAAAGCTGCTCATTGCCAACAACGTGGGCATGCTCTGGGACAGCTACAAGGCCATGGCCCCCGCTGAGCTGACGGTGGCCGGGGCCTGGCTGGGGGTGCTGGCCTTCACCTTCCAGATTTACTTCGACTTCTCCGGCTACTCCGACATGGCCGTGGGCCTGGGGCGGATGCTGGGCTTTGAGTTCCTGCCCAACTTCAACTACCCCTATATTTCCAAAAGCATCACCGAGTTCTGGCGGCGGTGGCACATCTCCCTCAGCACCTGGTTCCGGGAGTACCTTTACATCCCCCTGGGGGGCAACCGCCGGGGGAAGGGCCGGCAGGTGTTCAACCTGCTGGTTGTCTGGGCCGCCACCGGCATCTGGCACGGGGCCAACTGGACCTTCCTGTTCTGGGGGCTGTACTTCTTCGTCCTGCTGATGGTGGAGAAGTTCCTCCTCCTCAAGCCGCTGGAGAAGGCCCCGGCCATTGTGGGGCATGTTTACACCCTGTTTCTGGTCATGGTGAGCTGGGCCATCTTCGCCATTGAGGACCTGGGCCATCTGGCCAGCTACCTGCGGGTCATGTTCGGCCTGGGAAGCGTCCCCCTGGCCGACGGGACCTTTGGCTACTATCTGACCAGCTTCCTGCCCGTTCTGTGTGTGGCCACGGTGGCATCCACGCCCCTGGGCCGGGCAATTTACCGCAGCATGGGCACAAGAGCACAACAGGCCGTCTGCACCGTACTGGTGGCCGCCGGTCTGCTGGTATGCACCGCCTACCTGGTGGCCGGCACCTACAACCCCTTCCTGTACTTTAACTTTTAAGGAGGCGCGAGCATGTCAAAAAAGTTCAACATTTTTCTGTCCGTTCTGTTCTGCGCCTTCATCGGGGGCGTGTGCGTCATCAGCCTGCTGCTGCCTGACAAGAATTTCTCCCCGCTGGAAAACCGCTACCTGCAAAAGCCGCCGGTGGTGTCCGCGGAGAACCTGGGCAGCGGGAAGTTTATGACAGACGCGGAGAAGTATGTCTCCGACCACATCGTGGGCCGGGACTTCTGGGTGGCCATGAAGGCCTGGAGCGAGCGGCTGTCCGGCAAGAAGGAGAATGACGGGGTCTACTTCGGGAAGCAGGACACCCTTATCAATCGGGTAAAGGACCCCGAGCCGTCCAAGCTGGACCAGGATATGGGCTATCTGGACGCCCTGATCGGCAACATGTCCGTGCCGGTGTACTTCGGTCTCATCCCCTCCGCCGCGGAAATCTGGAAGGACCGTCTCCCCGACGGGGCCCCCACGGCCGACGAGAAGGCTATTATCGACCGGCTCTACTTCTCCGCCGGGGCTTCCACCATCGACCTGTATGGAGCGCTGGCCCCCCACAGCGGAGAGGACATCTACTACCGCACCGACCACCACTGGACCAGCCTGGGGGCCTTCTATGGGGCCAACGCCATCTTTGAGACCATGGGACTGGAGCCCATCGACCTGAACGACTACCGGAAAACCACCGTCACCGACCAGTTCAACGGCACACTCTTCTCCTCCTCCGGGGTGCGCTGGCTGCCTTCCGATTCCATCGACACCTATGTCCCGGACGAGGGGATCAAGGTGACCTCCTGGTTTAAGGGCACACCCGAGGAGGGAAGTCTCTATGTGGACAGCTATCTGGATGTGAAGGACAAATACTCCTACTTCCTGGGGGGCAATCAGGCTCTTTGCGTCATTGAGACCGAGCATGCCGACGCCCCCAAGGTGCTGGTCGTCCGGGACTCCTATTCCGACTCGCTGGCCCCCTTCCTGACGGAGCGCTTTTCAGAGATTCACCTGTTTGACCTGCGTTACAACCTGAGCAGTATCAAGGGCTATGTGGAGGAAAACAATATCGACGCGGTGGTTGTGCTGTACAGCCTTCCCAATTTTACCACCGACGCCAACCTGTTCCTCCTTGCCAGATAGAATAAACCAGCGGCGCGCCAAACGGTGCGCCGCTTTTATCTGATACGGAAGACAAAACCTACAGGAAACCCGTTGAAAAAATTCGGTATAAGAAGGGATTTTGCTGTCCATACTGTAAGAAACTTACAGTGTGGACGGTTTTCCGTCCCGGGGAGGACATATGGACCGAAAGCTGAAAAATTGGGAAATCGCGCTGATGTTCGGCGTTTTGATTGCGGTGGCCGCGGGCAGCTGGCTGGGACAGGAGCAGAAGGAGCTGGCGGACAGCGTGATCCGCTTCCATGTCATTGCCAACTCAGACAGCCGGGAGGACCAGGCGCTGAAGCTGGCGGTGCGGGACCGGGTGCTGGAAGAGGCGGAGTCGCTCTACCCCAAGGGGGCCACCCTGGCCCAGGCCCAGGCGGCTCTGGAGGGCCATCTGAATACCCTGTCCGCCGCCGGCCGGGCGGTGGTGGAGGAGCAGGGGTACGACTACCCCGTGACCGCCGTGCTGGAGGACTGCTGGTTTCCCACCAAGGAGTATGAGGGCTTCGCCCTCCCCGCCGGGAACTACACCGCCCTCCGGGTGACCATCGGGGAGGGCAAGGGACAGAACTGGTGGTGTGTGGCCTTTCCCCCGCTGTGCCTGGGGGCCGCCAGCGAGACGGTGGACCAGGCCCTGGAAGCCGGTCACTTCACCTCGGACCAGGGCGCTCTGGTCACAGGGGACGGAGAGAGCTATGTCCTCAAATTCAAGGCGATGGAGCTTTTGGGCGAAATACAGGGCTTTTTTAAAGGATAAATATATCCCTCCCCCTCCCGCATACTCTGTGAGGAGAGGGAGGGATCTTTGTTGATCGGACAGCTTGTGATATCGCCCGGGGGACGGGGGAAGGCGGCTTCCGGGCGGCTTTACGGTCTGCCCGTTCTGCGGGCAGAGACAGACCCGGGGGGCTTCTGGGGCGCGCACCGCCTGCGCCGGGCGGCCCGGGGACTGCGCCGCGGGGGTGTACTGCGGGTGTTGACGCCGCCGGACTTCGACAGCTGGTCTGCCCTGGCCGGCTGCGGCCTGCGGCCGGTGGAGACGGAGCGCTTTGTCCGGGCCCAGTCGGTATCTCTGGCCCTGGCCGCTCTCCAGCGGCAGGGGCTGGTCCCCGGACGGTCCACGGTGGCGCTGAGAGGACTGCGGGCAGACCGGGACATGGCCCGGACCGCTGCGGCGCTGTGTCCTCTGGTGCGGGGGCTGGTCATCGACGCCCCCCGGGGCGGCGGGGAGCTGGCCCTCTGGCTGCGCCGGGAGTTCGGCGTGCCCATCCTGCCGGAGGGGGAGCGGGGACATGCGGCTCTGGCCTTTCAGGAGGGATGTCCCATACCGGAGGAGGACCCTCTGGAGCTGTGGGGGCCCCGGCCCCGGCTGGCCGGGCTTCGTCTTTCCGCGCCGGGGCTGAAGGAGACGGACCGGGAACGCCTGCCCCTGCTGGCCGCCCTGTGGGAGGGGGGAAAGCTGGCTCCCAAAGATATAAAAATCACTTGACAGACCAGGTGGAAACCAATATAATAGCACAGAATGTATGATTATATCCAATTGACCCTGTTCCCGCCCTTTGGGGCGGGAACGCTGGCTCATAGTTCTATTGGAAAGGTGTGCAGGCTTTTATGTCAAAGGAATACAAGCTGAGCCCGCAGCGGCTCAAGGAATTGCAGGATGAGATGACCTACCTGAAAACCGTCCGGGAGAAGGAGGTGGCCGACCTCATTAAGGAAGCCCGCTCCTTCGGTGACCTGTCGGAGAACAGCGAGTACGACGAGGCCAAAAACGAGCAGGGCAAGCTCTACGCCCGCATGAGCGAGCTGGAGGAGATTCTGGCCAACTATGTGGTCATCGAGGAGGACGAGACCGAGGGCGACTATGTTCGCCTGGGCTCCACCGTCACCGTGCTGGACAAGGAGTTTGACGAGGAGATCACCTATAAGATCGTGGGCTCCCAGGAGGCCGACCCCATAAACGGCGCAATTTCGGAGGACTCCCCCTTTGGCAAGGCCCTGCTGGGCAAGAACGCCGGAGACGATGTCACCGTGGACGCCCCCGCCGGACCGGTGGAGTATAAGCTGCTGAAGATCGAGAGATAAAGGAGAAGTCAACATGGCCGATAAGAACAACCAGACCGGGGAGCAGGAGAACCTGTCCCAGCTGCTCCAGATTCGCCGGGACAAGCTGAAGGAGCTTCAGGACAGCGGCAACGACCCCTTCACCATCACCCGATATGTGGCGGACAACGACTCCGCCAACATCAAGGACAATTTCGACAGCCTGGAGGGCAAAGAGGTGTCCATCGCCGGGCGGCTCATGTCCAAGCGGGGAATGGGCAAGGTGTCCTTCTGCGACTTGCAGGATAAGAGCGGCCGCATCCAGCTCTACGCCCGGAAGGACGAGATGGATGAGGAGACCTACAACCGCTTTAAAAAGTACGACATCGGTGACATCGTGGGGGTGAAGGGAGTGGTCTTCCGCACCCAGCGGGGGGAGATGTCTGTCCGGGTGGTGGATGTCACCCTTCTGTCCAAATCTCTGCTGCCCCTGCCCGAGAAGTTTCACGGCCTGACCAATACCGAGCTGCGCTACCGCCAGCGGTATGTGGACCTGATCGTCAACCCGGAGGTAAAGCGCAATTTCATTGTCCGCTCCAAGTTCATCAAGCATGTTCGGGACTTTATGGATGGCCGGGGCTTTATGGAGGTGGAGACCCCTGTTCTGAATACCATCTCCGGCGGCGCCACCGCCCGGCCCTTCATCACCCACCACAACACGCTGGACATCGACATGTACATGCGCATCGCCACCGAGCTGCCCCTGAAGCGGCTCATCGTGGGCGGCATGGACCGGGTCTATGAGATCGGCCGCATCTTCCGCAACGAGGGGATGGACCCCAAGCACAACCCGGAGTTCACCACCATTGAGCTCTATCAGGCCTACGCCGATTTCAACGATATGATGGACCTGTTTGAAGACCTGCTCTCCTCCGCGGCTCAGAAGATTCTGGGCACCTACCAGGTCCAGTGGCAGGGGGAGGACATCGACCTGACCCCTGGCTGGCCCCGTATGCCCATGCACGAGGCGGTAAAGCAGTACTGTGGCATCGACTTTATGGCTATCAGCTCCGACGAGGAAGCGGTGGCCGCCGCCAAGGCCATCGGGGTGGAGCTGCCCGAGACGGCGGACAAGACCTGGGGCAACGCCCTGTATGAGTGCT
>CANSXE010000001.1 GCA_947650875.1 uncultured Bacillota bacterium | reverse complement strand
ACGCCGAAGGTGAGGGTGAGCAGATACACCCCGTAGTCCCGGAAGGACCGGCGCACGTTGCGCAGGGCCAGCTTAGAGAACATCGGCCATCCCTCCCCCCATTTCGGTGACCACCTGGATAATCTTTTTGAAAAAGGCCTTCCGGCTGTCGCTTCCCCGGTGGAGCTCCAGGAAAATCTGCCCGTCCCGGAGAAAGACCACCCGGCGGCAGCAGCTGGCGGTAAAGGCGTCGTGGGTGACCATGAGGATGGTGGCCCCCAGCTCCATGTTCAGCTCCTCCAGCCGGTCCAGCAGCAGCTGGGAGGACTTGGAGTCCAGGGCGCCGGTGGGCTCGTCGGCCAGCACCAGGGCCGGGCGGGTCACCATGGCCCGGGCGGCGGCGCACCGCTGCTGCTGGCCGCCGGACATCTGGTAGGGGTACTTGTCCAGGCAGTCGGCAATGCCCAGCAGCTCGGCCATCTCCCGCACCCGCTTGTCGATCTTCTGGGCGGGGGCCTTCACAATGGACAGGGACAGGGCGATGTTCTCATAGGTGGTGAGGGTGTCCAGCAGGTTGCAGTCCTGGAAGATGAACCCCAGCCGCTCCCGGCGGAATTTGGCCAGCTCCCTGCCCTTCAGCCGTGTGAGCTCCTTCCCGTCGATGACAATGGAGCCGGCGGAGGGCCGGTCGATGGTGGACACACAGTTTAACAATGTGGTCTTGCCCGACCCGGAGGGGCCCATCACCCCCACGAACTCCCCCGCCTCCAGAGACAGGGACACGCCGTCCAGCGCCCGGGTCAGCGACCCGCCCTTTCCATAGACCTTTTTCAGGTCGGTAACTGTTAAAATCTCAGACATAATGATCTGCTCCCTTCGTTTAACTGTACTAGATCATATCATACAGTTGTAAAAAATGCTCTAAAGGAACTATGAGGATTTTATTAAGGTTTCTTTAAAATTGTCCGCCGGAGCCTTCTGCCCAAATTCTCAACGCCATAGACTGAAACGTCAAGGAAAAAGCGAAGTCAACACGGGAAACTGTCGATTTTGTGGAAAGGGCCTTGCATTTTGCCGTAAGGTGTGCCATACTATATAAACTGGTTTTATTTATGCAGTTCCACTGTCTCCGGCAGTGGCGCAAAAAACTGGAAGGAGAGAATGGATCGTGTTTTGTAGAAATTGCGGCAAGGAGCTGCCCGACAGCGCAAAATTTTGCAGCGGCTGCGGCACCCCTGTAGCGCCTGCGGCGTCTCAGCCTGCGTCGGCCGGCGAGGAGGCGGTCCGGGAGACCGCGGCGGAAAATATGGCCGCCGGGGAGATTCCAGAGCCCCCCGTGGAGGAGACCCCCGCGGAGAACACTCCCGAGACCTCAGTTATGGAAGCCCCCACTGTGTTCTTCCAACCCACCGCCCCCGCCGCAGTGGACACCCCCGTAACGGCGGATACCCCTGTCGCGGAGGAAATCCCCGTCCCTGTCCAAAAGCGCCGGGGCAAGGCCGACATAGCGGTAATCGGCCTGGGCGCTATTGCCGCCGTCGTTGTGGTCGTTGTGCTATTCAAGTTGTTCTCCGGCATGGCCGGCGGCAGTACACGAACCCCGGCTTTCGCCTATCTGACTGACGACAATGAGCTGATGTACTTAGCCAACCTGAAGGAGAAGACCGAAGCTATTGAGGTGAGCGATGAAGTTGATGCCGGAAAGGGTGCTATGGGAATTGTTGCTATGGATAATGTAAAGTTTAGTTCTGATGGAAAAACAATTTATTTTCTAAATGAACAGGATTCTTTATATAAAATTTCCGTATCTGACTTAAAGAAAGACGAGCGGCCCGAGCGGATTGCCAGAGAAGTAATTTCATTCAGTGTATTGGATTCTGGTTATGTACTTTATCAGAAAAAAGGCATCTCTATTGATATAGTTAGGTATTTTGAGCTGAATTGCTATGATGGCAAGAACAGTTTCCGCATTAGCAAGGGATATAATGATTACCAACTCAGCCAAGATCAAAAAACCGTCTATTATGCCGATCCAAACAAGAATGACAGAACTCTCACCCTCTACAAAAGAGCCCTGAAAGAAAACGCCGACCCTGAGGAGCTACTCAGCGGCGCCACCGATATCTACACCGATTTTGACGCCGACATTCTGGTCTACAGCGAGGATAAGCGGGACAGCGAAATGTCCTCTGTTGACGCGGACCAGAACACCCTCACCGTCTACTCCTGCAAGCCCGGCGGCGAGCCCACCGAGCTTGTCAGCGGCATTTGCAGCATCTACAGCGTAGACGTGGACGGCGGCAATGTGAGCTTCTACTATGATCGGGATGAGCGGCAGGAATACAAGCTCTACGATCTGGTCAGCGACGCCCAGCAGAGCGCTGACGCCGCCATCACTGCCCAGGACCTGGTATGGCCCGACTGGTACGGCACCTACTATCCCGACGAGGTCTATGAGCAAAACGGTGCTGCCTACTACCGGACCTCCCTGGGGGCGAGCTTCCCCATCGACACCAGCGCGCTTCAGGCGTCCACCGGCTTGACCGTGGCGGAGCTGGTGGACTACTATGGCATCTTTGACCTCGCCTATGCCGACGCCCAGGAGCGCTACAACGCCGATGTGGAGGAGTACAACAACAAATACGAGGAGTGGAACGCGGCCAACAACCGCAATCAGATGCGGGAGAGCCTGAAAAACGAGAGCTACACCCAGCACACCCGCGATATTTACCACTACACCGGCAGCGCCGACGCTGCGCCCATTATCACCAGCATTGATGAAAACCAGTTTGCCGCTTCCTATGAGGATGGAATTTTTATCTACAAGAAGACCGCCGGCATTGCCGGCGGCAAGGCATGCGATCTCGCCGACCTGAACTACTACGGCGAAATCTACGACCGTTTGAACAGCGGCAGCGGCGGCGGTGAGTGGTATCAGAATGTGGGCGGCGTCGAGAGTGTTCTGGACCTGGACGAGGAGAGCAGTGTTAACGGCGTCATTGTTCTGAACGGCACAGAGGCCGTGCTGCACCTGAGCGAGGATGGCGACGCCTGGCTGGATGCCTACACCATGGGCGATACGGCTCTGACCTTCTCTAATACCGTGGTTGACGATGAGTTTGCCAGCCCGCGCAAGGCCCAGGACACCAAGGGCAGTGATGTGCTTTACTTCTTCACCAATGTGGAGGAAGAGGACGACGGAAAATGGGGCGACTTCAACCGCTACAGCAGCGGCAAGACCGAGGTAGTGGCCAAGGAGGTATATGGCGTTTACATTTTGGATGACAGTGGAACCATGTACGCGATCACCGACCGTGACAGCAAGTGTGATGAGCTATCTTTGGTGAAAGAGGACAAACTGGTCACTGTCTCCGATGAGATCGACTCCAACGTTCTGGTTTTTCTGGATTCCAAGCAGGTGCTCTACATTGCCAATAACGACCTCTACCTGTGGAACGGCAAGGAGGAGCGGCGGATTGCCAAAGACGTGGAGTATGTTTGGGCCAACACGAAAGAACGGTATATTCCTTATGGTCCCTATGGTCCCTTTCAAGATACATCAATGACTCTTAGAAAATAAAAAGGAGATGTAATTATGGCAATGTTTGACAGTTTAAAGGATACTCTGAACAAGGGCGTGGCCGCCGTGAGCGTCAAGTCCGAGACTCTGGTGGAGAGCAGCCGCATCAAGTCCACCATCAGCAACGCCCAGAAGCGTATGACCAGCGAGATGAATGAGCTGGGCGCCAAGTTCTACAACAGCTGGAAGGCAGGTCAGGCCAGCGTGGAAGCCTTTTCCGCCGAGTTTGCCAGCATCCAGAGCATCGAACAGGAGATTGCGGAGCTGAATGCCCGCCTGGAGCAGATCAAGGCGGAAGAGGACAAGATTCTGGGGGCCGCCCCAAAGCCCGCCGCCCCTGCGGCCGGCAGTGTATTCTGCTCCAACTGCGGCAAGGCTCTGCCCGCCGGCAGCCGCTTCTGCGACAGCTGCGGTTCTCCCGTCACCTGATTTATGCTGGAGGTACGTCAGCTCTGTAAGAGCTATGGTGGCCGGCAGGTGCTCGCGTCCATCTGCTTTATGCTCCCGCCCGGCCAGTGCCTGGGCCTGGCGGGGAGCAACGGCTCCGGGAAGTCCACCCTGCTCCGGCTGATTGCCCAGATTCAGCGGCCGGACAGCGGAGATATCCTGTTTCAGGGCCGCAGCGTTATGGGCGACCGCTCCTTCCTGCGCCGCCAGCTGGGCTACGTCCCCCAGAGCAGCCAGCTGGCCCGGGAGCTGACGGTCCGTCAGCAGCTCGCCCTGTGGCAGAGCGCCTGTGACCTCTCCGGTCCCCTGTCTCCCGACATTCTGGAGCTGCTGGGGCTGGAGCCCCTTCTGCCCATGCCAGTTCGGGCTCTGTCCGGAGGGATGGCCCAGCGGGTGAGCATCGCCATGGCGCTGCTGTCCCGCCCCCGGGTGCTGCTGATGGACGAGGCCACCTCCGGCCTTGACCAGGAGTACGTCCCCCGGCTGCTGGACTGGCTGGAGCGCTATGTGGCCGGCGGCGGCAGCCTTGTGTGGTGCAGCCACCACCCGGCAGAGCTGGACCGGCTGTGCGGCGCAGTCCTACGATTGGCAGACGGGAAATTGATTTCATAATTTTTGGAAAAAATGGAGGATGCACATGTTTTGTCGAAATTGTGGAAGTGAAATGCGGGATGACGCAAAGTTTTGTCCCAACTGCGGCACGCTGAACAGCTCTGCCGCCGGAGAGCCCGACGGCACCTCAGGGCCGGT
The DNA here is from genome assembly GCA_947650875.1 of uncultured Bacillota bacterium. Taxonomy (GTDB): domain Bacteria; phylum Bacillota; class Clostridia; order Oscillospirales; family Oscillospiraceae; genus Lawsonibacter. The sequence goes on along the minus strand of CANSXE010000001.1, from coordinate 63,306 downwards.
CTGGTCCAGCTCAGGCGGTCAGGGCTGGAACACCCCGCCCCAGTCCCAGACCCAGACCGGCGGCGACAGTCCGGCTGACGGCGGCAAGCAAAGCCGGCGGGGCCTTGGCCTGATGATTGGCGGAGGTGTTGCCGCCGTGGCAGTAATCGCCCTGCTGGTGGTAACGGTCAGCGGCCTGTTTACCTCTCCCAAAAGCCGGGTGGACAAGGCGGTCTCTAAAACCATGTCTGCATACAGCGATGTGAATAAGGGCCTGGAAATGCCCGACATGAAGCAGCTGTGGGAGGATAAATCCGTCAGCGTGAGAGCCAGCGTGGAGCTCAAGGATATCAACAGCCAGCTGGTGGGTTATGACCTGTCTGACCTCTACGGCCTGGGCGTGCGGATGAGCACCAACTACGACGGCAGCGCCCGCAAAATGGATGCGCAGCTGTCCGCCTTCTGGGACGACGAGGACATCGCCGCCCTCCAGATGCTGGCCGACGGGGCCAAGCTGTATTTCGGCTCCCCCCAATTCACCGGCGACACCTTTATCGGCATGAACACCGAAACTCTGGGCGCCGACCTGGCCGAGATGACAGGAGACAGCTCGGTTGAAGACATCAGCTTCAATATCTTTGAGCTGATGGACATCATCATGAGCACAGAGAGCGGCGAGGACTTCGAGAAAGCCATTCACGATGCCAATAAGACCCTCATGGACCAGATCGAGGCGGAGAAGGACGGCACCGAGGAGATTGAGGTCAACGGCGCCGACATAAAAGCCACCCTCTACAACGTGACCATCCCCCAGGATGCCCTGGAGGACTATGTGGAAACCCTGGAGGACGCTCTGTCCGCAGTGGACTATGTGGACATGTATGAGAGACTGTTCAAGGCCATGGGCATCCCCCAGGATGATATCGACTATATGATGGCTGACCTGGAGGACCTGGATATCTATGGCGAGCTGTTCGACGGTATCCGGTATGCGCTGGACGAGCTGGGCGACCTAGACCTGGAGGTCTATGTCAGCCAGGGCCATATCTCCGCCGTCATCTACAAGGAAACAATCCAGGGCACCGAGGTAGAGATCGGTCTGTACCTGGGCGGCGGCGAAAAGGGCGACCAGTATGTGGACAACCTGAGCCTGGAGATCGAAATTGAGGGTGACAAGCTGGTGGTAGCGTCCAGCGGCAACCACACCGGCAAGGGCGGCAGCTACACCGACGAAACCACCCTCAGCCTTTTGGAGGGCGGCAGCAAAAGCCCCATGTTCCGCCTGACCTCCGACATGGAGTATGAACCCAAGGGCAAGGGCGACAATTTCCAGTGGACCATTGACGTGGACGCCCCCGGCGCCAACGGCGCCAACGGCGCCGTTAAAATGGAGGGCCGGCTGACCACCAGCAAAAACTCTCTGGACCTGAAGCTGGACGACGTGTCGGTACATGTCATGGGCCTGAAGGTACTGTCTCTGGGCGTAGAATACTATGCCGGTCCCTGTGACGGAATGGATATCAAGGTAAAATCTCCCATGATGATCGCCGATATGGATGAGTATGACGCGATGGAGCTGATTAGCGATATTGAGGATAATGCCGAGGACTGGGCTTATGACATGCAGAATTTATTGGGTTCCCGGCTCTCTGAGGCGCTGCTGTGGCAGCTGATGTACGCCTTTTGATAATGTGAGATGAGCAGACTGCGCTTTTATGGAAAATTTACCTGTCTGACTCTGGGGAAGCTCTGCCAACAGCGTTGGCTGTTGGCAGGGCTTGTCCTTTTGTGCCTTCTTTTGCCCCTGGGAGCGGGCCAGGCGGCCGGCCACCTGCTCTCCCGGGGGGTGGAGTTCTCCGGTGTGACGCTGGCTGTCACCGCGCCGGAGGGGGACAATGTGCCCCAGCTGCTGGAACAGTACATGGGGGAGATGGAGGACATCGCCCAGTACTGCAAAATCGTATCCATGGACGGGGAGACGGCGCTGGACGCCCTGCGCCGGGGTGAGATTACCGCCGTACTGATGCTGCCGGAGCACTTTATCCAAGGGGTGATGTGGGGGGAGAACCCGGACCTGCGGCTGGTGGTGGCCGGAGACCGGCCGCTGGAGTCCCTGCTGCTGCTGTGGGTGGGCCAGAGCGCCAGCGACATTCTGTCCGCCTTTCAGAGCGGGGTGTACGCCGTGCTGGACCTCTACGAGGAGAACCCGCCCCCCGGTCTCACCCGGGACCAGGTCGTCCTTGACATCAACCTGCGCTACATCTCCCTGGCCACCGGCCGGTCCCATATGTTCCGGCCCGAGACCGTTCTGGCCACCCAGACGCTGCCCATCTCTCTGCATTACACCCTGGCCCTGGCCGCCTACTTTGCCCTGGCCGCCGCCCCGGTGTTTGTCCCTGTTTACAGCGGGGACTGGCTCCGCTTCCAGCGCAGGCTGCGCTGCGTGGGCCGCGGGGTATCCGCCGGCTACTTCAGCGGCGTGTTTGCCGGGATTCCGGCGCTGCTTCTGCTGCTCTACCCCGCCCTGCTGATAACCGGAGCGGGAAGGCCCCTTCCTCTGCTGGGCGCTGCGCTGCTGATGTCCATATTCTGCTCGGTATTCTGCTCCCTGTGCTGCCTGGCCACGGGGAGCGCCGCCGGGTGCGGCGTGGCGGCCTTCGCGGTCTCCCTCCTCTCCCTGGCCCTGGCAGGGGGAATCGTCCCGGCCGTACTTCTGCCCGGACCGGTGCGGCAGCTGAGCGGACTGTCTCCGGTGACCTGGCTGCTCCGGCTTGCCGCCTGGCCTATGGGGTATGAACTGCCCCTGACGGCCTGGCTTTGCCCGGCACTCTCCACGGCGGGAATGGCCGCCCTGGCCCTGGCCCTCTACCGCCGGCGGGTGGATTGTCAGGAGGTGGCGGTATGAGCTTTTTCCTGGCGTTGTTTCAAAGCGGCCTGCGCACCCAGGCGGGCCGCCTGCGTACCTGGGCCCTGCTGTTTCTCCTGCCCCTGATGATCTTCGGGACCCGGACCCTCCTCCCCGCTCAGGAGATGTCCACCCCCGTCCAGGTGGGTGTGGTGCTTCCGGAAACCGGCGGCGAGGAATTCTGGTCCCGCCTGAACAGCCGCAGCGGCCTTGTCGTCACGTTTTATGAGACCGGTCTCGACCAGGCCCGGCGTCAGGTGGCCACGGGCCAGTGGGACTGCGCCCTGGTCCTTCCCGAGGACTTTTCCCTGCGCCTGTCCCGGCAGGACACCTACCAGCTCTTTACTCTGCTTACCGGCCCCGGCTCCACCGTATACCCCATGGTGCGGGAGACGGTATCCGCCTGCGTGGCCGAGTGCATCTCCCCCGGCATAGCGGAACGCTATCTTTTGGACAGCGGCATCGCCGGCGGGTCCGACAGTATGCTCCCCCGGCTGAATGAGGTCCTGCCGGAACAGGATCGCGTGCTCATCTCCATGGAGACGGCAGACGGGCGGCCCCTGGACCCCCTCGTCCTGGCGGACAGCGGGGTATCCAGCCTGCTGTCCGGGCTGACAGCCATCCTGCTGCTGATTTGGACGCTGCTCACCGCCATGGACCTGGGGCGCTGGCTGGACTCCCCCTTCGCCCAGCGGCTGGCCCCTCTCCGCGGGACGCTGCCCCTCCTCCTGCCCCGGCTGGGGGCGTCGCTGGCGCCCATTTTGTGCTCCGGAGCCCTGGCCCTGCTGGCGGCGGGGATGGCGCCTGCCTGTATGCTGGCACTCATCCCCTACCTGCTGTTCTGGGGGGCGGCCGCCCTGGCCCTGGCCCGGCTGCGCCCTCTGTGGAGCGCCCTGCCCGCTGTGCTCCCCTCCGTTCCGGTGCTGGCCCTGCTCCTGTCCCCGGTGCTGTTGGACCTCTCCCTGCTGTTCCCCGCTCTGGGCCCCCTGATCCGCTGGACGCCCATTACCCTCTACCTCCGCGCCTGCGGCGGTTCCTGGGGGGACGGGCTGGTTCTGGCGGCAGGAGGGGCGGCTATTCTGGCCGTCCTGCTGGCGGCGGAGCGAAAAAAGGCATAACAAAGCGGCCCGGTGGACTTCCCGCCGGGCCGCCAGTGCTTCAGGAGGAAAAAGAAGAAAACCTCTTATCCTTGGTCAAAATGCCGTCCGGCGTCTGAGACGGGGACCTGCCGCCAGTCCCCTCAGTCCATACTATGTCTCCGGCGGAGGATGGTCACAGCAAAAACAGCCAGGCCGCCCAGCCTGCCGAAGCCACCGCCGCCCCCAGCGCCCCCCAGGCCAGGGAGGGAAGACGCTCCAGCCGCCGGTTCCATGCCTTCCCCTGCTTGAGGTAGCCGTCAGCGGCCTGACGGGCCTCCCGCAGCACCCGGTCGGCGCTCACCCCCTCCCGGGCCAGGGCCTCCTCTTTGACAATAAAAATGGCCTCCTCAAAGAGCCGGGGGTCGGGGGACTTTACCAGAATCACCTGCCGGGTGATACCCTTCACCATAATAACCACATCCCTTTTCCGTGTTTTCCTCTAGTCTGCCCCAATTCTGGAACATTATTCCTAACTCAGCAGCAGCTCCAGCTCCTCCAGAGAGATGCCCGGCTGGAGGGCCATGCTCAGCCCATAGCCAATCACCTTAGACAGATCGTCCACCTGGCTGTCGATGTCCTTGGGGGTGACAAGCAGGTCCCGGCCCTCGTTCAGGTCGGGGGGCTCGTCGGCGCCCAGCAGGTCGGCGGCCAGGGTGGCCCCGTCCACCACGGTGGGCACCCCCAGGGCGATTACAGGCACCCCCAGGGTGTCCCGGGTGAGACCCATACGGTGATTGCCCACGCCGGAGCCGGGGGTGATGCCGGTGTCGGCAATCTGAACGGTTTTGCACAGCCGCTTCAGCGACCGGGACGCCAGGGCGTCCACCGCCACCACACAGGCGGGCTTGATCTTTTCGCACACCGCCCGCACCAGCTCGCCGCTCTCCATCCCGGTGTTGCCCATCACCTCCGCCGTGACGGAAGCCACCGGCCGCAGGGCGCCAAAGTGCTCGGGCATCTGACGAATCAGGTGACGGGTGACCAGGGTGTTCTGGTGGACCTTGGGGCCCACGGCGTCGGGGGTGATGGCCCGGTTGCCCAGGCCAGCCACCAGCACCAGACCGGCGGGGGGAACCTCCCGGAGCAGCTGTCCGATTTCGCCGGCCACCGCCCGGACCGCGCGCTGGAAAATGCCCTCCTCCCGGCTGGCCAGCCCCTCAAGGGTAAGGGTGACGTAGCTGCCCCGGGGCTTGCCCAGGGCCGTCTCCCCCTGCCCGTCCAGCACACGGACGGTATTTACCAAAATGCCCTCCCGAAAGCTGTCCCAGGCCTCCACCCCCGGCAGGGCGGAGGCGGCCCCCGACCGCTCCTGCCACAGCTCCCTGGCCTCCAGGGCCAGGTCGGTCCTTCTCATGCGCATGGCTGTCTTCCCCCTTATGCAATATGTTGTGGAATCATTTTCCTTGCCGCCCTAGTTTTTGCGGCTTTTGAAAAACTATCCCGCACCGGCAAAAAAAATCAAAAAAACAGTTGATTTTTTGTCTGGAGGATGGTACAATACAAATCTGCGTGGGTGTATTGCCGCCCAAATTAAAGATGAAAATCGGAGGAGGTGTTTGGTTTGCCGAATATTAAGTCTGCTAAAAAGCGCGTTCTGGTGTCTCAGACCAAGGCCGCTCAGAACAAAGCCGCGAAGTCCGCGCTGAAGACCGAGCTCAAGAAGTTTGAGGCCGCAGTGGCGGAAGGCAACCGCAGCGAGGCCGATGTCGCTTACAAGGTGGCCGTCAAGGCGGTGGACAAGGCCGCTGCCCGGGGTCTGCTGCACCGGAACAACGCTGCCAACAAGAAGAGCAAAATGACTCTCAAGCTGAGCAAGCTGGGTTGAGTATGCACGAAAGCAAAGCCGTCTGACAACAGGCGGCTTTTTTCGTATTTGTTTTTGCGGGGATGTGTGGTAGAATAACCGGCGGACCCCATCATGTAGGGACGCATCACGATGCGTCCGCTTTCGCAGATTTTATGCAGGGACGGACATTGTCCGCCTGCGGGCGCACTCTGCGCCCCTATAAAGCGTGCCAATGGAAGGACGGACGCTTCGTGAAGCGTCCCTACCGGCGGACCTTAAACCGATGAAAGGAGGCCCGACAATGAAAAAATTCCTCTCTCTCCCCCCGGTCTCCTTTGTGGTGGAGACGGCGGAGCTCTACCTGCGGGTGGGGGCGGCCCGGGCGGCGGCGGCGCTGTCCTACTTTCTCATTTTGACCCTCTTCCCTCTGCTGGTATGCGTCAACTACTTCATCGGCCTGTTCCACCTGGACCTGGAAAACCTCCTCCAGTCGCTGGACCAGATTCTGCCCGCCGAAGCGCTGGCGGTGATACAGGACTATCTCAGCTATGTGGCGAACAGCCAGTCAGACGCCCTGCTGCTGGCCAGTCTGATTACCATACTCATCTCCGCCTCGGCGGGGCTGCGCACCCTGCTGGCCGCCATGGACGAGCTCCACGGCGCTTCTGACCCCCGGCCCTTCCGGCGGGCGGCGCTCAGTGTGGGCCTGTCCGCCCTGTTCCTCCTCACCGTCTATCTGTCGGTGGTGGTCATCTTCACCGGCGAGTGGTTTTTCTGGCTGCTGGAGGAACAGCTGCCCCGGTATATGATCGAGCACATCCCCCTGTCCGCCCTGTCCGGGCTGTGGCGGTGGATGCGCTACCTGCTGCTGTTCTGCTTTGTGCTGATGCTGGTGCTTATCGTCTACCGGGCGGGGACGCCCCGGGGCGCTGTGCGCCGGCAGGTGGTGCTGCTGTCCTCCCTGCTGGCCGCCGTGGCCATTGTGGGGGCGTCGGTGCTGTTTTCCTGGTTTATCGGGATGTCCTCCCGCTATGCCCTGGTCTATGGGTCGCTGGCCTCCCTGATTATCCTGCTGGTGTGGCTCTACCTGTGCGGCAATCTGCTGCTGCTGGGGGCGGTGGTGGGAAGGGTGCTGGAAAACCGGACGATGCAATAAATGTTACCTTCTCATTTTATGTTTACCAAAATGTGAAAATGATTTAAAAATTTAGATAAATTAGACAAAACTACTTGACAGTTTTTTGGGTTTTAATGTATAATATTAAGCATAGATACTTGGTGGTATAAGAATTTACTTGAAAGGATGGTGAATATGAAAAAAATTACATCTTTAGTTCTGGTTTTTTCGATGGTGTTAACTGTTTTCATTGTTCCCAGTGTTGCTTATAATGAGCAAACAGAAGTAGTCGTTAATGTAGCTAATAATTTTGATATAGCTATAGAGAAAAAAGGGAATACAAGAACCGCTGTTGTGACAGACTTAAATAAAGGGACAGTAGATGTTGTTTCTATCAATGACGAGACGGGTGTTACTACTATTAATGGAGAAGTTTTTTCCCCAATTGTAAACACCACCTACATTTATTCGCCAGCCGTTCACTCGGTCTCCTCTGAAGACAATTGGACAACCCCACAAACTAACATAATATCGCTATCACTTGGTGCATTTGCGGCTACTGCAATTATTGGCTATTTGAATTTGAAGTATGGGATTCCTTCAGACAAGGCTACATATATTGCTGGCCTTGTAATTGGGGGAAGTGGTTTTTTATATGTTAAATCAGTTACTCAATTTAATTATGTTGATTACGGAACAAAAGTTGGATATAGGCTTACAGAATCTTTCCACTTGAAAGCAGATGCCAGTGATGCCCCACTCTATACACGGACAATGACTGGTTCTCGATGACTCAATGAATTATGAAAACTATCCTAAAATTTGTTTCTGCAAATTTAACATTCATCCGATGCCTATTCATATGTGCTGTTATAATTCTTCTGGGCATTCGCGTTGTTGTGGTTCATAATTTGTCTGGGATTCCTTTTGTATTGTTTGTCCTTTTAACCGTTGCAATTGTAACGATTCTGCTCTGCCTGACAATTAGACAGATGAAGGAAAAGAAATAGCAGGATCACACGTTGATTCAACAGTAAAAAGGGGCGGCCCAAGGGCCGCCCCTTTTTACTGTCTTCTCTCTTTTCAAATTCGAAAAAATGTGCTATGCTTATTCTGAGAAAATTTCGCCGCTCCGCCGCTGGGGCGGCTGATGGGGTGACAGTATGAACAAAATGATCCGTCAGCTGAACCGCGATATTCTTGATTCCCTGGCCGCCCGGTATCCAGGGGGGGGACTGACCAACCGGCGGACGCTCCAGGACCTGATGAAGGCTCCCGCCTGGGACGAGGGTCTTTCCGCCCTGTTCCCCATTCGGGAGCGGCTGAGCTGCGCCCGTATCCTGGAGCTGTGCGCCCCCATGCTAGATCATCTGTGCCCCGCTCCCCCCAAAAAGGGCTGGGGGCCCTTCACCTACCAATATGTGTGCCACATCATGTTCCCGGAGGGCGGCTTTGCCCCCGAAGCGGACCGGTGCGGGGCGGGGGCGGAGTTTTACCTCACTGTGCTCCAGGTTCTGCTGGACCACGAGCGCTCTGCCCTGCCCTTCGACCCCATGCTGGACTTCCGCTTCCTCTCGGAGGAGGAGTATGAGCCGTGCGACAAGGCCCGGGAGTACCGCCGCTTTCTGGCCGCCTGGCGGGGGGAGTTCCTCTATGAGCTGATGCGGCTGGGGATGGAGTTCACCCCCTTTAAGACCCTGAGCCACATCGCCGGCGTCCACCACATCGCCATGACCGCCGCCCGGGGGCTGGCCCGGGCCGGGGTGGAGGTGGACCTGGCCCTGATCTCCGCCGCCGCCGCCGCCCACGACGTGGGCAAATTCGGCTGCCGCCCCGGGGAGCGGGTGCCCTATCTGCACTACTACTACACCGACCAGTGGCTGCTGGACCGGAAGATGGAGGACATCAGCCACATCGCCTCCAACCACTCCACCTGGGACCTGGAGCTGGAGTCCCTGTCGGTGGAGTCCCTGCTGCTCATCTACGCCGACTTCCGCTCCAAGTCGGAGCGGGACAGGGAGGGCAACGAGATCGTGGTCCTCTACCCCCTGGACCAGTCCTTCCAGGTGATTTTGTCCAAGCTGGACAACGTGGACCGGAAGAAGCGGCGGCGGTATGAGTTTGTCTATGGCAAGCTCCACGACTTTGAGGACTACATGCGCCGGCTGGGGGTGGACGTGGACCTCACCGGCCGGCGGCAGGAGACCGTCCCGGTGAAGGACCCCGCCCTTATCGGCCAGGAGGAGACGCTGAACGGGCTCATCCTCCTGTCGGTGGAGCACAACCTGCAATTGATGCACATGCTGTCTAACGAGCAGAAGTTCGGCAACATCATTGAAGCCGCCCGTTCCACCAAGAGCTGGCAGCAGCTGCGGGCCTACCTCAATGTCTTCGGTGAATACTTCACCTATCTGTCGGTGCGGCAGAAGACCCAGGCTTTGAGCTTTCTCTATGAGCTGCTGATGCACCGCGAGGGCGACATCCGCCGTCAGGCCGGCGCCCTCATCGGCCAGATCATCGCCCGGTTCCACCTGGTTTACCGCAAGGAGGTGCCCAGCCACGCCCAGAACGACCCGGCGGAGGAGGTGCCCTTCACCCTTTGGAGCCAGTATCTGGACATGATTATCTTCCCCGACCACAAAACCACCCCCCAGCAGCGCTCCCACATCAGCTACACCCTGAAGCTGGTGGTGGAGTCCATGCTGCACCACGCCCGGCCGGGGGATATCCCCCGCTTTCTGGACGCCCTGCTGCGCTACTTCAACGACCCCGCCCACACCGACGACGACACCGCCTTTACCCTCCTCGATGCCGCCCGCTACCTCCCCCCCAAGCACTACGGGGAGGAGACCCGGGAGAAGCTGGTGGACTTTGCCGCCCACTTCGCCGCCTCGGAGGACCTGCGGCTGGTGACCGCCGCCCTCCAGTTCCTCCGGGAGACGGTGCGCAACATCCCCCGCAGCCACCCCCAGATGGCCCGCATCGCTGACCTGGCGGAGGGAGTCCCCTCCCCGCAGCTGACCACCGTGTTCCTCAAGTGCCGCATCCTGCGCCGGGCGGGGCGGGATGTATCCGCCCTGGAGCGCACCCTGTACCACACCGACATCACCAGCGAGGTCTTTCTGGACAACCTGAAAATCGCCACCCCCTGGGTGGTGAAGGTGGCCGGCGTGGAGCTGCTCCGGGACCAGGTGGAGCACGGGGCGGAGACGCATATTCTCCACATCGCCACCCACTTCTCCAACCTGGTAAAGGTGTCAGAGCGGGTGGTGGTGCGGCACACCGCCGGCTCCGCCCTGGTGCACACCCTGTCTCTCCTGCGCCGGGAACAGCGCAACGAGGTGGTGGTGGAGCTGGGCAAGGGGCTGGAGATGGGCCAGTATGAGATTTCCAAATACATCCCCCAATATCTGGGGGAAGCCGCCCTCTACCTCCACCCCAGTGAGCTGGACGAACAGGTGCTGTGGCTCAAGACCCTGCTGGGCTCCCCCAACGACTCCGCCGTGGCGGGGGCGCTGAACACCATTGCCGTCCTCCTCCAGCACTACCCCGCCTATCAGCAGCGTTTTCCCGAGCGGCAGCACATCTACGAAGCGCGGCGGCAGGAGCTGCTGGGCCTGCTCCTCCAGGGCCTGGCCCACTACCGGGAGACGGTGCGCCAGGAGGCCCTGCTGGTCACCGGCAGGCTGCTCTTCGAAAGTCCCCTGCTGACCATGGAGGAGAAGTCCCGGCTGTTCTCCCTCAGCTACCGGAAGCTGCTCTTCCTCACCCAGGAGTCCTCCTCCCGGCAGGACGGTCTCACCTTCTTCTACCGGGCGGCCGCCCTGGCCCACATCAACCGCTTTATCGCCCTGCGGCGGCTGGACCACGGCCCCTTCACCTTTGAAAAGCCCCGGAAGATCGCCTTCTTCCCCGGCACCTTCGACCCCTTCACCCTGTCCCACAAGGGCATCGTCCACGCCATCCGGGACCTGGGCTTTGAGGTCTACCTGGCGGTGGACGAGTTCTCCTGGTCCAAGAAGGCCCAGCCCCACCTGATCCGCCGGCAGATCGTCAACCTGTCGGTGGCGGGGGACTTCCACGTCCACCTCTTCCCCGACGACATCCCGGTGAACATCGCCAACCCCGCCGACCTGCGGCGGCTGGTGGAGCTGTTTCCCGGACAGCAGGTGTACATCGTGGCGGGCAGCGACGTGGTGGCCAACGCATCCTCCTACAAGGCGGAGCCCCGGCCCTTCTCCATCCACCAGATGAACCATGTCATCTTCCGCCGGGCGGGAGAAACCGAGCTGCCCGCCCCCCTGCCCATTACCGGCCAGGTAATCCAGCTCCAGCTGCCCCCCCACCTGGAGGACATCAGCTCCACCCGCATCCGGGAGAACGTGGACCTGAACCGGGACATCTCCAACTTCATCGACCCGGTGATTCAGGACTTTATCTATCAGAACGGCCTGTACCTCCGGGACAGCCAGGAGAAACCCATGCTGGGCGCCGGCGACCTGGAGTTCCAGTGGGCGGGCCAGCCCGACCCCCTGCTGCTGGACACCCTCACTGCCGGCCAGCCAGACCGGGAAATCGTGCGCTCCGCCATCACCGACCAAGGGGACCGGGTGCTCCTCCTCCGCCGGGCGGGGAGCGGGGACATCCTGGGCTATATCGCCTACCGCTCCCTCACCACCTCCCAGCTCTTCACCGCCCTGGGAGACACCGAGCTGGCCAACCGCATCCGCCTGCGGGCGGCGGGCAAGACCCTGCTCATCACCGCCCTGGCCGCCGGTGGAAACCAGAGCTTTAAGGACTACCACCAGCTCCTTCTGTGCGAGCTGCTGGCCCGGGCCCTGGAGGAGGGGTGCATTTACGGGGTGTTCTGCCCCCATGACGGCCGGCTGGACAGCCAGCTGGAGGACGTGCTCCTGCGCACCGGCTTCCTGGCCCGGGAGGGGGACCGCCCCATCCGGGAGACCGACATGCACGCCCCCGCCACCCTGATCCAGAATCTGGAGACCACCATCCAGGAGCCCCTGGCCCAGAATCCCCGGGTGCTGGCCGCCATCCGCCGCAGCCACCAGAGCCTTCAGCGGGCCCTGGCCCGGCTCTACCCCGGCTCCCTGCTGCTCACCCTGTCCGCCGACATCATCCACCAGCGGCTGCTGGAGAAGATCACCGCCTACAACAACGTCCCCGCCGTGCCCACCGTCCCCCGGGTGCTGGGGGAGAACATGTGCGTCCCCTACGGAAAGCTCCTCCGGGGCAAGACGGTGCCCAACACCGTCACCAAGACCATCCACACCGACCGGGTCTACTCCCCCGACCTGTCGGAGAGCGTGATGGAGCCCTTCCCCTACTACGCCCCCATCCCCAGCCAGATCCGCACCATCAAGTCCTTCGACCGGCCGGTGATTCTGGTGGACGACCTGATGCACCCCGGCTTCCGCTTCAAGGCCCTGGACCCCATCCTGCGGCAGGAGGGGGTGCCCATCCGCATGGTGCTGGTGGGGGTGCTGTCCGGCTACGGCAAGGACCTGATGGACCACTGGGAGCGGCCGGTGGACGCGGTGTATTACCTGCCCACCCTGCGGCAGTGGTTCATCGAGGCCACCCTCTACCCCTTCATCGGGGGCAACACCGTCCGCCGGTCCAGCTCGCCGGTGCCCGGGCTGCTGCCCGGCATCAACCACATCCTGCCCTACGCCCAGCCCGTCTATCAGGAGCCCTGCGCCCGGGAGACGGTGTTCCACCTGTCCCGCACCTGCCTGGAGGGGGCGCTGGACGTGATCCGCACCCTGGAACAGGAGTACCGCATCCTCTACGGCCGCAACCTCACCCTGGCCCGGCTGCCCGAGGCGGTGATCCTCCCCCTGTGCCCCGACAAGGGCACCTGCCTGCACTACGACCCCACCCTGTCCGCCTCCGTCTACCTGGAGAACGACCTGGAACAGCTGCTGCGGCAGAATCAGTAGGAACGCTTCATGAAGCGTCTGCCCCCCGACAAATACCCCGCAAATCGAGACGGACGCATCGTGATGCGTCCCTGCAATCAATAGGAGGCATCCCCATGCTTGACATCCCTAAAATCCGCGCCGTGCTGGACACTGCCTGCCGGTGGGATATGGACCTGGCCCAGTTCGCCTGCTGGAGCCACGCCCACCTGTTCAACCCGGTCCTCCCCCTGGAGGAGCTGGCAGCCTGGGAGGAGCTGGCAAAGGTCACACTCCCGGAGGACTACCGGGCCTACCTCACCCAGCTGGGCAACGGCGGGGCCGGTCCGGCCTATGGGCTGTTCCCCCTCTCCCTGCCCAGGGACGAGTTCGCCCAGCTCCTCCGGCAGCCCTGCATCTACAGCGAGGACCAGGAGGAGAAATTTCAGGACGTGGTCTGGCGCTTTATCCGCTGGAATGACTTTGACGACGACTGGTCCTTGTATTTGGACTACTTTCCTGATACACCCGCCTGGAAGGACCAGAGGTGGCAGAACGAGCACAGGAAGGAATGGGGGGATGAGCTGGACCGGCTGATCGACGAGAACATCGACTTCCCTTTGACCGAGCATGGACAGCATCAGATCACCAACGAGGGCTGCTCAGGGGACATCTACATCATCCTCAATGGCTCCCACCGGGGCTATATCCACTGTGCCACCACCGACTGCGACCCCGATTTGGCCTTTCCAGAGCCCCGCACCTTTGCCGCTTATCGGGACAGGTGGCTCAAAAACACCTTCGCTGATTACTTCATGGGCTATGTAAACCGCACCGAGGATGTATGTAAAAATCTCTCCGCTGAGAAACGCCAAAAATTCCAGCGGGAACGTGCCCAGGCCCGGGACTTTATTGCCGCCGTCCGGGCCCAGGACTGGAGCGGGGTGGTCAAACTGCTCAACGCCATCCCGGACCCGGCGGAACTGTCCACCAAGAGCAAGAGCCTTTATATCCACTACGACGAACACCATCTGCTGCGTCCGCTCTCCACAAATCCGGATGTGAAACGGTTTTATGACCGGCTCTATGGACGGCACGGCCGGAACTATGGCAATTGGGTCACCTGGGTCCGCTGTTATGACCCGGCGAATACCCGAATCGCTCCGTATCCCCGCCCCACCTTTGAAGCCTTCGCGCAGACCTTCTTCGACCCGTAGAGCAAATGTAGGGACGCTTCATGAAGCGTCCGCCGCCCCCCGGCAAATGCCCCGCAAATCGAGACGGACGCATCGTGATGCGTCCCTGCAATCAATACTGGAAGTGATATCATCATGTATTATTACAACGTCAACGGCGCGACCCTGGTCTCTCTCACCCCGCTGGAGGGCTTCGGCCCCCAGGTGGAGCCCACCCAAAGCTGGCGGCTGTTCGCCGCCGTCCCCGGCGACCCGGTGCTGGGCCGGGGGTCCTTTAAGGTGACCCACCCCGGCCAGCTGCTGGCCGGCCACGGCCTGGAGGTATTGGACACCTCCCGCCTGCCCGATTTTGACAGCGGCCCCGCCAGCGCCGTGCTCGCTGACGGAACGACCATCCCCCTGGAGCTGGACGAAAATGTCCGGCAGGCCATTGACGACGGCCGTCTTACCGCCGTGAACACTGCCCGCCCCGGCTGGGAGGAGCTTCTGCGCAAGTCCTACCACTCCAACAAAAAGCGGGTAAACATCCTGGCCATCGGTGACGTAGGCTCCACCCTCCTCACCGGCCTGAAGCTGCTGGGGGGAGACGTGATCTCCTCCATCGGCATCTGCGACCTGTCCGACCAGATCACTGCCCGGTGGGAGTTTGAGATGGGCCAGGTCAGCCTGCCCTGGCAGTACGACATGTTCCCCGAGGTGGAGGTCGTTTCCCCGGAAAACCTCTTCGACTGCGATATGTTCGTCTTTGTGGCCTCCAAGGGCATCCCGCCGGTGGGTTCCCAGGTGAAGGACGTACGCATGTATCAGTTTGAGAACAACGCCAAAATCGTGGCCCACTACGCCAAAATGGCCCGGGAAAAGGGATTTCAGGGCCTGTGGTGCGCCGTGTCCGACCCAGTGGACCCCCTGGCCAAGACCGCCTATCTGGAGAGCAACAGGGACGAAAACGGCGTGTTCGACGGCCGGGGTCTGCGGCCTGAACAGATTCAGGGCTTCGGCCTGGGGGTGATGAACGCCCGGGCGGCCTACTTCGCCAAGCGGAACCCCAAATTCTCCTCCTTCCTCACCGAGGGCCGGTCCTTCGGCCCCCACGGCACCGGGCTGTTCATCGCCAACTCCATCGCCCACTATGACGAGAATATTTCCCGGGAATTGACTCAGCTCACCGTCACCGCCAACCTGAAAATGCGTGAGATTGGCTTCAAGCCCTATGTGGCCCCCGCCCTGTCCTCCGGGGCGCTGTCACTGCTGCTCACCCTCCGGGGGGAGTGGCACTGCGGGTCGGTCTTTCTGGACGGCATCTATATGGGCGTGAAAAACCGCTACACCCCCGCCGGGATTGAGACCGAGCTGCTGCCCCACATCCCGGACCAGTTGTTCGGTCACATCCGGGAAGCGGCGGAGCATCTCAAGAGCATTATTTAAGAAGGTGGAAACCATGTCCATTACCCTGATCCACCCCGCCCCCGACACCGGCTGGGCGGGACAGCGGCTGGACGGCATTTTGAAGCACGCCCTGACGGGCCGGGAGGTCCGCACGGTGCGCCGGGCGGAGGAGCTGTCCGGGCTGGAGAATCAGCGGCTGATACTCGCCCTGCCCCTGGGTGACACGGGGGTCAATGTGGAGTACATGCACCTGCTGGCCCGGCTGCGGAAGGAGCCCGGCCTGCTGGCCGGGTGTACCGGCGGGCTCATTGTGGATGGGGCGGGGGAGCTGTACACCAAATCCGCCGCCGCCGAGGGGGCCCTGGCTCTGAACCTGGCGGGGTGCGCCCTGGTGGGTCGGCCCCTGGTGGAGGGCACCGGGTCGCTGGCCAATTTCGCCGTCCAGGCCGGGAATCTGGGTACGAGCCTGATGGGGGCCTACCGCGCCGCCGCCGCCGAGCTGGTGGAGCGGGTGGAGGGAGAGGTCTTTCTCAAAAAGGAGCGGCCCCAGGTGCTGGTCCTCCACGCCTCCAGCCACCACACCTCCAATACCATCGCCCTGTGGTCCCGGGTGCGGGAGCGGGTGGAGGGGCGGTGTGACCTCCGGGAGATCGGCCTGCGCAACGGAACCCTGTCCGACTGCTCCGGCTGTCCCTACACCATGTGTCTCCACTTCGGGGAGCAGGGGGGGTGCTTCTACGGCGGCGTGATGCAGGATGAAGTCTACCCCGCCGTCCGGGCGGCGGACGCCCTGGTGCTGCTGTGCCCCAACTACAACGACGCCCTGTCCGCCAACCTCACCGCCTTTATCAACCGCCTTACCGCCCTGTTCCGGCAGACCCGGTTCTATGACAAGGCGGTGTTTGCCATCGTGGTCTCCGGCTACTCCGGGGGGGACACGGTGGCCCGGCAGGTGGTGGCGGCCATGAATATGAACAAGTCCTTTTATCTCCCCCAAAACTTTGCCCTTATCGAGACGGCCAACAGCCCCGGCCAGGCCCTGGCCCTGCCTGGAATTCAGGGGAGACTGGAGAACTTCGCCCAAAACATTCTGGATACCCTGTGTATGTGACAGAAAGGCAGATGCTGATTATGAGCGACTCTTTTACCATATTGATCTATCCCCACCAGCGGCTCCGGCATCTCCAGCCCGCGGTGGACGGGCTGGCCGACGCTGTTATGCGGCTGTACGGGCAGGACATGTCCGCGCTGCGTTGGGCGGAGCGCCGGGAGGGGACCCTTGCCCGCTTTGAGGGGGGTGTCTGTCCCGAGATGGCGGCCCGCATTCCCTCCGCCAAGCTGGACTGTGCCGCCCTGCTGCTCTACCTCCGGGAGGGGGGCGGCTGGGGCTATCAGCTGTGCTTCCGGGGTTCGGTGGAGGACACGTTTGCAGCCGGAGAGACCTCGGACGCCACCCCGCCGGAGCAGCACGCCGCCCGGCTGATCCGGCGGTTTCGGGCCGACCGGGAGAAGCTGCTGCCCTGGCTGACACAGGGAGCCGGAGCGGGCAGCGAACCGCTGGAGGGCTTCCTCCGTGAGCTCGCCCCCTGGGCCTGGGAGACCCTTTCCGCCGGACAGCTGGCCCCCGCCCCTGTCCCGCCGGTACCCGACACCTCCTCCCCGAAGGTAAACGCCCCCGACTGGGAGATGCGACAGCGCCCGCCGGAGAAGGAGCCCGGGCCGGAGACCTGTCTGCCCTTCCTCACCGGGGTAAAAGCCCTCCGCCGGGGCTGGCCCTTCCCCTTGTCCCTGCTGTATGCCCTCCTCCCGCAAAAGCGCCCCGCCCCGGAGACGGTCCCCTTTGAGGGCTGGACCATCCGGGAGCTGGAGGAGACTCTGAAGAGATTTTACGCTGGAAAACTGGAGCGGCTGGAGCTGGAGTTTTCCCTGAGCGGGGCGGGGACCTATATCCGCCGCCTGAAAAAGACGGTGTATCAACCCTTCCGGCTCACCCTGGAGCTGATTTGGGAGAAGGGGCGGTGCATGTGCCTGCTGCTGGACGGCCAGCAGCCCACCCTCTACTACCTTGTGGCCGACCGGAACACCTATATGAATGTGGACATCAAGGATCTGGAAAAGACCGTCTTTCACGGCCAGACTGTGGACAAATATAAGGTTTTCTCAAAAAAAGATTCCCGGCTTCTCCGCCGGGAGGTCCCGCTCCTCCTGGCCCGGCTGGACCGGCGGGACGGAGTGCTCAGCGCCACCGCCCGGATGGGGGTGTGGAGCTGTGAGGGCCTGCACTTCAGCCAGGAGCAGTACCAGCAGTTCCTGGACATCTGGCAGCTGAACTAAGCCATAAAAGCGCGGACCCCCGGGAAACTCTGGCCCTCCCCGGCATCCAAGGGCGGCTGGAGGGCTTCGCCCAAAACATTCTGGACACCCTGTGTCTCTGAAAAACCGCCGCAGAATTGCTTCTGCGGCGGTTTTCGTTTACTCCAAAGGAACCGTATAGTCCCCCATGCGCAGGGCGGTAAACTCGCTGATGTCGGTGATGAGCAGGAAGTGGACGGTGGTGCTGACCTCCAGCGGCTGGCCCTCGGGGCCGAAGCTGCTGCCGCCGTTGGTGAGACCCATCAGGCTCACCTTCTTCTCCCCGCCGTCTCTGGTGACCAGACGGGCGTCCTTTACCATGTCCTCATAGCCGGGATAGCCCATGCCCTCGGTCTCCAGCGTCAGGGAGAAGGGGGACAGGGTGGCGGCAATCTTCACATCCCCCTCGTCCAGCACGGCGCTGAGGGCCTGGGGGCCGTTATAGACGGGCTGGAAGGTGATGATGGCCGGGTGGTCGGTGACGGCAATCCGGGTTCCGTCCTCCCCCTCGAAGCAGGGGGGCGTTGCCAGGATGGTGAGGGGCTGGGCGGTCAGGTCCACGTCCGCCTGAAAATCGACGCTGAAGCAGAAGGTCAGTACACCGTCCTCCGGCTCACCGCTGAAGGAGCCGGAGCTGCCGTCCTTACTCAGCCGGGAGGGCCACAGGGGGTTTGCTTCACTCTGCATATAGTCTGAGCTGAATGACTGCCAGTTCGACCAGTCCTGTTTGTCCCAGTCCTCCCGGCAGGCGTCCCGCAGCTCCTCCCAGGTATAGCTCCCGGTGCCGTAGTAGTAGAGCTGAGGGAAGTTATAGTGCCCCTGGGGGGCGCCCTCGGGCAGCTTGTACTCCAGAATAAAGTGGATATTCTTGTCGCTGCACAGGGCCTGGGTGACGGTGAGGGACACGTCGTCGCAGACGGAGGTGAGGTTTACCTCCTGGAACACCGCCCCGCCCAGGGCGGACAGGGCCGCCTGGGGGCCGAAGCGGCGGACAAACAGGGGGTCCCAGATGGTGGTGGCGCTGGTGCCCAGCAGCAGCACCGCCGCCAGCAGCAGGGCCGCCCTCCGTTTTTTTCGGGGCCGGTAGGTTCTGGCCCCTCCCGGCCGGGCGGACAGGACGTTTTCCTTCAGGCGCTCCCGCATACCCTCGGGCGGGGCGCAGCTTTCCATTGTGTCGTGATACAGATTCATGGTTCCACCCACTCTTTCCGCAGGGCCTCCCGGCCCCGCTTCAGTCGCATTTTTACCGTGGGCACCGTCACGCCCAGCAGCCGCGCGATCTCCCGGACGGAGTACCCCTCGTAGTAGTAGAGATGCAGGGCGGTGCGCTGTTTTTCGGGCAGGCCGGCGGTCTGCTCCAGCAGGGACAGCTCCTCCGGGGGCAGGGCCACCCCGGCCACCGTCTCCAGGGGCAGCTCCGACCGCCTGTGCCGCCGCCACTCGTCCCGGCACAGGTTCAGGGCCACCTGAAACAGCCAGTTCCGCTCGTGCTCCGGCGATTTGAACCTGGGGGCCTGATACAGGCGTTTGATCAGGACGTCCTGCAACACGTCCTCCGCGTCCGCCGGGTTTTTCATTTGCAGCAGGCAGAACCGGTACAGCGACGGACCGTAGGTCTCATACACCTGCTCAAACAGGGTCTCAGTCGGGTCCATCCGTGCCACCTCCTTTGTCTCTCTGTCTTTAATTACGGCTGTGGGAGGGGATTGGTCACGCCAGTATAGCCCTTTTTTGGAAAAAAAGCAAAAGCCGGACCCCCGCCGGCTGGCAGGGGTCCGCAAGCTTTATTTCAAATACTCTCTGGGGTCCACGGGCTGGCCGTTGAGAAGGGTCTCCAGGTGGACGTGGGAGCCCACCCCCACCTCGGCAATGGCGGAGGAGCCCACAATGCCCAGCTCGCTGCCGATGTCCACGGTGTCGCCCGTCTCCACCAGCACCTCATCGGCCAGATTGCAGTACCAGGACTGTAATCCGCCGCCGTGGTCCACCACTACGGTGGTGCCCATCAGGCCGTCGGTGTACACCTGCTCCACGGTGCCGGCGCTGATGGACAGCACCTTTACCCCCTGGGCGGCGGCGATGTCCAGGCCGCCGTGGGTGCGCCAGTCACCCAGGGTGGGGTCCAGGGACAGGGTCTCCACGCTGTAGTCCCGCAAAACGGTCCCCTGCACCGGCCAGGTGAACACCTTGGACAGGGTCTCCTTGCTGGGCTGGGTGTCCGGCTGGGGGGTGTCGTCCTTTACCGGCTCGGGGTCGTCCGGCTGGGCGGCGGGTTTGTTGTTGGGGACGCTGGGTTTGGCCGGTGTGGTCTCCGGCGGCTTGGGGGTCGTGGGTCTGGCCACGCTCTGGTCCGGAATGGTCACCGAGGCGTCGCCCCCAACGGGCGCGGTAGCGCGGGTGTCGTTGACTACAGTTTTCAGCAGATAATAGCCCGAAATTCCTATGGTGGCGATGCACAGGAACAGGACTATGTAAAAGCCCTTTCCCATGGCGAAATCGCCCAGCTTATTCAAAAAGCTCCGGTTTTTCAAAAAACCACCTCCGAAGCCTATTGTGGACAGGCAGCGGGGCGGTTATACATGGCAGGCAAAAAATTTCATCCCTCTTGCAAAATTACGGGAAAGGGGGTACAATGGAACGGAAAACGGCCCCGCCGGGCCTTTAGAGGAGGAACTGTTTATGATCGCCATTGCGTCTGACCACGGCGGCTACCAGCTCAAGGAGCACCTCAAGGCCTATCTGGCCGCCAAGGGAGTCACCTGCCAGGACTTCGGCACCGACAGCACCGACAGCTGCGACTACCCCATCTTCGGCAAGGCCGCCGCCCGGGCGGTGGCGGAGGGCCGGTGCGAAAAGGGCATCATTATCTGCACCACGGGCATCGGCATCTCCATCACGGCCAACAAGGTGCACGGCATCCGCTGCGCCCTGTGCGGCGACGTGCTCTCCGCTGAGCTCACCCGCCGGCACAACAACGCCAATATGCTGGCCCTGGGGGCGGGCATCACCGGGCCCATGCTGGCCGAGCGGATTGTGGACGTCTTCCTGTCCACTGAATTTGAAGGCGGCCGCCACCAACGCCGGGTTGGACTGATGATGGAAATTGAAAAGGAATGAGGAATGATTTTATGAAAAAGAGAGCTCTGTCCCTGGCGATGGCCCTGGCGATGTGCCTGAGCCTTGCCGTCCCCGCGCTGGCCGCTGAGGAATCGCTGACCCGTCTCGGGTTTGCCAGGCTGCTGGTCCAGTACGTCAAGCCCGAGGGCGAAGACACAGAGGAGCTGCCCTCCGACTGTGCCGGTTTGAGTAAGGAGGACAAGGACATCGTAACTACGGTGCTCGGCGCAGGCTGGATGTATGGAGACGGCGAGGGGAATTTCCTGCCGGACGAAACCGTCTCCTACAGCTCTGCGATACCTGTAATCGCCCGGATATTAGACCCGGAGCAGGAGTCCTCAACCATGCCCAAGCTGCCGCTGGACCGGCCGGCAACCGATCAGGAAATGGAAGAAAATACCCGCCTGATGCTGGAGTGGACCGAAAAAATGCAGGCGCGCTTTCATGCTCCCGCCTGGATTTGCGCGGATGTGGAGGTCCTGTACAATAAAGGGGTCATTCAGGCCGTCGACCTAGAGGATTGGGGGGTTGACATTAGCCGGAACGACACCGAGGACCTTCTAAAAGCGGCCTTTGCCGGCGGCGAAGCGGTAAATCTCTCCAACGGAGACCCTGAACCGGAGCAGCCCACCGAACCTACACCCTCTCCCGTTGTCCCCGCCCCTGCCGCTCCCACCAACGACACCCTGACCTGCAACGGAACGCTCCAAAGCCCCACCGTGTATAAGATTAACGGCAGCAACTATTTTAAAATCCGTGACTTGGCCGCCATCCTCAACGGCACGGAGAAACAGTTCTCTGTGGGCTACGACGCCGCTTTGAGCTCCGTCACCGCCACCACCGGCCAGGGTTATGAAAAGCAGCCCGGCGACCTGGCCGGCGCACCCGCCGGCGGCCAAAAAACCGGCGACCCCAGCAACGACGCCATCTATATCAACGGCGAGAAGATTACCGCCGAAGTCTACAAGATTGACGGCTCTAACTACTTTAAGCTCCGCGACCTGGGTAAGGCGCTGGACTTCTATGTGGGCTGGAGCCAAGAAGCCGGCGTCTTTATCCAAACGGATAAGCCTTACAGCGAATAAACCATCCACAGCCCTCCGGTGTAATGCCGGGGGCTGTTTCTATACCGTTATAGAGCAGACAGCGCCCGCTCCATCGAAACGGAGTGGGCGCTGTTTTTTCACACCTCCATGATAACAGGCAGGATCATGGGGGAGCGCTTGGTCTTCTTATACAGGTAGCCGGACAGGTCGCCCTTGATAGCCCCCTTGATAGCGGACCAGTCGGTGTTATACCGGGTATCCACGCTCTGGATGGCCTCCAGGGCCACCTTGCGCAGCTCCTCCAGCAGGCCCTCGGACTCCTTCACATAGACGAAGCCCCGGGTGATGATATCCGGGCCGGACACCAGAGCGCCGTCCTCCCCGGACATGGACAGGGCCACCACAATCATGCCATCCTCGGCCAGGTGGCGGCGGTCCCGCAGCACCACGCTACCCACGTCGCCCACGCCGTAGCCGTCCACAAAGACCTGCCCGGCAGTGACGGTGCCGGTGAGCTTGGCCGAGTTGGGGGTGAACTCCATCACCCGGCCGATGTCGCTGATGAGGATGTGGTTGGGGTCCATCCCCATCTGCCGGGCCAACTTTCCATGGATTTGCAGCATCCGCTGCTCCCCGTGGACGGGGACGAAAAATTTGGGCTTTACCAGGGCGTGGACGATCTTCAGCTCCTCCTGGCAGGCGTGGCCCGACACATGGAGGGTCAGCTCCCGCTCGTTGAGCACCTCCACCCCCTTGCGGTACAGCTCGTTGACCACGTTGCCGATGGCGTTCTCGTTGCCCGGGATGGCGGAGGCGGAGATGATTACCCGGTCGCCGGGGAGCAGGTCCACCTGCCGGTGGGTGTTGAAGGCCATGCGGGTGAGGGCGGACATGGTCTCGCCCTGACTGCCGGTGGTGATGATGCAGACCTTGTGCTTGGGCAGGGATTTGATGTGATTCAGGTCCATCAGGATGCCGTCGGGGATATTCATATACCCCAGCTCGGCGGACACCTTCATCACATTCTCCATGGACCGGCCGGTAACGGCCACCTTGCGCCCGTACCGGGCGGCCACGTCAATCACCTGCTGGATGCGGTCCACGTTGGAGGCGAAGGTGGTGACGATAATGCGCTCCTCACAGCCCCGGAACAGCCCGTCGAAGGAGGCCCCCACACTGCGCTCGGACCGGGTGTAGCCCGGGCGCTCCACGTTGGTGGAGTCGGCCAGCAGGGTGAGCACCCCCTCCTTGCCCAGCTCGCCCAGCCGGGCCAGGTCCATCATCCCCCCCTGGATGGGGGTGGCGTCGATTTTGAAGTCGCCGGTGTGGACGCAGGTGCCCACCGGGCACTTGATGGCGAAGGCCACCGCGTCGGCAATGGAGTGGTTCACATGGATGAACTCCACGGTGAATTTTCCCGCCTTGACGACCTGGCCCGCCTCGCAGGTGATGAGCTTGGTCCGGTCCAGCAGGCGGTGCTCCTCCAGCTTCAGCTTGATGAGCCCCGCCGACATGCGGGTGGCGTAGATGGGGGCGTTGAGGGACCGCAGCACATAGGGCAGAGCCCCGATGTGGTCCTCGTGGCCGTGGGTGATGAAGATGCCCCGGATCTTACTCTGGTTCTTAATCAGGTAGCTGACATCGGGGATGACCACGTCGATACCGTACATGTCGTCGTCGGGGAAGCCCATGCCGCAGTCTACCACGATAATGTCGCCGCCGTACTCGTAAACGGTGAGGTTCTTGCCAATCTCGTTGAGACCGCCAAGGGAAATGATTTTCAGTTTTTCTGCCATGATAACTCCTTTTTCATTCAAAATTGATGTATCCTGACAGAACACTCCACAGCAACCAGACGAAGGACCGTCCCCTTCCGGCCCTGCCTCGCCGGTCGGGGTGCGCGATCCCTTCGCCTGATGATGGAGCTTCTGTCGTTTTTGCTCCTCAGTCCGTTCCCGCCTGTCCTACGGTTCGGGGCTGGGGAATATATTTAGACGCCGGGGCGGGTGGGTTCTCCCTGCCCCTTGGCGTTTAAATCAATGGTAGAGACGCATCACGATGCGTCCGTCCCGCATGTCCGGACGCCTTGTAAAGCGCCCCTACAGGCGCCGCAAGGCGTTCGCAGGACAAAATAGACACATCTAGTTTACCACACTTTCCCTGAAAAGTATACTATGCTTTCAGGAGAACAGATATGTGGTTATTTGTCCTCCTCTTGTACACAATGCTCAGAAATGGACCGATCCACCTCCGCCGCCCGGCCGGCGTAGAAGTCACACAGCTCGGCGGCCAGCTCCAGGTCGGGACCCTCAGCGATCACCCGCAGGGCAGAGCGGCGGGCGATGGGGGTGAGGTATACCCAGCCGCTGCCGGTGCGCATCCGCAGCCCCTCCCCGGTGGGCTGGCGGGCGTGCTCCCGGGCCAGGGCCTGCATCACCTGACCCCGGTCGGAGACGAGGGGCACCTCCCGCCGCCAGGAGGAGAATCTGGGCGTCTTGGCCACCAGGGTCTCCAGCTTCTGGCCGGAGACGGCCATCCGGGAGCAGATGCGTACCGCCGCCGCCGGGGCCTGCCGTATCCAGGGCTGGGATGCGTAGAGGGCAGCGGCCTGTTCTCCGTCCCGGTCCAGACGGAGGACGGTCCCTCCGTAGCCGGCGGCCACCAGCTCCACCGCCGCACTGGCTCCGGCGGGGACAGCCACCTTGCCCGAGCCATTCTCCATTTCAATCAGGGCAACCAGGGCGAGCAGCTGACCTGAGTCCACCATAGCGCCCCGCTCATCCTGGGCGGTGAGGGAAAATCCGCCCCGCTGGGCGCGGAAGGCCACGATTCCGGGCCGCCACTCCTCCTCCAGCTTACAGCCCAGCGCAGTCAGCGCCGCCCTGAGGGCGCAGTCCTCCGGGGTAGTGCTCCCCACCGCCGCAGTGACGCGGCGCAGCGCGGGCCGGCGGAGACCGGCGTTCTCTACCACCCGGCGCCCCCACTGCTCCGGGGTAAAATCCAGCCGCTGGAGCTGGCCCACCCTGTCCCCTCTGGTCCGGCGCACCTCCCCCTGAAGCAGCGCATGCTCCAGCTTTCGCTCCCGGGCCCGCCCCAGGGGCAGACCGTTCTGATCAAAAAGGTGGAGGTAGACAATATTTCCGCTCTCCTCCACAAAGAGAGAGACGGGTATTTGACGCAGGGCGGCCAGTCCCGCCCCCTGAACGGGGCTGTGGAGGGCGTGGGTAAGCACTTCGCTCCCCGCTGCCGCCGCCCCCACCGCCGCCGCCCGGGCCAGCATCCCGGCCCCGGGGGTGGGGGAGCAGCCCAGTCCTACCGGGCCCTCCGTCCCCAAAATACTGCCCAGCGTGAGCAGGGCCTCCGGGCCTATGTCTTCCCCCAAAACGCCCCGGATGGCGCCGCTGTCCCCAAAGCGCAGCACTCCCTTCTGGCTTCCGCTGGTAATGGACCGGGCCAGACGGCAGCCGGCGGGGGCGGTCTGGCCCGGCCAGAGACACACCCGCTCCAGCAGGGCAGCCCCCTCCTCGGCCAGGGCATTCTCTCCCAGTACCACTCTCTCGTTGAGGACGGCGCCCCGCCGGGCGGAAGCGTCTCTGCACAGAACGGCCCCGTAGAGGGTAGTCCGGTCCCCGGCGGCGGCGTTTTCCAGCAGGATGGACCGCTGGACCATGCTCCGCTCCCCCACCACGGCCCCCTTGTCCAGAACGGTGTGGGGGCCTATGAGACAGCCCTCCCCCAGGCGCACCCCGGGGCCGATCCAGCAGGGGGGGACCAGATTGAGCCCCTGGGGCAGGGGCTGGGCCGACCACACCCCCGCCTTCAGGCGGGGCAGGCCCATGTCCAGGCGCACCTTGCCGGACAGCGCATCGCAGGTGCAGTCCAGATAGGCGCTGCATCCCCCCATGTCACACCAGTAGCCCTCCAGGGGCAGGCCGTAGAGGGGCGCCCCCTCCCGGAGCAGGGCGGGAAACAGGTCCTTGCCGAAGTCCCACGCCGTATTGGGGGGCACCCGGTCCATGGCGGCGGGGGAGAGGAGGTAAATTCCGGTGTTGATCTGGTCTGTAAACACCTGGCCCCAGGCCGGCTTTTCCACAAAGCGCTCAATCCGGCCCTCCTCATCGGTGAGGACCAGGCCATACTCCAGGGGCGTCTTGTGGCGGTAGAGCCCCAGGGTGGCCTCCGCCCCCCGCTTCCGGTGGAAGTCCATCAGGGCGGTCAGGTCCAGATCGCATACGCAGTCCCCGCTGATGACCAGAAAGTCCTCCCCTCCGATGTGGTCCATGCAGTTTTTCACGCTTCCCGCCGTCCCCAGGGGTTCGTCTTCAATGAAATAGGTCAGCCGCACCCCCAGCCTGTCCCCGCCGCCAAAGTAATCCATTACCGCCTGGGGCTTATAGAACAGGGTGACGCAGATATCGTCTATCCCGTGGACCTTCAGCAGATTGATGATGTGCTCCATCACCGGCCGGCCCAGCAGCGGGGTCATGGGTTTGGGACTGCCCAGCGACAGGGGCCGCAGACGGGTACCCTCGCCCCCCGCCATAATGACTGCCTTCAAACGCTTCGCCATCCTTCCGTCGATTAGTGATGGTTAGTATGGCTTGTATCCCGGCATTTAAACTCACTGCCCAAAAGGATTTTTATTAAATTGAGCCCTATTTCGTGACTTCCCTCCTTGCGCAAGCCACCGCTTTATGATAGGATAACGTGAGAAACAGAGAGGGGAAGACAGAATGCGGCATTTGATTGACTTTGGAGACCTGACGCGTCAGGAGTGGGACGAGCTCTATGCCCGGGCCAGCAGCATAATGGACGACCCAAGCCGGTATATCGACGCCTGCCGGGGACGGGTGATGGCTTCTCTGTTTTATGAGCCCTCCACCCGCACCAACTTCTCCTTCCAAACCGCCATGCTCCGCCTGGGGGGGACGGTATTCGGCTTTGCCGACCCCAACTCCTCGTCGGTGGCCAAGGGGGAGACCCTGAAGGACACCGTCAAAATGGTGTCGGGCTACGCCGACGTGGTGGTGATGCGCACCCCCTGGGAGGGGGCGGCCAAGGCGGCGTCGCTGTACTCCCATGTGCCTGTGGTCAACGCCGGAGACGGCGGCCATATGCACCCCACCCAGACCACCGCCGACCTGACCACCATTACCCGCCTGTTGGGAAAGGTGGACGGCCTGTCGGTGGGGTTGTGCGGCGACTTGAAGAACGGCCGCACCGTCCACTCCCTCGTCAAGGCCCTGGCCAAGTTTGAGGACATCCGCTTTTTCCTCATCTCCCCCCGGGAGCTGGCCATCCCTGACTATATGCGCACCTTCATGCTGGAGAAGGATATGCGCTTCACCGAGGTCACCGGCCTGGAAGCGGTGATCCCCCAGCTGGATGTGCTCTACATGACCCGCATCCAACGGGAGCGGTTTGTAGACCCCCTGGAGTATGAGCGGAACAAGGGGATTTACATCCTCACCCGCCGGAAACTGGAGCGGGCCAAGGAGCGCATGCTGGTCATGCACCCCCTGCCCCGGGTGGACGAGATCACGGTGGATGTGGACGACGACCCCCGGGCGGCGTACTTTGAGCAGGCCCGCTACGGCATGTTCGCCCGGATGTCTCTGCTGGCCGACCTGGCCAACCAGCCCCGGCTGGACCGCACCGAGACGGTGGAGATCGGGACAAGGCCCGTCTGCCGCAACCCCCGGTGCATCACTCAGACCGAGCACTACCTGCCCCCCCTGGTAAAGAAAAACGGCGGCGTGGACTGCTGTGCCTTCTGCGACGGGGCACTGTCATAAAGGAGAAAAAACTATGGGACTGTTTGACCGTTTCAAGAAGAAAGCCCCCGAGCCCGCCCCGAAAAGCGAGTGGCCCAAGCCCCCAAAAGAGGACACCATGGCCCTGCTGCTCATGGACCGGGTGCTGGAGGACATTGACCCGGTAATCCAGCACCTGCAAACGGCCTTTGGCAAGGGGGCGGTGAGCGATATCGACCGCAGCCACCCCAGGGTGCCCGCCTTCATCGTCACGGTGGACGGGCTGGAGTTCTGGTGCTCCTATCTGCCCATGCCGGTGCCCGGGGAGGAGCGGGATATCCCTGCCATGGCACAGTACAACCTGTTTCTCAATCCCCAGGAGCAGGAGGCCTTTGTCCATCACAAATCCTTCTGGGTGGTGGCCCAGAAGGGGGGCGGGAAGACGCTGGAGGGCAAGCGCCGGGCCTGCTGGGATTTCAGCCTGCTGTGCGCCGCCCTGCTGGAAGTGGAGGGGAGCGTGGGGGTGTCCGTCACCAACACCGCCCTGCTGGTGAGCCGGGAGCACTACCTGACCCATTGTGCCCGGATGAGGGAGATGGATTGGAGGGACCCGGATTACTTCCCGGTTACCCTGTGGATCTGGTTCTACCGGGGTCTTCAGGAGGACAAGCCCACCGTCCAGACCCAGGGCCTGGCGGAGTTCGGTCTGCCTGAGCTGGGCTTCTTCGCCCCTGAGCTTCCGCCTGAGGACATCTTGAACTACCTGTGTACCATGTCCAGCTGGCAGGTCACCGGCAAGCAGCTGTACCGGACTATGGCCCTCATCCCCCTCACCGAGGAGGTAGAGGTGGTCAGCAAGCAGGACGGGGACACCATCTTTTTCATCGGCGGCTGAACAAACGGAGCCGGCCGCGCCCTCTGTGGCCGCTGCCCTCACCTTGCTCCGCGTTTTCTCATCAGCCCTTTCTTGCCGAAATTTCCATTGATAAGCAGTAATAGCCGGAGAGATTTGTGAAAATCTCTCCGGCTATGTCCGCTTTCTTGTATAAAAGCGCTTACTTAATCACCAAAACTGTGGATGTCTCGTTGATGTGTCCAAAAAACGCCTCGCCGTTGGTGGAAAATCCGATGCTGGGGTACCGGCCAAACAGCGCGCAATAGGGCTCTACCTGGTCTTTGTTCAAAATCTCCAGCGTCCGATACAGGCAGTTGAAGTTAATCACGCCGGCGGGCTCATAGGAGATTGCTTCGTCCAGGGCCTTACGGGTGTCGTCCACAATGTCGCCAATTTTCAGAACGTTGATCTCCGTTCCCTCCGGCAAACCGCAGTGCAGGGTAATACCGCCGTCCTGAATCTGGTTAAAGGTGCGCACAAAAATCTCGTCTCCGGCCACAACCCCCAGAGGGTTGCACACAAAGTAATTCTGAATCTCATCCTGTCCGACTCCCAGCACCTCCGCGTATACTTCGCCGCAGGGACGGTGGTCAAATTCATAGAGGATGCGGTTGTGCAGGTCGGATTTTGTCACTGCCAGCTTGCGCTCCGAGAAGATATGGGCGCTTTGGGTCTTCAATACGTCGTAGCCGTTGGTTGTCTTCAGGATGGCCAGTACCGCCGCGCCGGTGTAGCTCCTGCCGTTTGCATAGACCAGAGACTTGCCGCCGTCCGCCGCGGAGGAGGAGCCGCCCACAAAGAGAAGGTCGGTAGCGGTGCCCAGGCGGTCCATGAAGATTTCCTCTGCCTTTGCGCTGGACTCGAAGAGGACAATGCCGACATAACGTTCAAAATTCGCAAGAATTTCGTCTGCACCGCCGAAGTGGGCGTGCATTCCGTTCAGAACGTCCCGCAGCTCCAGCTCCGCACCGATATTTTCCACGACCTGTACGCACACATCCTCCACACTGCCGGCATCCATCGCCATGATG
This sequence comes from uncultured Bacillota bacterium, assembly GCA_947650875.1. Classification (GTDB taxonomy): domain Bacteria; phylum Bacillota; class Clostridia; order Oscillospirales; family Oscillospiraceae; genus Lawsonibacter. The sequence goes on along the minus strand of CANSXE010000001.1, from coordinate 33,686 downwards.
CTGACCGAACCACTTGTATAACCGGCATTGCAGTATTCGCTGTGCGCGGATGAGCCAATGATTTCAGCGTCAGGGAACGTCTCCGCCAAGGCCGCCTCCGGATTTTCATAATCGCTGGATGCAAAAAACAGCATCAGCTTTGTCTGAAAATCCGCCAAGGCTTCCCGCGCCTGCCGGGCCACATCCCGGCTGTCGGTGCCTTTGATAGAAAGTGTTTTAATTGACAATGTTATCCCGCCTTTTCAATATATTTTGATGTACATTAGACGATGACGCCAAATTCCTTGGCGATTTCCCGGACCTTCTGCATAACAGCCGGATCGTCCGGAGACGCCGCCGTAAACTTATCCACAGCGACCCCTTTCAGATACAGCTTCGTCCGTATGGAGTTCGCAATGACTGCATTCCCCTTGGCCTTTTGTGCAATGACTGTCTCAATCATTCTCTGAATCTGTCCTGCCAACCCATTCACCTTCTTTCACAATATTATGGTTTATGCCCGCATCAAAACCACAGTTATATTCTACCATATGTGCCTGTCAATGGCAATATTTTTTGCGCTGTCCGGTGTACATGGACAAGCGGGCGCCGGATAAGCATCGCAAAAGCGACCCGCAGCTTTTTCAAAACAAAAGCCGCCGTTTCCAGACGAAAACGACGGCTTTTACTTATGGGGACTGAGGGTTGCCCCCCCCTTGCCACAGGGCGCAGTGCAAATCAATCTTTTACCTGCTGGCAGAACTCCGATTTGCGGAACAGAGACCGCAGCAGAACGATCCACCCCCAGGAGACCGACAGGGCGGGCAGGCAGGAGAGGAGGATGGCCTTCACCGGATGGATTTCGGTGAAGCAGATGGGGCCGAAGAACATGATAAAGAGGACCACCATCATCACCAGCAGGGTGATCTGCTCCCGGCGGGTGTTGGGAGGGGTGAGGAAAATCTTTTTCAGGTCCATCTCCACGCGGACAACTTCTTTTTTCATATCAGCTCAGCGCTCCTGTCACCTGTTCGGCCACCCGGATCAGTCCGCCCGAGTGGATAAAGTCCTTCAAATACTCGATGTAGGGGTGGAGGAACATGTCCTTCTCCATCACCGGCACCGTCCTGCCAATCTCGGCCAGCACCGCCGCTGTGGCAGGGGCGCGGGCCACGTCCGGGTCCACAAACTGCTGCACCTCATACACGCTGAGCAGCTCGATGGCCAGCATGTACTCCAGCTTCTCCGCCATGGGGCCTGCCTTCTTGCAGGCGTTGTACCCCATGGCCACATAGTCCTCCTGGTTGCCGCAGGTGGGGGTGTTGTCGATGGTGGAGGGGGTGGCCAGCATCCGCATCTCGTTGAGGAGACCGGCCTGGACGTACTGGGGGATCATCAGCCCGGAGTTCAGCCCCGGGTTTTTGATGCAGAAGTAGGGGTAGCCCGACAGGGAGCCGTCCACGATGCGGTTGTTCCGCCGCTCGGACATCTTGGCCAGCCCCACGGCGGCGATACAGGCGCTGTCCATCTCCATGCCCACATAGGCGGAATCGGCGTTGCAGGCGGAAATCACGTCCTCGTTGCCCGTCTCGGGCCAGATAATGGGGTTGTCACAGCAGGAGTTCATCTCGATCTCGATGGTCTTTTTCGCGTCCTCCAGGGTCTTCCGGGCCGCGCCGTGGAGCTGGGGGATGCACCGCAGGGACAGGGCGTCCTGCACCCGGCTGCCCCGGTATTTCTCCATGATGCCCGAGCCCTTCAGTATCCGGCGGACATTCTCCGAGGCGTTGAGCTGGTCGGGGTGGGGCCGGACAGCCATCACCCGGGGGTCGAAGGCGTTGATGACCCCCTTCATGGCCTCCAGAGACATGGCCCCCACGATGTCGGCGGACTTGGCGGCGTTGAGCATGTCATAGAGGGCCAGGGCGGCCATGGCGGTGGCGGAGGTGGTGCCCGACACCAGGGCCAGCCCCTCCTTGGAGGAGAGAACCATGGGCTCCAGCCCGGCCCGTTTCAGGGCTTCCCCGCCTTCCAGCAGCTCACCCTGGTAGTAGGCCTTACCGCGGCCCAGCAGCACCAGGGCCATGTGGGCCTCGGGGGAGAGGTAGCCCACGCTGCCGTCCCCGGGGGCGTAGGGGGTCAGGCCGGCGTTGAGGAAGTCCCGGTACTTTTCCAGCACACACATCCGCACGCCGCTGTAGCCCTGGCCGATGTTTTGCAGCACCATGAGCATAATGCCCCGCACCCGCTCCACGCTCAGGGGCTCGCCCACCGAGACGGAGTGGGACAGGATGATGTTCTCCTGAAGCTGGGCGGTGGCCTCCTTGTCGATGGCCTTGGTACACAGCGCCCCGAAGCCGGTGGTGACGCCGTACATCACCCGCTCCTCCTCCACCCACTGCTCCACCAGGGCCCGGGAGCGGTTTACACGGGCTATGTATTCCGGGGAAAATGCCACCTTCCGCCCGAACCGGGCCACGGAGACGAAGTCCTCCAGGGTGATGGGCTCGCCCAGTACAAGCGTTTTCATCTCTTCCATCTCAAAACACCTCGTTTATGCTTCAATCTGGTCCACACTGTCCACAATATCCTTCTTGGTCTCGGGATCGAAGAAGAACACCTTGAAGGCGGCCGCCACCTGGAAGATGAACACCACCAGCACCACAAAGCCGCCGCAGGCCGCCAGGTACTTCACGCCGTCCACGCCCTGGGCGCCGCCGCCAAAGGCCACCATGACGCAGGCGATCACGCCGATGGACACGCCCCAGACGATTTTCTGCCAGATGGCGGGCTCCTCGTCGTGGCGGGCTCCGCTGGTGCACAGGGCGGCGATGGTGGTGGACATGGTGTCCGCCGTGGTGGAGAAGGCGGCAATCAGGGCCAGGATAATCACGGGAATGATAATCATGCCCAGGGGGACGTTCTTGAGGAACTCCCACAGGCCGGTGGTGGCTCCGCCCGCCTGAATGGCGGAGATGATGTCGGCGCTGCCGCTCTTTTGCCACTCCAGGGCGGTGGAGCCCCACACGGAGAACCACACAAAGCCGAAGGAGGCGGGCAGAATCCAGTTGACGATGAGGAACTGGCGCACGGTGCGGCCGTAGGCGATGATGGCGAAGAAAATGCCCATCAGGGGGGCGTAGGCGATCCAGATGGCCCAGTCATACATGGTCCACCAGGTGACCAGGGCGGAGCCGCCCACGGTGTAGGGGTCGAAGCCCCACATCCAGAACCGGTCCAGCCAGTAGCCCAAGCCCACATTGGCCATATTCAGGATGTAGATGGTGGGACCGATTACAAACAGCAGGATAAGCAGCACATAGAAGATTTTGGAGGTCAGGCCGGCCAGCCACTTGATGCCCTTGTCGATGCCGGTGACCGAGGCGATGGTAAAGGTGATAGTGATAATGGCGGTGAGGGCCATCCACACGATGGGGCCCTGCTCCACGCCGTAGGCGGAGTAGAGACCGGAGCCGATGAGGGCCAGACCGGCGCCCAGAGAGGAGGCCAGGCCCAGGGCGATGGCCAGTACGGACAGCACGTCCACCAGCACCACCCAGATGCCCTGGGTCACCTTCTCCCCAAAGATGGGGGTGAGGGAGGCCGCTACAGAGAGTTGTTTTTTGCGGTTGAAATACATATAGGCGATGAGCACGCCGGACAGGGCGTACATGGCGTAGGGGATGAAGGTCCAGTTATAGAAGCAGCGGCCCATGGCGAACAGCTCCGCCTCCTGGGTCAGAGGGGTGATGCCGTAGCCGTCCAGCTCGCCGTAGATGTTGCCGTAGTAGATGAGCACCTCATTGACGCCGTAGGTAATCAGGCCGGTGGCGATGCCGCCGGTGAGGGTCATGGCGAACCAGGAGCCAAAGGAGTGCTTGGCCTTGGCCTCCGGGCCGCCGAAGCGAATCTTGCCCACCTTGGTGAACAGCAGCAGGGCGGCCAGCAGCAGGGTGACCATGGCCACGATCTGGTACAGCCAGCCAAAGGTGCTCAGCGACCAGTCGAACATGGTGTAGGTCACGCTGGTCAGCCAGCTGTTGTTGACGATGCCCAGCAGGGCCGCGCCGCCGATGACCACAAAGCAGGGGATGAATACATCCCAGCGGATCGGCTTGTTCTCATGTTTCATGTTTCTCTCCGTATGCGGCGAAAGGGCCGCATACTCTCCTTTCTTTACAGTCTGTCTTTTTATAAAGCAACTGCCGGGCCAAAGAGAGGAAATCGAAGAAAATTCCCGAAACTTTGTGTCACCTGCACGAATATAATGCGTCTAATGCGTCTGATTTATGCAAAACAACCGGGAAGTGCCTTGGGGCTTCGGGGACATTTGGGGAGATGGGCATGATTTTAGCGGCGCAGAAGCAAAATAATTTTGCGATCTGCAAATTTTTATTGCATATGGATTGACAGCGGCCCGGGATTCCGGTACACTGGCAGGGACGCCTTGGAAATCAGCCTTGTTAATGCGGACGCTTCATGAAGCGTCCCTACGGGTCTTCTGCTGCGGAGGTTTTGAGCACTCTGTAGGGACGCATCACGATGCGTCCGTCCCGCCCGGCGGGCGAAACAACAGCGAAAGGGGAAGCTTTCCATGCTCTATGACATTCTGTTTACGCTGGACCCCTCAGACTGCTTCTGTGGGGTGGCCTGGGGCAGCCGGGAAGCGGAGGACCTGTACCGGGACCTCTTTGAGAGCTGGGCCGCCGCCCGGCGGCCGGCCCGGGACGCCTTTGACCTGCCCCGGGAGGGGGACAGCGGGGAACTGATCTGGGAGGAGAACACCTTTCATTTTCAGCTCCTCCCCGCCCCCGAGGGCGGGCGCTGGCTGCTGCTCAAGCGGGAGGACAACCGGCCCTATCTCCTGGCCCGGGCCCTGGACCAGGTCACCGACGGGGTGCAGATTTATGACAAAAACGCCTGCGCGGTCTACTTCAACCGGGCCAGCCGGGGCATCTCCCGCATTCCCAGCGGGGTGAGCGTAGAGGGGCGGCACCTGCTGGACCTGTACAACCTGGACGAGACCATCAGCACCACCATGACCGCCCTCCAGACCCAGGCCCCGGTGATCGACCGGGTGGACAGCTTCCGGGCCAATGACTTCAGCACCGCCCCCATCGCTTCGGCCAACACCTCCTACCCCATCTTCCGGGAGGGGGAGCTGCTGGGGGCGGTGGTCTTTGAGCAGACGGCGGAGCTTGTGGAGAAAAACATCAAAAAGCTGGAGGACACCCGCCGAGCCCTCAGCTCCTTCCAGAACAAGCCGCCAAAAATCAGCTTTTCGGGCTACACCTTCGACAATGTGATCGGCAGCTGTCCCAAACTGCGTTCGGCGGTGGAGCTGGCCCGGCGGGTGGCCCCTCAGGACAGCCCCATCCTCCTGGTGGGGGAGACGGGAACGGGCAAGGAGATCTTTGCCCAGAGCATCCACCGCTCCAGCCGCCGCCGGAGCGGGAAGTTTCTGGCCATCAACTGCGCCGCCGTCCCGGAGACCCTCATCGAGAGCCTTCTCTTCGGCACCAGAAAGGGCAGCTTCACCGGCAGCGAGGACAAGGCGGGCTACCTGGAGGAGGCCGCCGGGGGCACCCTGTTCCTGGACGAGCTCAACTCCATGAGCCTGGCCATGCAGTCCAAGATTCTGCGGGTCCTCCAGGAAAAGACCTTCCGCCGGGTGGGGGGCAGTCAGGATATTCGGCTGGATGTGCGGGTGATCTCCTCCTGCAACGAGGACCCCTTCAAGGCGGTGGCGGAAAACACCTTCCGTCGCGACCTGTTCTATCGGCTGTCCACCGTGATGCTTGAACTCCCCCCACTCCGGGAGCACCTGGAGGACCTGGAGGAGCTGATCCGCTACCACCTGGAGGCCACCGCCTACCAGTTTGTCCACGCCGTTACCCGGCTTGACCCGGAGGTCCTCGCCGTCCTGCGGGCCTACCACTGGCCGGGCAACGTGCGGGAGCTGTTCCATGTGCTGGACTATGCCCAGAATGTTACCGACTCCCAGGTGATGGAGGTGCGCCACCTGCCCCCCTACCTGCTGAAACACCGCAGCGAGCCCGCTGCCCCCCTCCCGGCCATCGACTTTTCCCTGGAAACCCTGCAAGGGCTTATGGACGGCTATGAGAAGCAGGTCATCGCCCAGGCCCTGGACCACTGCGGCTACAACATCTCCCGCACCGCCCAGACCCTGGGCATCCTCCGCCAGAGCCTGCAATACCGAATTCGAAAATATGGATTGATTTTTTAGGACGCCATTCTTATGATATTGCCCCCGATTATAAACCTCCTGAGACAGTCCTTTGAGCCGAAGTAACCTTGTCTATATTATAAAACACTCCTGCCGCCAGATGACCGAATATTTCCCGGTTTGCTATCCTGCGCAGACGAAAACATCCCCGTGTACTGTCTGTACACGGGGATGTGTATTGAATCAAGCGGAATAAAAGTATTACTTCCTCAGCGGGGTTTTGCTTCCGCCTTACTGCTTCGGCACAGTTTTGGTAATGGTAGCCTTGGGGTCCTCAGTGTCGAAGACGGTCTTGGCGGCGGCGGCCAGGCCGGCGATGCCCTGGAGCTCGGAGGGGATGATGATCTTGGTGGCCTTGCCGTTGGCGGCGGCCTGGAACGCCTCCAGGGCCTTGATGGTGAGCACACCCTGTCCGGGAGCTGCCTCGTTGATGAGCCGGATGGCGTCGGCGGTGGCCTGCTGCACCTTCATAATGGCTTCGGCCTCGGCCTCGGCTTCCAGAATCTTGGCCTGCTTGGCGCCCTCGGCCTGGAGGATGGCCGCCTGCTTGGCGGCGTCGGCCCGGAGGATGGCGGACTGCTTCTCGCCCTCGGCCACCAGGATCTGGGACTGCTTCTGGCCCTCGGCCTGGAGGATGGCCTCCCGGCGCTCCCGCTCGGCCCGCATCTGCTTCTCCATGGACTCCTGAATGTCCCGGGGAGGCATGATGTTTTTCAGCTCCACCCGGTTGACCTTGATGCCCCAGGGGTCGGTGGCCTCGTCCAGCAGGGCCCGCATCTTGGTGTTGATGTGGTCCCGGCTGGTGAGGGTCTGGTCCAGCTCCAGGTCGCCGATGATGTTCCGCAGGGTGGTGGCGGTGAGGTTCTCAATGGCGGACATGGGGTTTTCAATGCCGTAGGTATAGAGCTTGGGGTCGGTGATCTGGAAGTAGACCACCGAGTCGATCTGCATGGTCACGTTGTCCTTGGTGATGACGGGCTGGGGGGCGAAATCCACCACCTGCTCCTTCAGAGACACATTCTTTACAATGCGCTCCACAATGGGCACCTTGAAGTGGACGCCAGCGCCCCATACGGTGCGGAAGGTGCCCAGCCAGGTGATGACGTAGGCCCGGGACTGGGGCACAATGCGCACAATGCTGGCCAGCAGGGAAAAGACAACGATGGCAATGACAATAACGATCAGGGTGGGGATAAGATATTCCATTTTGTTGATTCCTCCTTCATTTATTACAATGTGTACTCTCTCTTACGCGGTCTCCACAATAACCTTTACGCCCTCAATGCGCAGCACCTTCACATCGGTCCCGGCGGGGATCACGATATCCTGGGCGGAGCGGGCCGACCAGACCTGCCCATTGACCTTCACCTGGCCTTTGGCCTGGGTGTTGTCGATGGTCTCAGTGACCAGAGCGGCAGAGCCGATCACCCGGTCGGCATTGGTGGCGGACACCCTGGGCTTGAGGAATTTGCTGCTCAGCGGCTTAAACAGAGCTAACGCCAGGGCCGACACCCCCAAAAATACCGTGATTTGCAGCCAGAGTCCCGCTCCAAGAGCGGTAGCAAACAGCGCTGCCAGTGCCCCCACAGCAAACCAAACGGAGACCAACCCCACTGTCACCGCCTCGCCGATGGCAAAGACAATGAATGCGGCCAGCCAAAAAATCGTCATAGCAATTCCTCCTTTCAAATGGGTGGTTACAGTTCCTCACGCTTATCATATCACAGCATCGTGAAAATTACCACTATGTTGGCAGATTTTTTAAGCGGATTTTAATCTATATGTCAACAGGGGGGCTGAGACAGCTCCTCCAGGGTGGCGGACAGCCGGCGGCGGTAGGCAGCCACCGCCTCTTTCGGCCCGATCAGCGTAATGCTGCCGTCCAGCCCCAGCAGCCAGCCGAAAAACTGAGGGCTGATGACCACCGGCAGGGTGACAGTAAAGTGCTCCGCCCCGTCGGGCACCAAAATCACGTCCTGGCCAAACCGGTCCCACACCAGGCCGGCCTTGTCCCGCCGGCCCCGAAGGGTGACCTTCACCTCCTGGCCGCCGTACATGCCAAAGTGCTTCTGGCCGTACTCAGCCAGCTGAAAATCGGGATACTGCTCCCGCCCCTCCCGGTCCAGGCTGGTGACGACAATCTCGGTCATCTTGTCCACCCGGTAGTGGCGCAGCTCCTGATGGCAGTGGTCAAAGGCCACCAGGTAGTAGTTCTCGCTGTTCCAGATCAGGCCGTAGGGGGATACCACATACCGCTTTCCGTCGTGATGAAAGACCTTTTTCCGGCCGATATCGTAGTCGAAATATTTAAAGGAAATCGCCTTCTGGCCGGCAATGGCGGCGTGAAGCTTGTCCACATTGTAGTAGATGCTCTCATTCATCACCTTGATTCGGCCCGACACATAGACCTGCCGCTGAAGCTGGCCCGCCTGGTGTATGCTGGCCAGCCCCTCCAGCTTGCGGATCAGGGCGTCGCTCTTTTTCTGGGTGATGAAACGGGAGGACTGCACCGCATCCATGAGCAGCTTCACCTCGGGCAGTTGAAACTCCCGGCCCCCCACAAACCAGCCGGGGGTCTTTCCCTTCCGGGACTGGATGTCCAGCCCGAACAGGCGCAGGGCCTCCAGGTCGTCGTAGATGCTTTTGCGCTCGGCCTTGATGTCCTGCCGGGCCAGCTCCTCAATAAGCTGTGGGACGGTGAGGGGGTGCTCCTCATCGGTCCGCAACAGAAGGATGCGGCACAGATGGAGCAGCTTGGTCTTCTGATTGGTACTTTTTGACACAGGTGGTCTCCTCCTTTCCGGGTTTCACGCCCCAGTATAGCGGGGCTTATGTCCCATAAAACGGACTTTTCCCTTCCCCGGGCGTGCGGTGTTCCGCTTTATCTACGGCTTGAGGGCGCACCCCGATGATTTGGGATGCGCCCTTTCAAACAGACCTCTATTTCAGCTTCCAGATATCCTGATTGTACTGGGCAATCGTCCGGTCGGAGGAGAAATACCCCGACTTAGCGATATTAACCAGCATTCTCCTGGCCCAGGCGCGGCGGTCGCCATAGTCCCGCAGGCACCGGTCCTTAGCTGCGATGTAGTCCTCCACATCCAGCAGGGCCATAAACCAATCCTTGTTCTTCATGTCCTTCCAGAGGGCGGACAGCTCCGCCGGGTCACCGATGGCCAGCAGTTCGGGGGATACAATAAAGTCTACCAGCCGCTCCACCGCCGGACGGTGGTAGTAGTCCAAGGGGCGGTAGGCCCGGCCGTCGGGCTCATCCCCCTTGTACAGGCCGATTACCGTGTCGCTGTGGGCGCCGAAGGTGTAGATATTGTCCTCCCCCACCAGCTGGGCAATCTCCACATTGGCGCCGTCCAGGGTGCCCAGCGTAACCGCGCCGTTGGCCATGAACTTCATGTTGCCGGTACCGCTGGCCTCCTTGGAGGCCAGGGAGATCTGCTCGGAGATGTCGCAGGCGGGAATCAGCCGCTCGGCCCAGGTGACGTTGTAGTTCTCCACCATGGCCACCCGCAGCCAGGGGCGGACCTGGGGGTCCCGGTCGATGAGCTGCTGCAGGCAGAGAATCAGGTGGATGATCCGTTTGGCCATGATATAGGCGGGGGCGGCCTTGGCGCCAAACAGAACGGTCACCGGCTGCTCCGGCAGCTTGCCGGCTTTGATTTCCAGGTACTTTTGAATGATATACAGGGCGTTCATCTGCTGCCGCTTGTACTCGTGGAGCCGTTTCACCTGGATGTCAAAGACGGACTTGGGGTCCAGCTCGATGTGCTGGGTGGCCCAGAGAATCCGGCACAGCTCATTCTTATTGTGCTGCTTGACCTCCAGCAGGCGGTCCAGAACGGCGCTGTCCTCCTGGAAGTCCAGCAGCTTTTCCAGTTTCTTGGCGTCCTGCCGCCAGTCGGGGCCGATGCAGCCGTCTATGAGGGAGGTCAGCTCCGGATTGCAGACCTCCAGCCAGCGGCGGAGGGTAACGCCGTTGGTCTTGTTGTTGAACTTTTCCGGGTAGAGGTCATAGAAGGGTTTCAGCTCGGCATTTTTCAAAATCTCCGTGTGAAGGGCGGCCACGCCGTTGACCGAGAAGCCGCAGTGGATATCCATGTGGGCCATGTGGACCCGGTTCTGCTCGTCCAAAATGGCCACCCGGGGGTCGGGATGGGCCTGCTTCATCCGCCGGTCCAGCTCCTGAATGACGGGCACCAGCTGGGGGGCCACCTTCTCAATGAAGGACAGGGGCCACTTCTCCAGGGCTTCGGCCAGGATGGTGTGGTTGGTGTAGGCGCAGGTGCGGCGCACCTGGTCCAGGGCGCTGTCGAAGGTCATACCCTTTTCAATCAGCAGACGGATGAGCTCAGGAATGACCATAGAGGGGTGAGTGTCGTTGATCTGAACCACCACATGGTCAGCCAGAGTCTCCGGGGCAAAGCCCCTGGTCTCCAGCTCAGAGAGGATGAGCTGGGCGCCGGCGGACACCATAAAGTACTGCTGATATACCCGGAGCAGCCGGCCCGCCTCGTCGCTGTCGTCGGGGTAGAGGAAAGAGGTCAGCCGGTGGGGGATATCCCCCTTGTCAAAGTCGATGCCCACCCAGGGGGCGCCGGCGGGCTCAGTCACGTCGAAGAGGTGCAGGCGGTTGGCACAGCCGTTGTTGGCCCCGGGAATGGCAATATCATAGAGCACCGCCTTCAGGCTGAAGCCGCCGAAGGGCACGTCAAAGGACATCCCCGTGGGAATAAGCCAGCTGTCCGTATCCATCCAGGGGTCGGGAATCTCGGTCTGGCGGTTCTGGGCAAATTTCTGCCGGAACAGGCCGTAGTGGTAATTCAGGCCCACACCGTCGCCGGGCAGGTTCAAGGCGGCGATGGAGTCCAGAAAGCAGGCGGCCAGGCGGCCCAGGCCTCCGTTGCCCAGAGAGGGCTCGGGCTCCATAGACTCGATAACCCCCAGGTCCCGGCCCAGGTCAGCCAGCAGGGCGCGCACCTCGTCGTGGAGCCCCAGGGCCAGCAGGTTGTTGCTCAGCAGCTTGCCCATGAGGAACTCGGCAGAGAAATAGTAGAGCTTCCGCTCCCCCTTGGGGGCGGGGCGGTTCTGGGCCAGGCGGCCGGTGAGAATCAGCAGTGCCTCATAGAGCTGGCGGTCATCACACTGGTCCGGGGCGCAGCCAAAACGCGACTGAGTCGTTTGAAAAAGTTGTTCTTTCAGTTGCATATCAATGTTTCTCCTTGTTCTTCAGTTTCCCCTTGGGCAGCCGCTGATACACCTTCATCTCCCGATACAGCCGTTTCGACAGCTTCTCGTCGAAGGAACCGGGAAGGGCCCGCCACTGCCAATTATTCCCAAGTGTGGACGGGGTATTCATTCTTGCCTCGCTGCCCAGGCCGAGAATATCCTGGAGCTGCATCACCGCCAGGTCGGCGGGGGAGGCCCAGGCGGCGCGCATCATCCCCCAGTGGTAGCCCTCCCGCTTGCTCAGGCGCAGGTAGGCCTTTGCGTAGGACGCCGTCTTTTTGGGGACAGAGGTCAGCCAGCCCTGGATGGTGTCGTTGTCGTGGGTGCCGGCATACACAACACAGTGGACGGGGCAGCGGTGGGGCAGGTAGTCGCTGTCGGAATACCGGTTATCAAAGGCAAACTCCAGCACCTTCATGCCGGGGTAGCCTGAGTCGCGGAGCAGCTTTCGCACCGAGGGGGTGAGGAAACCCAGGTCCTCGGCGATAATGTCCTTTTTCCCCAGGCTGCGATTCACCGTCTTAAAAAACGCAATGCCCGGACCGGGCTTCCAGACGCCGTTTTTTGCCGTCTTGTCCCCGTAAGGGATGGCATAATAGGAGTCGAAGCCCCGGAAGTGGTCAATGCGCAGGGTGTCGTAGAGCTGGAACTGCCAGGCGATGCGCCGCAGCCACCAGGCATAGCCGTCCTCCTTCATCCGCTCCCAGTTGAACAGGGGGTTGCCCCACAGCTGACCGTCGGCGGTAAAGCCGTCGGGGGGGCAGCCTGCAACCTCGGTGGGCCGCCCGTTCTCATCCAGCTGGAACTGGTCGGGATTGGCCCACACGTCAGCGCTGTCCAGGGCCACATAGATGGGCAGGTCCCCAATGATGGAAACCCCCTTCTGGTTGGCGTACTCCTTCAGGTCCCACCACTGGGCATAAAAGAGGTGCTGCACCCACCGCCAGAAATCCACCTCCTCCCGGAGCTCTTTCCGGGCCTGTTCCATCGCCTGGGGCTGCCGCAGGCGGATTTCCTCCGGCCACTCCAGCCAGGGAATTCCGCCGTATCTGTCTTTCAGGGCCATGAACAGGGCATAGTCCTCCAGCCAGTCCGCGCCCCAGAGGGTGCCCCGCATCTCAAACTTGTCCCCCCGGGTCAGACGGGCACAGGCCAGACGCAGAACGTCAAAGCGGTTTTGATAGAGGACCTCGTAATTGACCCGCGACGGGTCATCCCCCCAGTTGACATTTTGATACTCTCCGGGCTCCAGAAGCCCCCACTCGGCCAGAACATCCAGATCAATGAAGTAGGGGTTGCCGGCAAAGGAGGAGAAGGACTGATAGGGGGAGTCGCCGTAGCTGGTGGGGCCCAGAGGCAGAACCTGCCAGCAGGACTGGCCCCCCGCCGCCAAAAAATCAACAAATTTCCGCGCTTCCGCCCCCAGGGTCCCGATCCCGCAGGGAGAAGGCAGGGAAGAGATCGGCATCAGAATGCCTGCTTTTCTCACGGTAGAATCCCCTTTCCTATAACATTTTGCTCCACAAAGCACAAGCGTTTGTTCGGAGGAAAGCGCTCTTTTGGGTAACCTTTCCACCCGTCTTGAGTAGTATGATACCATATTCCTCTGAAATTTCAAGCGGAATTTGCCCCTTTAAAACCGCCCTGTTTTTGGAGAAAATGTCCAATATCCCCCAGGTTTTTCCCGGTCCTTCATCCCAAATCAGATTACCGTTGTCTTTTTCCCAAAAAAGTATTATACTATATATAGAAGGAACCGTGCTTCTGCGCGGACCCGCTTCATCGCCGGTCCGTCCCATCTCACAAGGAGGTGTGTTCATGAGCAACTATGTAATCTCCATCAGCCGCGAGTTCGGCAGCGGCGGCCGTCTCATTGGCAAGCGTCTCGCCGCCCAGCTGGGCATTCCGTGCTACGACCGAACCATCATTCAGAAAACCTCAGAAAAAAGCGGACTGTCCCCCGACTTTATTGCCCGGGCAGAGGAGCGGGCCCGCAGCCGCTTCCATCTGTCCATCACCCCTGTAGGCGTTGGAATCCCCTCCCTGGCCCACCAGGGGGTGCCCGTAAGCCATCAGGCCTTCTTCGCCCAGGCGGAGGTTATCCGGGAGCTGGCCGGCGAGGGGCCCTGTGTGATTGTGGGCCGGTGCTCTGACTATGTGCTGGGGGAGCGGCCCGAATGCCTGAAGGTCTTTGTCCACGCCGACCTGAACAGCCGGGTGGAGCGGTGTGTGGAGGAGTACCACATCCCCTCCGACGACATGGCGCGGCGCATTGTTCAGATGGACAGGGGCCGGGCTAACTACTACAACTACTATACCGGCCATATCTGGGGCGATATGCGGCGGTATGATTTGACCCTGAACTCCGGCATCGTCGGGGTGGAGGGCGCTGTGAACCTGATTATCGCCCTGGTCAAGGCCCGGGCGGCTCAGGACGAGCTGTAATATGGAGCGGCTGAACATACAGGTATCCGGCGAAATCGGACATATGGACAACTACTGCACCGCCCTCCGGGGCGCCGGGGGCAGTCCGGTGGCCGGCTACTGTCCCGCCCCCGATTTGACCTGCGCCGGCCTGCTGCTGTGCGGCGGCGGCGACATTGACAGCTCCCTCTACGGCCAGGACAACCGGGGCTCCCTGCCGCCGGACCGGGACCGTGACCGGGCGGAGCTGGCCCTCTTCCGCGCCTTTTATCAGGCGGGCAAGCCCATTTTGGGCATCTGCCGCGGCATGCAGCTGATCAACGTAGCCCTGGGAGGCGATCTGATTCAGGACCTGCCTTCGACGCAGCGGCCGTTCCACAGCGGCAAGGCGGACATGGTCCATCCGGTACACAGTGCGGAGGACTCGGTCCTCCACAGGCTCTACGGCCCTGTATTTCCGGTCAACAGCGCCCACCACCAGGCGCTGGGCGGCCTGGGCCGGGATCTGCGGGTCACGGCCTGGTCGGAGAGCGGCCTTGCCGAAGCGGCGGAGCTGCCCGGCTATCCCCTTATGGGGGTCCAGTTCCACCCGGAACGGATGTCCTTTGGCCGCCGCAGGCTGGATACCGTGGACGGCGCCGCCCTCTTTGCCTGGTTCCTGGGTCTCTGCCGCGGGGAGGATCAGTCTTTCCCCATACGGCGGGACATTACCACAGAATATACATCAAGAAAGGACCCACAACATGCGTAATATAACCATTCGGCGCTGTCTCTGCCTGGTGCTGACCACAGGGCTCTGCCTGTGTACACTGTCCACCACCGGAGCGGCCGACTGGGCGGTCAGCCCGGAGATTCCCCCGGCAGCGCCGTCCGCCGTCTTCCCCGAGCCCCTCACCCCCAAGGATGAGGTCATATCTGCGGCGGAAGCCGCGGCCCGGTGGAAACGGGCGGACACCCTGCTGTCCCAAAAAGGTCTGACCCCGGGACAGCGGGAGTCGCTGTCCGGCCGCATGGGGGCGGACGCCCTGCTGCTGGAGCGGCTGGAGCAGGGGACCCTGAGCCAGACGGACCTGGTCTATCTGGCCCTGCCCAACAGCCGGACCGACCGGCTGGACCGCTACGCCGCCTGGTCAGCCAGCCACCCCGAGGACACGGCGGAAGCCGCAGTCCTTCAGGTGAACATGGACCAGGACCAGGCCTTTTACAGCCTGATTTGGGAGGTAGCAGACCCTTCCAGTCTGACGGTACTGGTCAATAAGCACTACACGCTGCCCGCAGGCTATGTCCCGGAGCTGGAAGCCCTGGGCAAGAACTACGGGTCCGGCTTCCTGCGGCCGGAAGCGGCCCAGGCCTTCCGCGCCATGGCGGACGCCGCCCGGGCGGACGGCGTGGTACTGCGCAGCGTGTCCGCCTACCGCTCTTACAAGCAGCAGACAAGTACATATAACCGCTATCTGCGGCAGTATCAGCAGAGCACGGTGGACACCTTCTCCGCCCGGCCCGGCCACTCGGAGCATCAGACCGGTCTGGCTCTGGACATCAATGTGGCCAGCAGCCAGGCCCACTTTGAGAACACCCCGGCCTTTGCCTGGCTGAAGGCCCACTGCGCCGAATACGGCTTTATTCTCCGCTACGACCTGGGGAAGGACTCTATCACAGGCTACCGCTTTGAGCCCTGGCACTACCGCTATGTGGGTCAAGACGCCGCCAAGGTCTGTATGGAGCAGGGAATCACCTATGAGGAGTATGTGTCCGCCCAGCCTGTCTGGTCTGCGGCCGGGGTCCCAGTCGGACAAGTGACCCAAGGGTCAGACCAAAGCTGAAGCAGCCAATGTGCCGGATACAGAACATGGGGACCGCTTTCGCGGTCCCCATTTGCCTGTCAACATTCCGGCAGGCAGCTTAAAATCGCCCAGGCTGCGCCGTCCTCCGCGTTGGAGGGGGCGATGCGGGCGGCGGCATCCTTCACATTCTTCGGGGCGCTGCCCATGGCGATGGACAGCCCCGCCGCCCGGAGGGCGGCCAGGTCGTTGTCGCTGTCCCCCACGGCGGCGCACTGCTCCAGCGGCACGCCGTACAGGGCGGCCACCAGGGCCAGAGACCGGCCCTTGTCCACCCCATCCCCCACCACCTCGAAGTCGTGGGGGTTGGAGGAGGTGAGGGTCAGCCCCTCCAGGGCTGCCAGCTCCGCCAGAGGGAAGTCCTCCGGCCTGCCATCGGCGTGGATTTTCGTCAGGGGCAGGCCACGCTCCTCCATGTAGGCCAGGGGGTCCTCCGTCACGGTAGCCGCCTGGTGGAAGGCGGGGTAGGGGTAGACCTTCTCCAGCAGGGCCTTGTAGTCGGGCTTTACCAGAATTTCCTCCCCGGCAAAGACCATCAGCTTGACATCCCGGCCCAGACAAATCTCCACCGCTCTCCGCCCCCAGGGCTCGGCCACGTCCCACCGGCGGAGGGTCTGGCCGGAGACGCAGTCGGCCACCATTGCGCCCCCCAGGGTGGACACCAGGGTGTCGGCCTCCGCCTCCCGGATGAAGGCAAAGGCCTCCGGGGCGGGCCGGCCGGTGTTGAAAATCACCCGCACCCCCGCGCCCCGAGCCTTGGTAATGGCCGCCTTTACCGCATCGCTCAGCCGGCCCTCCGGGTTGAGGGCCGTACCGTCCAGATCCAGAGAAATCAGTTTTATCACAAAATCAGTCCATTTCTGTCTTTCTTTTTCCGTGTTTGTCGAAGTTTTTCTTCAGCGCCCACTCCACTACCGCGATAGAGCCCAGCATGGGAATCAGCTGCCAAAAGCAGACTGCCGCCCCCACAACGCCCACCGTTGCCACATCCCGCCCCAGCACCAGGAGCAGGGGCAGGACGGAGGGAATCAGCAGAATCCTGCCCCATTTATACCAGACTGCGCCCATTTCTCTCTGGGCAAAGTCCCAGGTGTCCTGGTTTTTTGAGGACCTGGGTGTGCGGTAGCCAAAGCCCGGGTTGATCTCCCTGGGCGGATTTTTCATAAACGCCTTGCCGAAGCCAATCATCACGCCGGGAATCAGCAGGTCCATAGCCAGTACAAAAATCCAAAATGCAACGTTTACAATCATAGGAACAAGCTCCCAATCTGATACACCAGCAGGGCCATCACATAGGCGCAGCCCACCTGCCAGGCGATGGAGAACCAGGCCCATTTCCGGCTCTGCATCTCCTTAAAGAGGGTGGACACCGCCGCCACGCAGGGGACATACAGCAGGATGAACACCAGCATGGCGAATGCAGACAGAGGGGTGAAGCCGGTCATGGCGGCGGCTACCTCCCCGCTGGCGGCGGTGAGGGAGAAGCCGTAGAACATGGACAGGGAGGACACCACCATCTCCTTGGCCACCAGCCCGGTGAGCAGGGCCACGGCGGCCTGCCAGAAGCCGAAGCCGCAGGGGGCAAAGACGGGGGCCAGCACATTGCCCAGAGCCCCCAGCATGCTGTGGGTGGGGTCGTCCACCATGTGGAGGGAGAAATCGAAGGACTGGAGCAGCCAGAGCACCATGGACATGAGCAAAATCAGCGTCCCGGCCTTCACCAGGAAGCCCCGCACCTTCTGCCACACATGGGTGAGCATATTCCCAATGGAGGGCAGGCGGTAGGGGGGCAGCTCCAGCACAAAGGGTGCGGGCTCCCCGGCGAACAGGGTCTTTTTGAAGAACAGCCCGGACAGGATGCCCACAATCATCCCGATGATGTACAGCCCGAAGACCACCAGCCCCGCCCAGGGGCCGAAAAAGGCGGCGGAGATCAGCCCGTAGACAGGCAGCTTGGCGGAGCAGGACATGAAGGGCACCAGAAGAATGGTCATTCTCCGGTCCTTCTCGTTCTCCATGGTCCGGGCGCCCATGATGGCGGGGACAGAACAGCCGAAGCCCATCAGCATGGGGATAAAGGCCTTGCCGGACAGTCCGAACCGGCGCAGGGCCCGGTCCATGATGAAGGCCGCCCGGGACATATAGCCCGAGTCCTCCAGAAAGGACAGAAACAGGAACAGCAGGGCGATCTGGGGCAGGAAGGTGAGCACGCCCCCCACACCGGCAATGATGCCGTCGCAGGCAAGGGAGATGAGCACATGGGACACCCCCAGCCCCTCCAGAGCGGGGGCCAGCCACTGGGAAAATCCGTCCATAGCCGCCCCCACCCCGTCGGACAGCCAGGAGCCAAAGGGGCCGAAGGTGACCACAAACATCACCAGCATAGTACACAGAAACAGGGGGATGGCGAATACCCGGTGGGTGACCACCTTGTCGATCTTCTCGCTGAGGGTCAGCTCCCCGGGCACGCCCCCCCGGACCACCGAGGCGGAGACTACACGCTGTATGTACTGATACCGGCTGTCGGCAATGAGGGTCTCCCGGTCGCCTAAATCGCTGGAGTTCTCATACTCCGCCACCAGGGCGTCCAGCCTGGTTTTCACCTCCGGGGGCAGGGCCAGCGCCTGTTCCACAAGGCTGTCCCCCTCCAGCAGCTTGATGGAGACCCAGTGGGCGGGGAGATTGGCGGCGTAGGCGTAGTCGTGGAGCAGCTCGCCCATGCGGTGGTGGATGTCGTGGGTGTAGTCGTCGTAGAGGTCGTCGGGCTCGATGGTGACGCCCAGGTGCATCTGCCGGTGGGCGGTGTGCATCAACTCCTCCACCCCCTCGCCGGTGCGGGCGGTGATGGGGATTACCGGCACCCCCAGCTCCTTGGACAGCCGGTCCACGTCGATCCTGTCCCCCCGCTTCTCCACCTCGTCCATAAAGTTGAGGGCCACCACCGTGGGCCGCTCCAGCTCCAGCAGCTGGATGGTGAGGTACAGGTTGCGCTCCAGGTTGGTGGCGTCCACAATGTCGATAACGCAGTCGGGGGCCGCGCCGATGATAAAGTCCCGGGCCACAATCTCCTCCATGGAGTAGGGGGACAGGGAGTAGATGCCGGGCAAGTCCACCACCGTCACCGTCCGGTCGCCGATGCGGGTCTCGCCCTCCTTCTTCTCCACCGTCACGCCGGGCCAGTTGCCCACATACTGGTTGGAGCCGGTGAGGGCGTTAAACAGGGTGGTCTTGCCGCAGTTGGGGTTGCCGGCCAGGGCGATGCGCATGGTGCGCCGGTCGTGCTCGGCGGGGTCGTAGCGCCCGCTGTGCTCCTCCAGCTCGTGCTCGTGGGCCCGGAGCTGGCGGCGGGCAGTTTCCGGGTCGGGACGGGTCATAGCATGGAAGGCGGTGCAGCTGCCCGCGTTGGCGCAACCCAGGCATTTTCCGGAGCAGCACCGGGCCGCGCCGGTACTCCGGGGCCGGGGCTGGCCCATGATAATCTGGGCGGCGTCCGCCTTGCGCAGGGAGAGCTCGTACCCCCGCAGGGACACCTCAACGGGGTCCCCCAGGGGGGCGACCTTGGTCACCCGCACCTCGGTGCCCGGGGTGAGACCCATGTCCACCAGACGGCGCTTCACCGTTCCGGATTTGTTGCCGATTGACAGGATGGTCCCGCTCTGGCCGGGAGCCAGGTCCTCTAAAGTTTTTTTGCTCATATGGTTCCTCCTGGTTAGTTGGTTGGTTAGTCATAACTTACTTCCACAGTTTTACCATAAACCTTCCAGATTGTCAAGCAGTTTTTCTTTGGAACTGTGCCCATCAGGCAAAAAAATTCCCCGGCCAAAGCCGGGGAGTTTGGGTTTCTGTACAAAATAGCTACTCGCAGTACATCCGCACCACCAAATAGACGGACTCCTCATATTCAGGCGGAAGCCCACCGGGGGCGTAGGTACCGCCGTTAGGACCGCCCAGGGAGATGACCGACAGGACTATCCCCTCCTGATTCAGCACCGCCGTTCCATTCAGCCCACCCCAAACGGCGCCGCCGCCCAGATAGGGGCTGGTGATACCCGTCAGTCTCCCTCTGTAAGAACAGCCCTCAAAGCTGATCCCATAGTCAAACCAGACTTCTGTACACCGGCTTTCCTCCTCGGACCACTCAAAATGGGGCTTCAGACTCAGCACCAGAAGCTGCCGGCGCGGTCCAAAATCCATATTGGCATCATCAGGCGACTGCAATATAATCGGCCATGTCTGTTCCAGTCCGTCGTGTGTCCACAGCTCGGCCTGAATGCTGTACCCGGCAAAGTCGTCGGCCAGGGTGGCCTCATACAGGTGCAGATCGAACCCTGATGCGCCCAAGGCACTGGCGATCTGATATTCCCGGTCGGAGGCTTTCGATTCCCGGATTACCGTCTCCCGCTGGGGCAGCCATTCGGTGTTGTCCCGGACCCACACATAGCCCAGGCCAGCCAGCATAGTCAAAAGCAGAGCGGCCGCCAGAATGAACAGCCACCTCCACCGCCTGATTTTCGGGCCCAGCTGGGCCAGTCCGAAGCGCAGGGAATCCCGGACGACCTCCTCTTTCGGCTCCTCACCCCGCTGGCCGGAGAGCAGCTCGGTCACGGTGAGGTCCAGCGTCTCGGCCAGGGGCTCCAACAGGGCGATGTCGGGGCAGCTCAGCGCCCGCTCCCACTTGCTCACCGCCTGAACCGACACATGCAGCCGCTGCGCCAGGTCCTTCTGGGTCCACTCCTTCTCCTTCCGTCTCTGGGCAATCAGCCCGCCTGTTTTTACTGCGTCCATCTCTCCCCCTCCTTTGTCCCTATTTTACCCTGAGGACCGGAGCTTGGCAATCAACCGGTGGTTTAACAGCGTAAAACATTTGAAAAACCCGCCTGAAACAGCAAATTTCAACCGTTCCGGGCGGGTATATTTTATCGCTCCTCTACCGTATGGGTCAGGAGATAGTCGGCCATGACCCGGTACTGCGGGGCTTTAAGGTGTACTCCGTCGCGGGAAACCTCGGCGGGGAGGTATCCATCCCCGTCGGCAAAGCAGGCGGACAGGTCCACCAGGTAGCATTCCTCCTCCTCACACAGCTCGGACAGCACCTCGTTCAGCTTCCGGACGTTCGCCCGGTTAAACGCGGTAGCGTCCGATTTCTTTTGGGTGGTCGGGGTGAGCTCCAGAATATAGATGGGAATTCCTTCGGGCTGATTGGCCCGGACAGTCTCCACAAGGGCGGCCATATTCTCCTTAAAGCGCTCTCTGGTGGTGCTGATTTCGTTGACGCCCAGCATAATATAGATTTTGCTGAACGCCTTCTGTCTCAGCCCCTCCTCCAGTGTACCCGTTCCGCCGTCCGGCAGACTGAACTGGCTGTAAGTGACGGCTCTCGCGGCGGAGAGACCTGTATCGGTGAAGTAGTGGATGTTGGCGTCAATGTCCGCACACACCTCAAATCCCTCGATGAGGGAGTGCCCGATGAAGGCGCTGTCGGCAAACCACGCGTCCCCCCGCTGTTCGCTGGCGGGAATAGGCCGGGAATAGTCATACCCAATGCTGACGGGATATGTGGGGATCAGGGACTGGAAGTTGCTGACCATCAGTGAGAAGGCAGTGACGGCGGCGAGAAGGCCGCTGGAAATCGCTTTGAACATTCAGCTGTCCAGGCGATCTGCCAGCTCCGCCATATAGTTGGCGGGGAAGTCCTCAATTTTGCCGGCGTCGAAGGCGGCGGCCAGGGTGGGGTCGATGGGCAGGCGGGCCAGGACGGGGACTTCCAGCTCTGCGGCCACCTTGTCGATGTGGCTCTCGCCAAAGATGGCGTGCTGCTTGCCGCAGTCGGGGCACTGGAAGTAGCTGTAATTCTCCACCAGGCCCAGCACAGGGATATCCATCATCTTTGCCATGTTCACCGCCTTGGCTACAATCATAGACACCAGGTCCTGGGGGGAGGTGACCACAATCACCCCGTCCACCGGGAGGGACTGGAAGACGGTGAGGGGCACGTCGCCGGTGCCGGGGGGCATATCCACAAACATGTAGTCGACATCCCCCCAGATGACCTCCTGCCAGAACTGGGTGACCACCCCGGCAATCACGGGGCCCCGCCAGATCACCGGGTCGGTCTCGTTGGCGGAGAGGAGGTTCAGGGACATGAGCTCCACACCGCCGGCGGTAACGGCGGGGTCGATGCCCGCGTCGGAGCCGGTGGCCCGCTGGTGGATGCCGAAGGCGGTGGGGATGGAGGGGCCGGTGATGTCGGCGTCCAGCACGGCTACCTTGCGGCCCTTTTTCGCCATTGCCGCCGCCAGAGAGGCGGTAACGGTACTCTTGCCTACCCCGCCCTTGCCGCTCACCACCGCAATCACCCGCTTGACGCTGGACATGGCGTTGGCCGGGACCCGCAGGTCCCGGGAGGAGCAGTCGGCGGAGCAGCTGGAACAGTCGTGGGTACATTCTGCCATAATTGATACATCTCCTTGTCGATTAAGAATTGACATATTTTGCAGGGGCGGCCTGTGGCCGTCCGGGACTAGCGGATCAAGGTATTTTCCGCCGGTATCTCCTCCCGGGTCTCCTTGGAGGAGAAGTAGTAGCTCAATACGTCGGCGGCGATGGAAGCCAGCTCGCCGCCGCTGCCGCCGTGCTCCACCGCAATGGCCACAACAACTTCCGGGTCGTCGTAAGGGGCGAAGCAGACAAAAACGGCGTTGGACTCGGTCTGGGCGCTCACCTGGGCAGAGCCCGTCTTTGCTCCGGCCAGAAAGGGCAGGGCCTGGAAGGCCCGGTTGCTCTGGGCCATTTTCAGCATACCCACCTTCACGGCCTCCAGATTTTCGTCCTCAATGTCAATGGAGTCCAGCACCTGGGGCTCATACTGATAGGTAACCTCTGAAAAATCCCCCGACTTGGTCTCCTTCAAAAAGTGGGCGGCGTGGCGGGTGCCGCCGTTGACCAGGGTGGCGATATAGTTGGCCAGCTGGAGGGGGGTCACCTGGGTGCTCTCCTGGCCGATGGCCACAGAGGTAATGCTGCCCTCATACCAGGTTCCGCCCTGGCTTTCGGTGAATTCCGGGCCGGCCACTACGCCGGTCTTCTCCCCCAGCTCAACGCCGGTCTCCTCCCCCAGTCCGAAGTGGGCGGCGTACTCATCCAGCTTTTCGATGCCCACCTGGCGGCCCACCTCAAACATGAAGTAGTTGCAGGACACCTCGATGGCCTTCGCTACGTCTACCATGCCGTGATTACCCCGATACTGCCGGTAGATCCAGCACTGGGGGGCGTTGGTATTGCTCCAGTAGGTATACCGCCCCTCGTCCTTGATTTTGCTCTTGGGGGTGATGATCCCCTCCTCCAGCCCGGCAATGGCGGTAATCATCTTGAAGGTGGAACCCGGAGGGTACAGGCCGCTGAGGGCCCGGTTCAGGAAGGGGTGGAGGGGGTCGTCCCCCTTCTCCTTCAGCTCGGCGGCGTAGTTGGCCAGGTCGAAGGTGGGATAGTTGGCGGCCACCAGCACCTCGGCGGTGTCCACGTCCAGCACCACGCAGGCGGCGCCCTCGGTCTCCTCGCTCTCCAGCTTGGGGACGGCGTCGGCCAGCAAATTCTCCACATAGGCCTGCAGGCCGATATCCAGCGTAAGAATTACATTATCCCCCGGTTCGGGCTCGGTAATCCAATTTTCAGCCACGACCTTGCCCTTGGTATTCCGCTCCACCGTCCGGACGCCCGACTTGCCCCGGAGGTAGCTCTCAAAGGCCAGCTCGGCCCCCTCCTTACCCACTACGTTGTTCATCTGGTAGTCGGGCACACCGTCGCCGTCCTCGTCCACCGTCTTGTAGTAGGCCCACTCGTCCCGGTCCATCTGGGCCACCCGGCCCAGCAGGTGGGCGGCATATCTGGTATGGTACTGGCGGATGGTGGTGGGCTGGATGTCCACCCCGGGCAGGTCCAGCTCCTTCACCCGGGAGATAAAGTCGATGTCCACATCGGTGGCAAAGACGTACTCGGTGGCAATATAGACCTCCTTGGAGCGCAGATACAGCTCATAGAGCACCCCGGCCATCGCCCGGGCGTCGGCTTTGGACATGCTGCCGATGTTCAGGTCGGGGACGGTCTCGCCATTCTTCTCGGCTTTTTTGCGGTCCAGCGCCCCTTCGCCCTTGACGCTGAAGCTCTCGCACATCTTGCCCAGCAGCCCCTCGGCGTCGGGCAGGGGCTCGGGGGCCTTCGGCGTCTGGGGGAGCTCCTCCGCCTTTTTGCCGAAGCCAAAAAAGGCCTTGGCCTTATCCAGAAAACCGGGCTCCTTGGGCGGAGGACTCTCCTTCGTCTCCTCCGGGGCCTTTGTGGGGTCCTCAATCCACTTCATTTTCACACACAGCCGGCCCAGCCGGGTAAGGGTCTTTACCACATTGCCCTCGTTGTCCTGTTCGGTGACAAAATAGGGCTCGCTGGTGGTAAAGGAGAAGGGGGCAGTCTTGGTAATGGGCAGGCCGTCGGTCCACTCCACCCCCTCCGCCCGGGCGGCCTGAATCAGGGCCATGAGGACCGCGTTCCGCTCGCTCTGGTCCTTCCCCATCAGCTTGGTATCCAGCCGCACCTCGTAAATCACTTTGTTAGACACCAGCATCTGGCCGTTTCGGTCATAGAGATTCCCCCGGGCGGCGGGGACGGTCTGCTCCTCAGCGACCTTCTTCTGGGTCTGCCGGCGGTAGCTTTCGCCGTTGTTGATTTGCAGGTCATACAGGGTGGCGCCCATAGCTGTAACCATCAGAGCCAGCAGCAGCACAATGGCCCACGTCCGGCGATGAAATTGTTTGGTGTTCATTGGGCCTCCTTTATGCTGTAAAACGGAGTTGTCTCTGTGCAGGGGCGGACATTGTCCGCCCGCCCTTTCCCGCCCGGGGGGTCAACGGCGGGCGCACGATGTGCGCCCGCTGCAAAACGTTACGCCAGCTTTGTCCCGCCCACCCGGTTGTAGACGGACCGGAAGAGCAGCCACACCAGGGGGGTCCAGGCCAGGGACCAACAGAACTCGGGAATGGCCACCTGGAGCAGGTCAGGCAGGTCGGCGCCGTTGATGAACAGCATCCGGCCCACCCGGAGAATGTCCAGCAGGCCCAGCACCCCGGCCGAGCAGATGAGACAGCCCGGGAAAGACTGGCTCAGGGCATACTGAGACACCGCCCCCATTGCCATCCCCGCCAGGGCCAGAAAAAACACCTGGCCGCCGAAGCCGCCGGGGTAGGCCAGCTCCCACAGCAGGCCCACCGCCATGCCAAAGCCGGTGCCGGCGTAGGCCCCCTCCAGCACCGCCACCGCCGCCGCAGCCAGGGGCAGCAGCATGGGCACCACCGTCCCCCACAGGGGGACCCGGGGCAGGATATAGGCGTCCAACAGCCACACGGGCAGCAGTCCCAGGGCATAGGCAAGCCATTTGTGAATCAAATCCCGGCGGGTCATGGCGGTCACTCCACAATTTCAAAATCCTTGATGACAAACACCTCAATGAGGGAGTCCAGCGCCACGGAGGGGACCACCACGGCGTATCGGGTCTGGCCGGAGGGGTCGGTAAAGACCTCCTCCACCTGGCCCACGGGCAGGCCGGAGGGGAACATATCCCCCCGGCCGGAGGTGAGCACCTCATCTCCCGACACCAGCTGGGCCCCCTCGGGCAGGTAGTTCAGCTTCAGCTTGCCCTGGTTCATCAGGGAGAAGTCGCCCTCCAGCACACCGGCGGAGTAGGTGCGGGTGACAATGCCGCCAATCGCTGTGTCGGTGTTGATAATGGTGGACACGGTGGACCAGTTGATTCCCGTCTCCGCCACAATACCCACCAGCACGCCGGTTTCGGTGATGACGCAGTCCCCCGCCTCGATGCCGACGGAGGAGCCCTTGCTCAGCGTAAGGGTGGACTCCCAGTTGGAGGCGGACCGGGCGGTGACCTTGGCGGTCTCAAAGGTGAACTCACGCCGCCGCTCCTTCAGGTCCAGCAGCTTGCGCAGCTGCTCGTTCTCCCGGCTGGCCTCCTCGCCCTGGCGCACCTCCTCCTCCAGCTTGCCCACCTGGGCCCGGAGGGCCTTCAGCTCCTCCTCCATCTCCCCGTAGCGGAAGACATAGCCGTACGCCCCCTCCAGCCAATCGGCGGCGGCGGATACGCCGCCCCGCACCGGAGCGGTAATGGTATTGACCAGGTTGGACAGCGGATCGGCCTGGCCGCCCATCACAAAGGAGAACACTCCAATGAGGACGGACAGCAGAAAGGCGATCACAAGCAGCAGTATTCCGTTTTGCCGGAAAAAATCCTTCACGCTTTTTGCTCCTTCTCCGCGGCCAGGGCCAGGGTGTCCACCCCGAACCGGGCCAGCATCCGGGCCAGCCGGCACACCGGCAGCCCCATCACGTTGTAGTAATCCCCCGAAATGCCCTCCACCAGCACCGAGCCGTAGCCCTGGATGCCGTAGGCCCCGGCCTTGTCCATGGGCTCGCCGGTGGCGATGTAGCGGATGATGTCCGCCTGGGTCAGGGTGCGGAAGCGGACCGAGGTCACCTCGTGCTGGGTCAGAGTCCGCCCCTCCTTCGCCACCGTCACGCCGGTGTAAACCAGGTGCAGCTTGCCCGACAGGGCGGCCAGCATCCGGGCGGCGTCCTCCTCGCTGCGGGGCTTGCCCAGCACCCGGTTGTGGACGGACACCACGGTGTCGGCGGCGATAACCAGGTCTTTGGGGTGGGCGGCGGCCACCTCGGCGCACTTGCGCTGAGACAGCTCCTCCACCAGCTGGTCGGGGGTGAGGGTGCGGGTGGCCAGCTCCTCCCCCTGGGCTGGGATCACCTTGAAATTTTCGATCCCTATCCGCTTCAGCAGCTCCCGCCGCCGGGGAGATTGGGAGGCCAGTATGATATTCATAGAAACACCTCGTTACTACACCTGAAGCCCCCCTTGTTAAAGGGGGGAGGGCCGCCGGGCGCAGCCCGGTGGCGGGGGGATTCCGTTGATTCGGGAAGGCTCCGGAGGACGGAATCCCCCAGTCATTCGCTCCGCGAATGCCAGCCCCCTTTCGCAAGGGGGCCTTTTCCTGGACCTCAACCGTCCACCTTATATTTTGGCTCCGGGTCGTCGGTAAGTCCCAGCAGGTAGTCGGCGGAGACCTTGTAGTGCTGGCAGATCAGGGCGATACGCTCGGCGGTGGTTGTATTGCGTCCATGCTCAATGCCGATGATCTGTGTATCTCCAACGCCCACAACCTGCGCCAGTTCCTTCTGGGTCTCTCCATGTTTTTTCCGTTGTTCCAGAACGCGTTGGCCAAAAAGTTCTTTAGAAAACATAGAAACACCTCTTGACAAACTCAGCAAAACTGAGTATAATAGACCTCAGCTTTACTGAGGGGTCTGGAGGGAGTAAAATGGAAAGCGTCTTATATGAATTGTTCAGCGGCGACTACGATATTACCCCGAAGCCGGACAAAAAGCAACAGGAATTATCCAAAGCGTCCCTGGCCCAGCTGGACAAAATCGCCGCTGTCCTCGGCTCTGAATTTGTGGACAATCTATGTGAGCTGGAGGGGGACCAGGCGGACTGGCGGAATTATCAGTATTACCGCTCCGGCTTTCTCCTGGGCGCACGCCTGATGCTGGAAGCCCTCCGGTAAACCCGGGCGGACAATGTCCGCCCCTACAGATTTCGGTCGATCCTGTCCTCGTTGGCGCACACCCGGCGCAGCTCGTCCCGGACCTCCATCAGGGCGAAGCCCAGCAGGTTCCGCCCCCGCCACGCGGTGGGATTTTCTGCGTTTTCGTTGGCCTTGCCCATGCCGATGCCCCAGATGCGGTCCCGGGGGCTGGCCTCCACCAGAATTTTATCCCCGGTGCGCAGCAAAAAGTCCTTTAATTCGGGATTTTGCAGGAATTTTTGAAAATTCCCCGTCAAAACAATGGTGTGCTTACACTTGTCCCACTCGGTCTGGTCAAAGTTCCGCACCTCTCGGCCCAGGGCCTTGATCTTCCCCTGAGACCGGGCTTCCATAATCTTTTCCAGCGTCTCCTCGTCCCCGAACAGCCGGGCCTTCTCCGCCATCATAAACTGCTCCATGCAGCAGTAGCGCTGGGTCTCCACCCGAAACTCCGCCATCCACCACTGGCTGAGACAGGTCTCGATGATGCGGCCGTCCGGCTCGGGGGTGTGGCCCCAGAAGTGGACCCATTTTAGCTTTTTTCCGGCGATATACTGCCGTTCCAGCCATTTCCGGTCGTAGGCCGGCTCGCCGTTGGGCCGCCAGTGGCGCAGGAAGTAGTCCTCCCCGTCGTACAGCAGGGAGGGGTCGCCCTCCTCGTCGTCCTCCATCACGGAGACGTCGTCCCAGAAGACAGGCATGGGAAACAGGCGGTCGTACTCCTCCCGCTCCTTGTCGCTGAGGGTTTGCAGCCAGGCCCAAAGCCGGCAGCCGTAGTCCTCGCCGTAGCCCATCCGCCAGCCGATGGAGTACTGGGGAATCTCCGGGCAGGCCAGCCACTCGGGGGCCATCCACTTGTCCCGCATGGGTCAGCCCTCCATTGCGGCGTCGTCCGGGCCGTTCTCCATGTCGCCGGAGACGTGGATGGAGTGGCCGTAGAACATATCGCCGTCGGCAAACCAGAACTCAAAGGAGCCGTCCGCCCGGATCTCGATGGACTCCAGCTCCATCCGCTGAATAAACTGCTCCCGGGTAATCTCCTCGTCCTCGGCCCAGTCGTTGGCGGAGGCCAGCAGGTCATCGGCGGCATACGCCCGGATACGCTCGTCCCAATCTGCCGCCCCGGCCAGCAGGGTCTTGGCCCTTTGCAGGACCTCCGCCCGGTCCTCCTCCGCGTCGAAGACCAGGGAGATTTGTCCGCCCAGCCAGTCCACCTCGGTCTCGAACCAGTCCACCTGACGGTTGAGGGCAAAGGTGCCCAGCCCCTCCTCCCAGAAGGTGACGGGCTTCTTCTGCTCCTCCAGAATGGCCTTCAGGTCGGGGTCAAATCCCGGCTCAGGCAGGTCCAGCAGCAGCAGGCGCTTGCCGTCCTCCGACACCCGGCCCCGGAACTTGATGATGAAGTCGGGCCGGGTCCGCCGGCGCAGGACCTCCAATAGCTGTTCATCCCCGACAGTGGACAGGACAAACTCCCCCCGGTGGATGTCGGGGCTGTCCTCCTCCATCCAGGCGGTCAGGCCGATGGAGATGGTCCACAGCTCCTCCCCGTGGGTCTTGCCCCCTCCAAAGCCGTTGGCCCCGGTGACCGCCAGGATGGTCAGTTCCTCAGGCTGATACTCCACCTGGAGCTTGGGGAACCTCTTTTTGTATTCCTCCCTGGGGTCAGAGGCGGGTTCCTCTTTCTTTTTGAAAAATCCGAACATTGCAGCCTTCCTCCCTATTGTCCTGTGGACCCAAAGCCCCCCGCGCCCCGGGCGGTGTCGTCCAGCTCGTCCACCATCTGGATGCTGGCCTGAATCACCGGGGCAATCATCAGCTGGGCGATGCGGTCGCCGGGCTGGACGGTAAAATCCGATTCCCCGGAGTTTTGAAGCCCCACCAATATTTCACCCCTGTAATCACTGTCGATCACCCCCACGCAGTTGGCGGGGGCCACCCCGTGCTTGATGCCCAGTCCGCTGCGGGCGTATACCAAGGCTACATAGTCCGCCGAGGGCAGGGCGATGGCGATGCCGGTGGGGATGGTTTTCCGTCCGCCGGCGGGGATGGTGACTGCACCGTCCACACAGGCGTGGAGGTCCATGGCCGCCGAACCGGGGGTGGCGTAGAAGGGCAGGGGGATTTCCTTACCGATTTTAGGGGAAACCGCTTTGATTTTCAAGTCCATATTGTAAACTCCTCAAAAATTTTCTTGTTCAGGGGCGGTCTCCGGCCGTCCCTGCAGATTTTCCATGTCCACCACCCGCACATACCGCCGCAGGGGGTACTCCCCGTCGTGGGCTTCGCAGGGGAAGGAATGGGACATATGTCCCGGGGCGGTAATCCGGTTCACCCCTGCCCGGGCCAGCAGGGCGGCGAGGGTCTCCCGCTCCGAATCGGGGCAGATCAGCCCCGCCGTCTGGAGCCGGCCCCGCTGCCGGCGCAGGACGGGAATCAGCTCCTGCCGGGGCAGGCGCTTCACCAGTACGCTGCCGTGGAGGTGGGACAGCTCCAGGTCCATATCCCGGCGGAGGGTGAGGGAACAGCACTGGCCGGGAAAATTCAGGTCGTCGAAGCTGGCCCGGTCCACAATCTGTTCCAGCGCCGTCTCCCGGGCGTAGAGGGCGGCCTGAGCCGCCTGGCCGGGGGTTTTATAGTGGGACGCGGCAGCTTTTTCCAAAACCGGCAAAAACTGCTTGCAGAACCGCTCCGCCACGGACAGGTGGCCGGTGTCAAGGCAAATCACCTGACAGGAGGAGCACAGCAGCCCGCCGGTGCGGACGATGTGTTCCGCCAGGGGGAACAGGTCCATGCCTTCCCAGCCCGACAGGTAGGCAAAGCTGAGCCGGTGGCCCCACTCAATAAGCTTACAGCCGGGCGGGGCCAGCTTCCGCATGGCGGAGATTGCCCCGTCCCCGCCCCAGGTGACAATTCCGTCGGCCAGAGCGGCCAGGGCCTTAATAATCCCGGTGTATTTGGAGGACAGGTCGAAGGCATACAGCCAGGGGGCCAGCCGGGGTTCCAGCTCCGTCAGCTTCTGGAACACCGCAAGGGTGAGCCCCTTGTCCCCGTGGGGCAGCTTCACCAGGTTGATATTGCCGGTGAGCAGGCCCTCCACGGCGGTGAAGGCGGGCAGGCCCGCCATATTCCCCGGCGCGATGTGGAGCAGCACCCCCAACGGCCGGACCTGGGAGCTCCCGAAGGGCCGGGGCCCGGCGAGACCGCCCAGCTCCAGCTCCAGCCGTCTCTCCAGCATTTTTCTGTTGATTTGGGGCCGGACCCGATCCAGCTCCTCCCGGGCCCCGGGCGGGGCGTACTGGGCAATGAGACCGTCCAGCGCTCCGCTGTCCAGCTCCCGGGCCAGGGCGTCAAGCGCGTTGAGCACCGTCTCCGTCTCCAGGGGCGGGCCGCTGAGGGTTTGGGCGATTTCCTCCTCCAGATACCCCAGGACGGGGTTCAGCTCCGGGTCGGGGAGAATTTTTCCGCCGGCGAAAATCATGGCATTTCCCCCTTTCCCAGCAGCTCCGCCGCGCCGGCGGCGCAGGTGGTGATGTCGTTCAGCCCCGCCCGGCCCAGAATGGTGAGGTAGGGGGACTTCAATCCGCAGCCGCAGGTCTCCCCGGGGGTGAGGTAACCCAGATCATCGGTCATCACGCTGGTCACCGGGGTGGCGTTAATGAGGGGGGTGATGAGATTCACCAGCCCCACCTCCCCCACGGGCAGGGGTTTTAAGGTGCGCACATCCCGGATAATCACCCGGGCGTAGGCGGGGATGTGGAAGTGGTGTTTTTTGCAGGTGTTGAAGAAAATCGGGTGCTCCACCGCCCCGAAAAACTCGTGGATGTTCTCCTCCTCCACCCCCAGCACCCTTTTGGCCAGGGCGTAGAGGGTGGACTTGTCTACCTCCTGGGCGTAGTGCTGTTTCCATCCCCCGGCCAGCAGGATTTTGGAGCCCCTGGGCAGGCGTACTGACAGCCCCAGCTCCTCCAGCCGCTCCATACCGAACCAGAGGTAGGAGGGGAAGGCGACAATGCGCACCGGCAGGCTCCCCCGGGCCCACCGGGCCAGGGTTTTTACTGCCCCGTCCAGATTGGGGACATAGCCCCCGTTTTTCCACTCCAGTGCGTAGAACCGGCCCACAGGCGGGGCGAAGTGGGTCAGGCCGAACATGGTGCGGGCCACCCCCATCCGGTCCTGCCTGCCCGGCCTGTAGCCCAGGATCACATAGCGGGCAGGTTTAAAGCAGACCAGTTTATGGTAAAAGCCCAACCGGAGGACCATGGGAATTTCTGCGAAGATACAGCCCCAGTCGAAGCTCACCCGGCTGAAGCTGCCGCTGGTGCCCGAGGAGGTCACCTTCATGGGGGTGCGCCACCCCGGCATGGAGCTTACATGGTGCCGCTTGAAAAACAGGGTGGGCAGGAGGGGGATTTTTTCCAGGTCGTCTACGGTGCGCAGACAGTCGGGGGAAAAGCCCTCCGCCTGGCAGATGGTCCGGTACTCCGGGCAGTGCCTGATGTGGTAGGCGCAGTTGTCCCGGACGGCCCGGAGAAAGCGGGCGTCAGAGCCGGGCAGGTCGTAGACCCGGCTGAGCCAGAAGAGTTTTTGACGGCTGAGCATAGGCCTACTCCACGTCCCGGTAGTACAGTCCCCGGGTAAAGTCGTTGGGCTGGTATTTGCCCTGATTCATGTATCGCTCCAGCACCTGGGCGCACTCCAGAGCGTTTTCGGTGGTGAACATCAGCCGCGCCCCCCACAGGCCCAGCTTCTGCCAGTCCTTCTGCTTGTCGGCCAGAAACAGCTTTTTGGAGTTGAGTATCTCGTTCCGGCACCCCCAGGCCTTCACCACAGGGAACCGCTCCCCCTTCCGGTCGGTGAGGAGGTTTACATTATTGCAGGTGTGCCGCCCGCAGTGGTTATAGATGATGCAGTTCTCGGTAATCATCAGGGGCAGGCGGCCGTAGGCGATGAACTCGGTGGGGAGAGTCTTGGATATGTCCCGAATTTGAGGAAACTTCATCTCGAAGGACACGGTGGCCCCCACAAGCCCCAGCCGTTTCAGCTCCTTCATGGTCTGGCTGTTATATACCCCCAGGCCGTAGTCCCCCCGGACAGCAAAGCCCAGCTGCCGGGCCCGGCGGACCATCCCCCAGGTACCGGCCAGGGCCTCCTCGATGCCCAGCTCCCGGAGGACGGTCAGCTCCTTCTCCAGCTGGGGCAGCTCCCTGTCGGTGCAGATGCGGGGCAGAACCGCCGCCACCGGCACCCCCGCCTGCCGGCAGCGCTTGACCGCGTCGGGGTGGGCGGCCCCCTCGGCCGCAGGGAGATAGAGCAGGGCGGGCCTGCATTTCAGCAGCTCGGCGCTGAGCTGGGATGCCGCGCGCAGGGAGACGGTGAACACCGGCCCCTCCTTCTGATTCTCATACCGCACCCCGGGCTGATACCGCTCCTTCCGCCGCCGGGGCGGCTTCTGCCGCTCCTCCACCAGCCCCTCCAGCACCCGCCGCCGCAGGTCGTTGAGGGCGGACAGGGGGAGGGACAGGCCCTCCTCCACCCTGGCGGTGGCCTTCTCGCACTGGAAAGGGGTGCCCCCGGTGCGGGAGAGCTGTCCCTCCACCTTCTCCCGGGTGAGGGGGACGTTCCGGGCTTCCTCCGGCACCGGGCCCTCCACATGAACCACATGGCCCAGGGCGTCCTCCGCCGCCGCCTGGGCGGGCTGGCCAGCCTGGATGAGGGCATACATCCGCACCGGCTCCTTCCGGTTCTCCGCCCCGTTCTCATAGGTGGACCGGGCCTGGGCGTAGAGCTCCCGGGGCTCCTTCTCCTCCTGGCGGGTGCCGAACATATCGGGGCCCTTCTCCCCCATGTAGTAGCCGTCGGTAAAGCCCTGGCGGGAGAAGGCCTGCTTTAATGTGTCAATCTCCTGGGGGGTGGGCTCCCGGTCCTCCCGCAGGGCCCGGGCGTAGATGCCGGTGACAATGGCCACATACTCAGGCCGCTTCATCCGGCCCTCCAGCTTGAGACAGGCCACCCCCATGTTTTGCAGGGCCTTCAAATGTCCGGCCAGGGACAGGTCCTTCAGGGACAGGGGGTACTCGTCCGCCCTGCCGTTCCAGCCGTAGTTCAGCCGGCAGGGCTGGGCGCACATCCCCCGGTTGCCGCTGCGTCCCCCGATCACCGAGGAGAAAAAGCACTGCCCCGACCAGCACATACACAGGGCCCCGTGGCCGAAGACCTCAATCTCGATGGGGGCGTTCTGGCAGATGTAGGCGATCTGGTCCCGGCTCAGCTCCCGGCCCAGCACCACCCGGGTCATCCCCA